>NZ_CAJMYY010000046.1:0-51530 GCF_905220185.1 Paraburkholderia sp. J11-2 | reverse complement strand
TCTGTTGTAGGTCCCAAACGCTCGCGTGAGGCGTCGACCAGGGGTGAACGATGAACGGACGTGATTTCGAGGCCACGCGTGCGTATCTGGAGCGTTACGGCAAGCCGGTGGCGCTGTACAGCGACAAGGCCAGCGTGTTCCGCAGCGTGAGCGCTGGCAAAACCGGGCGCAGCGTGACGCACTTCGGGCGCGCGATGTACGAGCTGAACATTGACACGTTCTGCGCGAACTCCAGCCCGGCCAAGGGCCGTGTGGAGCGCGCGCACCTGACGCTGCAGGACCGCCTGGTCAAGGAGCTGAGGCTGCGTGGCATCAGCACGGTCGCCGACGCCAATGCGTATGCGCCCGCTTTCATGCGGGCCTGTAACGTGCGCTTTGCGAAGCCGCCAAGGAGCACGTTCGATGCGCACCGGCCGTTGCGTGAGGACGAGGATCTGGACGCCCTGCTCACCTGGCGTGAGACGCGGCGCGTGACGAAGTCGCTCACGGTGCAGTACGACCGCGTGATGTACCTGCTCGACGACACGCTGCAGAACCGGAAGCTGGTGCTTTCCCCGGTTAGCGGATGCCAATGCACCGCACTCCTTAGCATTTCCACACTACCCTGATCGTCGCAGCCGGGCGAGTACGGCTGCGACGATTCGGTCGCAATTCCGGCCGCCGAACTCGAACAGGTCCGGGCCCAGCCGCTCCAGTTCCTGCATCAACGATTCACGCAACATTTGCCTCGCCCTGAAGTGTCGGCTTCGAACCGTAGCCTCGGCAATGCCCAGGCTCTGTGCCGTTTCCTCGATGCTTAGCTCCTCAACCGACCGGAGCACGAACACCGTTCGAAAGCCCACAGGCAGTGCATCGAGCTTGCGCTCCAGCAGCGCACGGATCTCCGCGCGCGAGGCCGACTGGTCGGGGGCGTAGTCGTCACGCGTGTTCAACGGGTTCATATCGGAAGTCATCTGCTCGTCGTCGGGACAATCCGGCAGCATGGGCACGACGTTCTGGCGGCGAGCCGCACGGCGCATCCTGCCGAGGCATTCATTGAGCACGAGGCGCGACAACCACGTATAAAGCGCGGCGTCGCCCCGAAATCCGGCGAGCGCCCTGAAGGCCTTCAGATACGCGTCCTGCAACGCGTCTTCCGCTTCGGCGTCGTTGCGCAGCGTGGCGCGGGCAAGCCGGTACAGGCGCCGGTTGTGGCGGCGCATCAATAGCTCGAAAGCCGCGAGATCGCCCGCCATTATGCGGCGCACGATATCCGCATCCGGATCCGTCAATCCGCTCTGGTGCACGTCGGCCATTGCAGCGCCTCGCTCTGTCATGGTGTCGGCTCGACGACCAGTGTGCCACGCATCGCTGGATGAAAGCGGCACCCGTACGGGTGACGGCCGGGCTCGCTCATCACATCTCGCCAGGACGCTTCTGGTGCGATGCTGCCTGAGTCGAATGCCTTTGCATCGGTGCTCGCCGTATGTGCCACGAGGTCCCTGTTAACCCACACGACACTGTCCCCCCGCTGCACGGTCAGCGTCGACGGGACGAAGCGCATCTGCTCGATCGTCACGACCCAGGTCTTCGCAACCGCGGGCCCGGCGTCAACCATGCACAGGATAGCCCAGACGCCCGGCAAGATACGTCGTAGGCCGCTCATTGCGCAGTCACCAGCGATGCCTGCACGCGCTTTGCGTGATCCAGATGCGCGACGAACGCAGGCCGGACTTTCACGAGCAGTGCCTTCAGTTCGGCGTTCTTCGCGCTCGGGATCAGGGTCTTGTCGAGTGCGTCGATGACCTGTTCGTGATAGGCAACTTCATGATCGATATACGCACGATCGAACTGTGCACCTTGCAGTGGCTTGAGGGCCGCAATATTGGTTTCACCGCCCTGCTTCAGACTGTCGCTGGTCGGACTGGACTCGGGCGTAACGTGGAGCTTCTGTACGAGGCTAACGGCCGCCTGGTTGACGCTGGTATGGTCGGCGACCATGAGTTCGGCGAACGCCTTGACGTCTTTCGACTGCGTTCTCGATCCGGCGAGCCTGCCGGCATCAATATCGGCCTGGTTCGCCACAACGACGATAGCGGCAATCTGCGGATCGGTCGGGCCAGAACCCTGCGCCAAACCGGTAGCGCTTGCGAGCGCAAGCGCGGCGAGCAACGGCCAGCGGATGCTTTTCATCTGAGTCTCCTGAAGGGGCGGGAAGGTCGCCCGGCGCACCGAGCGCCTGGTCACCGTCCTGCACTCGCGGAAATAGATGTCGCGAGCTGCAAACCTGTTCCCGAATTCGGCGCGATCGAGCTAGACGATTCGACCGGCTGGAATAGAGCGAATCGCGAATCGCTGATTAGGTTCCGAATTCGGGGACAGTCTCATCAGTGAGATCTCTCTCAACTTTTGGCGTCGGTATTGACTTCAGGCTTTACATCACCCGCCGAGGGATTGTCACGTTCGCGGACGCGCGGACAAGAGCGGCAACCAGTCAACGCCGAATAAGGCCCGTCTATACAAATCGGCACACTCGTGGACGAGGGCAAGTCGGCCGGGCGAACGTAGTGCCGTCTACACCCTGGTTCGTGCCTTCAGCCGTCGCTTGATTCTTGCACAAAGGCCACGGCCTCCTCGAACAATTGGTCTAGCGCCTCGAACGCGGGACTTGTCACCGTAAAAGCCAGCCAATGTGGTGATGCCAATTGCCCGAATGGCTGGAACGAGCGGCAACCGGGAGTCTGTAGCAACGCGGCGACAGAGAGTTCAGGGAGCTTGAGGGCAATCAGATTTCCACATACGCAGGCCGCTATGCTCCCGTGCAGCGCAAACGTCGTGCAGCCTGACATTCTGCGCTCGCTGATGCCGTTATATTTGCCCGCTTCAGCCCTTAACGCAACGAGAAGCCGGATGTCTTCCTGTTCGTTGGATTCCTTCATGGCACGCCCCTTTTTTTCACTCTCTAAGCGCATACGAAGACTCGAGCATCGCGTCTTGGCGAAGTGCTTCAGCTATACGCGCCACCGGGCAGCGTTATTCCAGCCATGTGTTGGCGCGACCACATTCGGCCTAACGGAACGAGGCCAACGCGGGTTGATGAGTCTGACGAATGTGCGCACGTCGTTGTCCGACGGTCCGGGCCATTTAGCGCTTGGCTAAACGCGCCCACCCGGCGCCTTTACAGGATCGTCCAGCACCTGCCGCTTCAACGGGTCCCTGGAACCACGTGCGAGCGGCAAAGGCGTGTTCGACGGAATAGTTACGTTTGCCACGACAGGCTGTGTGCTTGCGGGTACTAGCCCACGCCTTCGCGTTTTCCTTCACAAGTCAGGCGGTCGCTGCCACTGTACCGAGGAACGCGTGATGGGCCGCATGGTGCCTCGCGACACGCCGAGCCCGGCCGCTTTCCGACAACCTGAAGCACTAGCCGTCACGGTGAACGCAACGCCAGGGGTTTGGGACGTCCAACGTCGGCTCCGGCGCAATTACAGTCGTTCGAGCCGACGTGGATCCCTGCCGATCAGTGCGATTCAGTCGCCGTCGCTTTGGGTTCAGGCGTGTGGCGAGCGAAAATGTCGATGTACTTTACACAACTACCGTCGTCGGTGAATGCGACCATCGCGAGGTTCTTGCTCGTCACAAGGCCCGAATACTTGCCTTTGCCATCGGCGAGCCTATCCACTTGATTGCCGAACGCTTGCCTGAAACCGTCAGGAGTCAGGCAGAAATCGTGGCTAATCAGCAAATGCAAAGTAGAAGACACAGTCGCATGCCGGCTATAAGCGTTCTTCCAGATTTGCCGGTAAGTAGAATCGATGGAGAAGGCATCACTTCTCTTCTGAAATCCGCGGTATGTAACGAAGACTGTGCCTCCGACCGTGGTGTTGCGCTCCGTTTCATACAGGGGCGCATCGAAACCCTTCGATACAGAATCGAAGTTGTCCGCATCGCCGTCAGACATGAAATGTGAAATTGCCGCGAGGGTTCGCGCTCGCGCTTCAGGAGGCAGCGTACTCGATTGAGGCGTAGGCGGTACAGCGCAGGCGGCGAGACAGAGTGCGCCAGCGGAAACGATGAATTTGCGTCGCAGAGATGTGAACGACATGGGTCACGAGCCTTGAACAGTCAAACCCCTTCTTACGGCACGTGCGCAGAAAAATTGATATGGAAAGCGAAAAACGCCCGGCTTGCCGCCTTGCTGCGGGCGGCTGTCCGCTCTGAAGCGCTACATCGTGCTCGACGGCGCACTGGGCGCCACCGTCACCCATTCGCGGTTGTCGACTGCAGGCTGGGCCGGCACGCCACATATGAATACGAGATCACGAGCATCGTCCTTTGGCCCCAAGCCGCTTTCGAGCCGATCGAATGCGTAGACCACTTGCACAGATTTGCCAGCACAAACCCTCCTGGCAACCTTGAAACAGGTCTTGCTGCTTTCGAGCAGGCCGTGGCAATGAACGCCCCAGCCCACCTGATCATGGGACAACTTGACGGCTTCCAGATTGTGCGCGGGACGAGATGCCGTCGTACAACCGGCGAAAAATACTGCGACTGCCAAGACAGGGAGAATACGGATCTTCATTCAATTCTACCGAAAAATTTTCGTTGACTGCGCTTCACTCCAGGTGCGCCAAAGTTCAACAGACCGGGATGTCCACAATGAAATAAAACCAAGTATTCCTACATGAATTGATCAGTGATTCGATTCATGGAAACTGCAACCGGCCACACTGATTCAACAAACAGCAGTCTGAGATTTGACTTCACCACCGGTAGCCAATGCCAGTCAGGATAACGTCGGTGTCGCGGTCGTAACGCGTCACGACGCGGTTCCACTCGATTCGAGCATCCCACCTGGGGCTAAAGCGCCAGGAGCCGGCAATCGTGACGATTCCAGAGAATTTGCCGGCCCCGGGGCCCGGCGACGCACTGTTTTCGTTCTCGTTGATCGCATAGTAGGCACCCGCCCCGACGCCCAGCGTAACCTTATCGTCGAGAAACACGCGCGTGAGCCATAGCTGACTGGTCACGCCATCGCGCCGGGCGACTTTCGTGCTGCCCTCATGCAGATATCCAAGCGTCCAGTCCACGTTGTCCGTGAGATTGCGCCGATAGTCGATGGCGCCGCCGAATGCGTCCGGCGAACGGGTCGAGTTGACGATAGTCTTGCCGAGATACAGGGCAACCTCGTTGCTGGTCACCTTCTTCGAAGAACTCGCTGCCCAGTCGCGGGGTCCCGGCGCATCCGGTGCGTCCAGTTGATAGGCCACGCCAAGCATCACGCCCATCGAGTCCGGGCCTTGCTGCACATGGACACGGTTCACCTGCAATTGCGTGACCCAGCGGTTGGATGCATACCAGGAAGCGCGTACGCTGTAGACGATGCCCCAACCGTGCACATCCGAATAACTGCCGCCTGGCTCCCCGGTGGTCGTGTCAAAGTAGCGATACGGTCCGAGCCCGGCTTGCAGCACGAACTGCGGACTGCCTACCGGCACCCTCGCCCAGAACTGGATGAGCTGCCCGTCGCGGTGATGATTCGGGATATGTCCTTCGTTAAGCCACGTGAAGCTTGTCGCCATGGACTTGCCGAGTCCTTCCTGGTAGCTGAACGCCCAGGTATAGGTGTTGATGCTGCTGGCTCGCGACCCGCCGCCGAGCAGGGAGAATTCCTGCGCTTGCGCCGGCGTTGCCATGGCCAGCCATAGCAGGACGGCCCCGACCGCCACGTTCACAATGCGCGGCACTGCGAATGAACAACGGAGCCTTCCCTCGCGCATCCCGCGCTCCCCGATCCCTGGGTGCTTACTGCGCGGCATCGCTTTCATGAATCCCGCTCTTCTGCGATTTCGCCGCGAGGCTCGCATCTGGAAAGTCCGGGGGCGAGAAGCCGCCCCCCTGCGCGCGCATTTCACCCGCCTCGCGCCAGTCGCCACCCAATGCGAGCACCAGGTCGATACGCGCGTTGAGCTGGTCTGCGCGCGCGCTGAGTAGATCCGCCTCTGAGAGCAGCAGCGTTTGCCGGCTCTTCAACGCGCCGCGCTCATCCGCTGATCCGATTGAGACACGCGCCTCCTCCCGAACCAGCAACGTGTGGCATTCCTCGACACGCGCCTGCAACTCCGCGACCCGCGCCTTGTAACTCGTCTCGGCCTGAAGCCCCGCTTCGACTTCGCTCAGCGCCTCCAGCGCGCGGTTGTCATAGGTGACGATTGCTGCCTTTTGCGCTTCGGTATAGTAATCAGCCCGGGCCTTGAGCTTGCCTCCGGTAAAGATCGGTGCAAGGAATGAAGCGCTCACGCCCTTGACCGGACTGCTCGAGTCCATGAGCGACAGCACGTCGCTTCGGATTCCCGTGATCGCAACGTCGATGGAAACGCTGGGTAATCGCGCGGCCTGCGCCGATTGACGCTGGTCGAACGCCTCCGCAACACGATGCGACGCCGCAATAAGGTCAGGCCGGCGTTCGACGAGGTTCGCAGGTAAGCCCGCAGGTGGCGCGGGCGGCAACGCCGGCAATGACGGCTCGGCCTCGACTTCCCCACCCGGATAGCGGCCTAGCAGCAATTCCAGCGCTTGCGCGGCTCGGACTCTCGCCTGAGTCGCCTTGATGAGGGCATCCTGATTCACTCTCAGCGCGTTGCGCGCTTCCTCGAGCTCCGTTTGCGGGGCTGCGCCGATGACCACGCGGTGCCCTTCTATCCCGACAAGCCGCGCCTGAACCTCGACGATCTGCTTGAGCGCGCTCTCGAGTTCCGTACATTTGATGAGTGAAAACCAGGCCTTGGCAGTCGTTGCCGCCACGACCCGCTGTGCCCACACATAATCGGCTTGCGTCGCGGCGCGTTCGGATTGCGCCGCCCGTGACTGCGCGCGGATACGCCCCCAGAGATCGAGTTCCCAGCTCGCGCCAACCGAAACGATCTGCGACTCGGATTCACCCAGCCTGCCCCTCGCGCCCGCGGCTGGAAGCAGCCCGCTGCTCTGCACGGTCGCGAGCGCCTCGGCCTGCTGTACGCGAATCGCGGCAATGGCCAGATCTCCGTTGTGGTCGATCGCTTCGCGCACGAGCCGGTTCAATTGCGCGTCATCGAAGCCGGCGAGCCATCCGTCGGCGCGATCTCCGGGCGTGCCACGATTGGCCCATTGGCGCCGGCTGTCGAGCGATGGAACCGCCTGAGCGGCGAGGTCGCTGGTCTTGGGTGGCGTGTCGAGCGCACAAGCAGAAAGCAATCCAAAAGGGATCGCAAGCAGAACTGAACAGGTTTTCTTAAGAATCAACGACGACACAATCATTCCTTCAATGCAGCTTGAGGACGAGATAATTCAGCCTTGAGCTCACCCGTAGAAACACCATACGAATGAGCTGGATCGCCTCACCATGCTGCGTATAGATCGCCCCTGCGCCCAGCGCGCCGACTGGGAGGAGCGGCCACTTCGATGGATCGTCCAGTGCGAGCTTGACGGCGAAGCGATTCGGCGCTGCGGCGACCGAACCGGTGTTGGGAAGCAGCCCGCCTTGAGGGAATTGCCCTTGCGACTGCGCCCAGACGATCGAGTCCACTTTCGCCTCGAGAATCGCTCCTGGCATCGTTGGGAGGTACACTTCGGCCACGTCGCCTGGCCGCACGTTGTACAGCTCGTTCTGACCATAGAAAGCAATCAGTTCCTGGTCGTCCTCAACGAAGCTGAACGCAGGCGTCAACGGCAGGGGGACCAGCATCGTGCCGACGCGTACCTGCAGGTTCACGACCCGGCCATCCGCCGGGGCGCGATAAACGGTCTGGGATAGCTCCCACCTGGCGTTGTCGAGCAGGCTCACGGTTTCCGCGCGGTGTGCCCGTGCGGCAGCAATGGCGGCGAACTCACCCTGGCTTTGCGCCGAGAGCTTCGCCTTTGCCTCGCCTTCCTCAGCCTGCGCACTGACCAACTGGCCTTCCAGCTCGCTCTGCCGCGCCATGGCGTCGTCGCGATCGAACTTCGAGCCTGCCCCCGCCGCAAGCAATGCGTCCTGCTCCTTCACTCTTTGCCTCGCGAGCGACAACGAGGCTTGCACGGTGCTCACCTTCCCCGCTTCGCGGCGCACGGACTCCGCAAGCTGCCGGCTCGAAGCGTCGGCTTGCGCAACGGCTGCGTCATCGGCATGCAGTCTTCCCTCCAGTTGCGCGACCGACAATTCATACGGCGTGGGATCGATACGAAGCAGGACATCGCCTTTGCGGTAGTGCCTGTTACCTTCTGCCGGAAGCTCGACAATGCGCCCCTTGACCTGCGGCACGACCTGCAGGACCTTGCCGACCACTCTGACGTCATGCGTCGATGGCGCCATGACGTTGAGGGAAAGAATGATCGTTGCGAGCGCAATGACAGGCAACGTGAATGCGATGACCATGGAGACCGGATTCCACGGCAACCATTTGAACTTGAAGAAGATTAGCCATACGCAGAACGCGTAGATACCCAGAATCAAAACTTCCATCTAAACCTTGTCCTTCTCATTGGCGACTGCACAGACTTGCTCGCGCGCATAAACCGGCGTTGCCGGAGCGTCGGCATCTTCCGGTGGCAGTTTGTCTGTGCCGTAGGCCGCCCGGTAAAACACCGGCTTGGTATGCGCCCAGAGCCACGCCAATGGCCAAAGAAGACCGCCAAAGAACAGTGACAGCAGGCACAACGCGTGAATCGCCTCCAATTGCGGATGCTGCTTCTTTCTTGCCACTCTTTCCGGCAAGATATGAAGAACCCAAAATACGTAGATTCCGGCAATCGGTACGACGGCGAGAACCACCCACGAAATGAAATCTGCGGCATGTTCGAGGGTCCCTCGCGAAACCGAGGCGAAAGTTGGCGAACTCAGCGCCAAAAGTGCGACGCCAGCCGCCAGATATCGCCCCGAGCGGGCTAAAGCGTTGACGCTACGCGTACGCTCAGCCCAATATTGCATTTGCTTCGATTCGAATTTCATGGCATCTGCGGCTGCGATAGAGGTTCATAGCTGAGGCGATCCTGGCCGCAATCCGGGTAGCGTCCCATGCATCGATTCGACACGGCGCCCGTGAATACCATCATCGGCACCGCCTCCCTCAGTCCCAGCGTGATCGTCATCACCCCCGCGTTTCCCAGGTCGCTCAGCACCGGGTCAATTCTTGCGCGACCCAGTGGTGCAACTGCAGAACGACTTCCGGTTTCCCGGCGCGAAGCCCGGTCGTCCATGCTTTGCGCCTGCTCTGTATAGAGCAGGTCGTATTTGTCTGGTGCGGTATCGCCATGTTCCCTGGATCGGGCCACCTCCATATTGAAACCGAATCCATAGCCTGCATTCGGGGATATGCGAGCCCATCCGTCAGTGGGAATCGCCTGTGGCTGTGCATGCGCCTGGCTGGCGCCTGCCACGGCCAGTGTCAGCGTGAGTTGATGCGCCGCGGCGCGGATCCTGCCGCTCCACTGCGCGAGATGCCACTGCCGAATAGGGCTGCAAGCGTGGCGGACGCTCGACAGGAGCGCGGCGAGCCGGCCAGTCCGCCTTCGCGAAGCCGCTGAATGATCGTTCCCGTTCATCTAAGTCGTTCCCTTGCGTTGGGACACACATCGCGAATAGCAATATGTGTGGTGTCAATCGTTCCATCAGGTCGGTAAATTACGCGCCGCGGCATCGCGTCGCTATCACAGGAATCAGAAAGTGCGGGAGCGCCCTTTCTGATTCCTGTGATAGCCCGGAAGATGGGCTCGCCCTATTCTCCCGACGAGATGAAATTCCACACAGGGGAGACGGGGAATGATCAATGGCTTGTGGCGCGAAGCAAAGCGTGCATATTCGTCTGGGGAGCGTCCGACCGGGAACGATGCGCCTGAGTGTGCGAGTAGCGCCTCGGTCGGCAGATCGCTGGTCGAATACCAACCGATCGTTTCCGCGCGATCCGGTGTGTTGACGGGAGCCGAGGCCATTGCCCGGCGCAATGCTGAGCCCGCTGTGCTGGCAGTGCCGGACTTCGAGACCGTCTTCAACGACGGATGTGCCAACCTCGCTCATTGGCAGTGCTGCACGCCCGACAAGGTGGCGCTATGCATCGACATATCGACCGATCAACTTCTCGATGACCGGTTCACCCCTTTGGTTGCGCGCGGTATCCGGCAACATGCCGTTCAGCCCGCCCGAATCAGGTTCGAGATGCGCGAGCCCGCGGCTCGGGACGTCACCGGCAACCTCATTGCTCGACTGTCGGTCCTAAGGCGTATGGGAATTTCCGTCGTTCTCGACGATTTCGGCCTCAAGCATTCGACCCTCACGAGCCTGATTGCATTGCCAGTCAGCGGGCTGAAATTTTCCCGTCGGTTCACGGAGAGTCTTCCGCACGATCCAACATCGGCCGCCATTTTGAAAAGCGTTGTCAGCCTTGCGCGCGACCTCGGAATTTGCGTAGCCGTCGACGGTGTGGAGAACCCCAGCCAACTCGCCTGGCTCGCCCGGTTTGGCGATCTCGACGCACAGGGCAATCTGATCTCGGGACCGCTCTCATCTACCGCGCTTCTTCATTGGCTACTCCGTTCGTCTGGCATATCGGCACCAGCTCGCCGACGCGGTCAATCCGCGAGCAAGGGACTTCTGCGCGCGTCGGCGCGATAGAAGACGGGGCACTTGAAACACCGGCGCGCAGCGTGACATTGTTCCCGAAAGTGCGGGAAAACCCGCATTCAGGTAAACTAAAAAAATCGTCACATGGCAATGAGGCGATATTTCACAGCCTGGGTATCGACCCTTATTTGGTTGATATGTCTACTTCGTCTCAGATCGCATTTGATGCTTATGCGGTCTTAATCACCATTTTTACCGGACAGAGTGTTATCTGCACGGCCATCATGTAGATGACTCATCAACTACAATCCAAAACCTTATCGGCAGCGATTGCCGACGATCACCCGATGGTCCGTCTAGCGATCAGAGATGTACTCAGTACCATCGGCTATCAAGTCGTTGAGCTATGCGAGTCCGGCAACGCGCTCTATGAAGCACTCGAACGGCAACGCTTCGATCTCGTCGTGACCGATTTTTCGATGGAGCGCGCACCGGGCAGCGAAGACGGTCTGCGCCTGATCCAGCGTCTGCGCGGCCGTCATCCCGATACACCCATTGTCGTTTTCACGATGCTCACTAACAGCGGTCTGCTGGCCTGTATCAAGGCGGAAGGCGTGGCTGGCATTGTCGGCAAATCGGAAGACCCGGAAATTCTGAAACGAATCTGTCTGAACGCGATATCGGGCAGCGTTGGCCCGCATCTTTCCCCGGCCGTTGCGAACAGGATCCTCAGCGCGGGTGGACGCCCCGGTGCAAATGCGTGCAATTTGTCCCCCAAGGAAATCGAAGTCGTGCGCATGTTCGCGAACGGCGACTCGCTTACGAGCATCGCGGCCTCCTTTCATCGATCGCTCGCGACGATCGCGGCCCAGAAGCGCTCCGCCATGCAGAAGCTGAATATCGCCAACAACGCCGACCTGATCACCTATGCGCGTGACCATGGTCTCGTATGACGAAGAAGACGACACCTCGACGCGATGAATCACCCCTGCGCACCTTCGATTCCGTCGAGAAAAACCTGCAGCGCGAAAGACGTGTCTTTTCAATCGTTGTGGCCCTGCTCGCGCTATGCACACTCGCCTGTGCGGCGGTGGCGATCGCCGTACGGCTGAACGCCTCGCTGCGCGCACAGGAACAACTCGCACGACTTTATGAGCAAAGCGTGGTGGATGCGGTGCTCGAGCGCCGCAGCGCCCTCACGGCTTCCAACCTCGTACTTGGCCTGCGCGCCAACGATCCCTTCCATCCTGACTCCGGAGATCGTGCGAACAGTGTATGCGTGCGCGTTTCGCCGTCATCGCGCCAGGACGCTGTGCTTCGGCAGAGCTGCGACGAGGCGGTGCGCATCCTGCTCGCGGCGGGGCAGATGCCAGCTATCGAAATGATTTCGGTTGCTGACGGGGCAGCGTACCGATACGTCACCCCTTATTCGGCGCGATCGCGCGACGAACCGAGGTATTCGTCGACGCAGACTTCGATGATCGTGGACGCAGTGCTCAATCAGTACCGCGCCGCGAGAATCGATCTGCTGGAGGCGGCGCGGGAAAAACGTGTCGTCTGGCTAACGATACCTTCTGGGCAATCACGGGATAGACCGGACATGATCGGCGCGTCCCTGATCGCGAAAGGCAACCGGATCTATGCCGTTGCGCTAACACGCATCGCGCTGAGAGATTTGCTCCAGCCGGCAAGAGAGGGGTTGGCCGTTCCGGATGCGATTCTCTTTGACCGCTTTGACGCTCCATTGGCCAGTTCCGGAGATGAGGTCAATGCCGGACTGCTCGACCACAAGCTGCAGGGCCGTCAGGACGGTGTATTTCACTGGATTCCCGGTTATGGCTGGGCGCTTCGGCTCACACCGCTGACTGCCGACTTCGGCCGCCTCGTCTTCGTGCTCCCGCCCGGGCAACAGTTGCAGAAAATGGCCGGCGAGTTGCAGTTGATCGGCGCCGTAACGGCAGTGGTCCTCACTCTCCTTTTCGCCATGTACCGCCACTGGAACTACCGCTTCCTCGCGGTGACGTACGAGGAAGCTTCGCGGGCGCTCGAGAGCGAAATGCTCAACCATCTTCTCGTGCATGCGAACCCCGTAGGGTTGTGCATCGTGCGGCGCGAGACGCTGGAAATCATCGTTTCAAACCAGATTGCGCGCGAGGTTCTGGGCATTTTGCCGGGAGAAACGCGCCTGCCTCATGGTCTGCGCGCCGTGTTCGACGCGCATTTCGGCGCGCAGACGCCGAGCGCGAGCGAATCCGGCATAGTCCAGATGCCATTTACCCTGAAGCTGGCAGACGGTGATCCGGTTCACCTCGAGATCACCTATGCGCCTGCCGAAGTCAGGCAGGAGCCGGTGCTGTTTTGTGCGATCGTAGACATGACCGAGCACCACCACTCGAAGCAGTTGTTGCGGCAAGCCAAGCTCGCCAGCGATGCAGCCGCGAAAGCGAAACTCGCATTCTTTGCATCGATGAGCCACGAATTAAGAACGCCGCTTTCCTCGCTGGTGGGAAATATCGAATTGCTTGCTTTGGGGAAACTGGATGCCGGACAAAGAGAACGCGTTCGCGCGATGCAGGTTTCGTCAGACGGTCTGTTGCAGGTGGTCAACGACGTACTCGATTTTTCGAAAATCGATGTTGGCGCATTGAGTATTGAAGAAACGCCTGGGTCACTCGCCGACCTGCTGCACGGGATCGCGGCGTCGCACGCACGCGAGGCGGCCAAGCGCGGGCTGACCTTGCACGCCGTTCTCGACCGGCGCATTCCCGCTGAGCTCTATTTCGACGCGGTGCGCGTGTCGCAGATCATCAACAATCTGCTGAATAATGCGCTGAAGTTCACGCACACCGGCAAGGTGGTGCTGCGTGCGCGATGGTCGAATGACGGCGTTGCCATCGAGATTTCGGATACCGGCGTCGGGATTCCCGAGGACCAGCGCGATCGTCTTTTCCAACCGTTCTCGCAGGCGGCAGCACACCGCCTGGGCAATGCACGGGGCACCGGGCTGGGTCTCTCGATCTGCGCGAAACTCTGCGAACTCATGGGCGGACGGATCAAGCTTGACAGCATGACGGGAGTAGGCACGCGCGTCACGGTGAACCTGCCCCTCAGGGCTTCCGATGCCGGCAGCGACGCCGATACATTCGCGAGCGCGCCAGTCCCCCGAACTGCGATTTTATTTCGCGCACCTGAGCATTATGAAACGCTGCTGAACCATCTCGACTGGACGGGCAGTCCGCCCGCGGCCATACGGGACACCTGCGAGCCGCTCGACAGCGAGGCATTCGAATGCCTCGTTGTTACCGAAGAATTTTCTCCAGACGACGTTGTTCGCTGGTGGCCAGCGCCAGCCTCGATCGTTTGGGTAAAGCAGCAGGGTCCGCTAATCGCCTCGATACGGCCGGACGAAGGCCACGATGTCTCGATATACAGTCGCGCAGGATTTCAGGCTGCGCTGCTTGGCGCGATATCGGGTGGTCCGCTGCCTGGACCGTTCATCGATGCGTGCGTCGGCCAGGCGCCCGAGAAGCCGCTAAAGGGCCTGCGCGTCTTGATCGCCGAAGACAATGTCTTGAACCGTAGCCTGCTTCGCGATCAACTTTCCGTCTTGGGCGCCAGCGTGCTCCAGGCGAACAATGGTTACGAGGCATTGAGGACACTATCGAACAGTCGTGTCGATGCTGTGCTGACCGATATCGATATGCCCGATATGAACGGGTTCGAACTGCTTCGCGAGATGGATACGCTCGCTCTGGATATCCCGGTTTACGCGATCAGCGCAAGCACGCGGCATACGGTTGTTTCTGAGGCGCGCGCAATGGGCTTCGCAGACTATCTTACGAAACCCGTCTCGCTCGCGGTCCTCGCTTCGATACGCAATGGCATCGTTTCAAAGGAAAAGGCGTTTCATCGCCCGTCACCCGAAAGCGAGATTCCAGACATTCCGCGCGTGCCATCAGCCTATGCAAGCGCTTTTCTGGAGCAAGCCGAAAGCGATCTTGAAACACTGGAAAGCGTCATTGCCGAGCGCAACGTTCCACAACTCGAGCGAACGTTGCACCGAACCTCGGGCACGCTCGCCGTTCTCGAGCGTTCAGAACTGCTCGCGCTCTGCGAAGAGTTGCGTCAATACCTCGCGGAAGTGGGAAGCTGGAATGCCGAAATCGAAGACCAGGCCGCGTTCGTCCTGCAGGAACTCGCGCGCATGTGCGAATCGGTAAGGCGAAGCGATATCGATTCCAGATCAACTGAGGCGACGTAGCTGGCACTTTCCAACTTCTATGATTGTGGCCATTGCCGGGAAGACGCAATATGGTCATGACAGCCGCAGCGATCAACAGCGGATCTGTCGTTTCACTTCATGTGGATTCTCCCTTTTCGCCCGCCTTCGTGCGGGCGACTTTTTCCCGCAAGTCACTTATGAGCAAACGTCGACAATTCATGTTCGCCGCGCAGGCTGCGTTCGCACTGGCGTCCGTTATCGCGCCAGCCGTGGCCGAAATTGCGCAGGCGCAGGTCGTGTACCCGAAGCCCGTGATTTATCCCGCAAGGGGGCAGTCACCCTACCAGCAGTCGAACGACGACGCGGCCTGCTATAGCTGGGCGAGGCAGCAAAGCGGCGTCGATCCCGCATTCGCGGCGACGGTGCCCGCGCCCGTCGTGGTGCCGGGCGGTCAGCGTGTGGTCGGCGCAGCGCGCGGTGCGGCGGCGGGCAGCGTAGCCGGGGCAATTGCCGGCGACGCCGGCAAAGGGGCCGCGGCGGGGGCCGCGATCGGCGCAATGGCCGGTGGAATGGAACGGCGTCAGGAACGCCGTGGGATAGCCGCGTACAACGCACAGGCCCAGGCGAACAACGAGTACGCAATGTCTTCTTATTGGCACGCATGGCGTGCCTGCATGACGGGCCGGGGCTATACGGTTGAATAGCGCGTCGTGCGCCGCGATCGCACGCAGGTTGGTAGCGAATGCAAAGCGGCCCAGTTGGGCCGCTTCGTCCCGAGCATCTACGACTGCAGATCGCTGTACTCGACAGAATCCAGTTGCCGCCTCGGCGCGCGTGCGCTGCCACGACCCCCACTCAAAGCGCCGTCCACTCGCTCTGCGCAACCTCACGAATACAACGGATAAAGTACGCCGCGGCACGCGTAAGCAAGCTGTTCTCACGCACGAGAAGGCTCATGCTCAGGCGCGGCAGATTGGCCGCCAGCGGCAACGCCGTAAAGCGCTGGCGCAGTTCGGGCATGCCGATGGCAAAGAGCGACCAGAAGAACACCACGTCGTTGGCCATCGCCAGGCTGTGAAAAAGCGCCTGTGAAGTGCAACGCGTCACGCGCGGCGGCGGCGTGAGCCCCTCCCGCGCAAACAGCTCCACGAGAAAGCTCGGGAAGCGCTCGGTGAGATCGGTGTGAATCCACTCGGCGTGATGCAGTTCCGCCAGCGACCGGGCGTGCGCAAGCGGACTTTCGCGGTGCACCGCGAGTGAGGTCGGCAGCGAAAAGAGTTCCTCATGCTCCACGGGCACGCCACCGGCGCTGCCCGTGGCGGCGCCCACGGCGAAGTCGAGGCTGCCGCTGCGAAGCTGGGTAACGAGCTGATCCGAGGTGTATTCGATGAAATCCACCTTCACTTCCGGCCACGCCTGGCGAAAGCGCGCAAAGGCGCGCGGCACGATGGTCAGCCCGGCCAGTGGCGTGACGCCGATCGCCAGTTCCCCGTCGCGACGGCCCTTGAGCTGGTTGATCTCCTCCTGCGCCCGGCGCACCTCGCGCACGATCAGGCGTGCCCGCGCCAGCAACGCCTGCCCCTCGACGGTGAGCACGACGCCGCGTGCCTGGCGCGTCACGAGCAGGATGCCGAGTTCCGCTTCGAGGTCTTTGATCGCCTTGGTAATGGCTGGCTGCGTGAGGTGCAGGGCCCGGGCGGCCCCGTGAAAACTGCCCTGGTCGGCCACGGCGACCAGCGCGATGAGTTGGTGATGCTTCAAGAGCGGCCGCCTTCACTGATAAACACTGGTAATCATTATAAGAAATTTTTGATTGTTGTTTGATATTGGCTCCCGCAGAGTGCGGTCACCTGAAGAGGATGGCCATGCACCGCATCGCTCAGGCACGCCGGTTTGGCGCCCAGCGCCGGGACCTTTGTCACACGTTTCACCGCAACCGCACGCCCATGAAGAAGCACCCTGCCGAAGCCCACTCCGCCGGCGCCGGCCCGCTGGCCGCCCCCTGCGCCGTGCACACAGAGACAGCCGATCCCATCGTGCTCGATCACACCACGTCGTTGCCACCGCAACCAGGTGCCAGCGAATCGAGCCCAGGCGGCGGCCGCCGATACATCGTCGTCGCGCTGCTCATGATCGTCATGGTCATCGCGGTGCTCGACAAATCGATCTTCGCCTTCGCCGGTCCGCAGATCATCGACGAGCTCAAGCTCACGCCCGCGCAGTTCGGCTCGATTGGCAGCGCCTTCTTCGTGCTGTACTCGATTTCCGGGCTGCTGGTGGGCTTCGCCGCGAACCGGCTGCCCACGCGGTACATCCTCGCCGCGATGTCACTGGTCTGGATGGCCGCGCAACTGCTCACGGCGCGCAGCAGCGGCTTCGCCATGCTGGTTGGCAGCCGCATGCTGCTCGGTGCGGGCTGCGGGCCGGGTACGGCCGTCACTCAGCACGCGTGTTTCAAGTGGTACGCACCGCGCGAGCGTGTCGTGCCGGCGGCGCTGATCCAGGTCGCGATCATGCTCGGCGCCATCGCCGGCGCGCTCATGTTGCCGCTCGTGATCCAGCGCTTCGGCTGGCGCGCCGGTTATTTGATGCTGGCCGGCGTGAGCCTCGTCTGGCTGCTCGTGTGGATGGCCTATGGCCGCGAAGGCACGTACGACGATGCGGCGCAAACGAGCGCCGCCGCCACCGCCCCTTACCCGCGCCTGCTGCTCAATCGCAGCTTCGTGCTGGTGACGCTCGCGGGCTTCTGCAGCTATCTGCCCACGGCGCTGATTTATAGCTGGGTGCCGGTCTATCTCCAGCGCGGACTTGGGCTCGCGCCCATCCAGTCGGGCTACGTGGTGATGGCCGCGACGCTCGGCGTCATCGTGCTCAATCTCGTGGTCTCCACCGCTTCGCAGCGCGCGCTCACGCGCGGCGCAAGCGTGCGGCGCGCACTGGTCGCGCCGCCCATGCTCGCCTGCCTGCTGGGCGGCATCGCCATGGCCGTGCTTGGCTTCGGCTCGCCGAGCCGGGCCGGCACGCTCGCCCTCTTCCTGCTCGGCAGCATCCTCGTCAACTTGCTGCCCGCCTTTGCCAACAGCATCGTCGCGTTTTTCGCGCCGAGCCGGCAGCGCGGCAGCCTGCTCGCCATCCATATCGGCCTCATGACGAGCGCGGGCATGGTCGCGCCGCTGCTGGTCGGCCGCGCCGTCGAGCATGCGGGCGGCCTGATCGCGCCGGGCTTCGAACTCGTGATCGGCGGCTTTGGCCTCGCCCTCGTCGCGAGCGGCCTGCTGGGCCTGGCGCTGATCGATCCCGAGCGTACGCGCTCGCACCTTCTCAACTGCGATACCCAACCGCGCTGATGCGCACTCCAACAATATGACTCTGCACCAACGCATCAAGGCGCCCCAGCAGCGCCCCGCCTCCCTCGAGCTACAGGCCAGCTGGCGCGAAGCCGACGTGGACGACGGTTTCACCGTCGTCGCCGTGGGCGACATCATCATCACCCACGCGATCCGCGCCAAGCTCGCGCGCAAATCGCCCGAGTTGCTCGCGATCCTCTCCCGCGGCGACGCTGTCGTCGGCAACTACGAAGGTTCGGCGATCGACCTCAAAACCTTCGACGGACACCCGGAAGCGCAGTCCGGCTTCGCCTGGCTCACGAGCGACCCCGAGTGCCCGGCGGACCTCGCCTCCATCGGCTTCAACCTGATGGCGCGCGCGAACAATCACGCGCTGGACTGGGGCGTGGCGGGCATGAACATGACCGATGGCCTCCTCGACGACGCGGGCATCGTTCACGCCGGCACCGGCGCGAGCCTCGCGGCCGCGCGCGCGCCGGCGTTCCTGAACACGGACAAGGCGCGCGTGGCGCTGATTTCCTACGCCACCACCTTCGAAGGCAACGCGCCCGCCAACGACGGCCTCGGCGCCGTTGCGCCGCGCCCAGGCCTGAACCCGCTGCGCACGACCGCACACCGTCTCGTCAGCGCGGAGGATTTCGCGGTGCTCAAGCGCCTGAACGATCAGGAAGCCTTCCAGGACCACTTCCTCCTCAAGGCGCTGCACGGCCAGCACAGCGTGCACCTGGGCATGGCGCTGCACTATCGCGTCGATCCCGAAGCGGCGCCGGGGTCGCTGCGCATCGTCCACGAATGCGACAAGCGCGATCAGGCCGACATCGAACGCAACCTGCGCCAGGCCAAGCAGACCAGCGATTTCACGATCGTCGCCCAGCACACGCACGAGCCGGACAACTTCACCACCGAAGTCCCCAGCTATTTGCCGGCGCTCGCGCGCAAGCTGGTGGACGGCGGCGCCGACATGCTGTGCAGCCACGGTCCGCACCAGCTGCGCGGCATCGAAATCTACAACGGCAAGCCGCTGCTGTACTCGCTCGGCAACTTCTGCTTCATGGACAACAGCCAGCAGATCGTGCCGCGCGACGAATGGGAGGAGATCGAATGGATGGCCGCCGAGGCTATCGTCGGTCCCAAGGGCGTCACCAACCCCAAGGTCGGCACGCCTGCGGAATTCCTCGAGTGGAAGCGCGTGGTCGGCATCTTCTCCGAGCCGATCTGGTTCGAGAGTGTCGTGGCCGAATGCCGGTTCAACGCCGACGGCCGCCTCAAGGCGCTCCTGCTTCACCCGATCGAACTCGGCTTTGGCGGCCGCGACGCCGAGCGCGGCATTCCGCGCCTCGCGTTCGACACGGTGGAGAACAACGGCCAGGCGCGCCGCATCCTCGAGCGGCTGCAGACGCTTTCCAGCGAGTTCGGCACGCAAATCGAGATCGACACGGTAACGATCGGCGAACGCACGAGCAGCGTCGGCCGCGTGCGCGTGGGTGGCTGATGCGCGCGATCCTGGACCCCGGCAGTTTCTCGCTCAGCTACGCTCAGGCGCGTAAACGCTTTCTCGCCGCCTGCGCGCAAGCCGGCCTCGCGGTGCAACACCACATTCACCCCATGGTCGGCCGTGACGGCGAGGAACTTGCCATCGACGTCGCGCACATGGGCGCACCCGATGCGGCCAACCTGCTCGTGATCAGCAGCGGTTGCCACGGCATAGAGGGGTTCTGCGGCTCGGGCGTGCAGCTCGATCTGCTGCGCGACGCCGACTGGCTGCAGCGCTGCAAACGCGACGACCTGGCGGTGCTTTACATCCACGCGCTCAATCCCTATGGGTTTTCGTGGGAGCGCCGCGTGACGCACGAGAACGTCGACCTCAATCGCAATTTCCGCGACTTCGGCGCATCGTCCACTCAGAACAGCGCCTATCGCGAGATCGCTTCGCTGCTCGTGCCGCGCCGCTGTCCTCCCACGCTGGCCAGCACGCTCGGCCTGCTCGGGTATGCGCTGCGGCATGGCCGGCGCAAGCTTCAAACGGCCATTTCCGCTGGCCAGCAGGTCGACCCTCAAGGGCTCTTCTACGTGGGCGATGCGCCGACGTGGAGCCATCTGCGCATTCGCGAGATTCTGCGCGAGCATGCTCGACAGTGCCGCCGCATCGCCTGGATCGACGTGCATACCGGCCTCGGCCCGGCAGGCGTTGGCGAGCGCATTTACAAGGGACAGCAAGACGCGGCATCGATCGCGCGCGCCCGGCAATGGTGGGGCGATGTGACAAGCAGCGAGGAAGGAAACTCCAGTTCGACCGTCGTTGGCGGAACGCTGGATCTCGCCGTGATGAGCGAGTGCCCGCAGGCGGAGTACAACGGGCTCACGCTCGAATACGGCACGCTGCCCGGACGCCAGGTGCTGGAGGCCCTGCGTGCGGAGCAGTGGCTCTACCAGCATCCCGGGACCGATATCGAGCGCTCGCAGGCCATCAAGCAACGGCTGCGCGCGGCATTCTATGTCGAGACCGACGACTGGAAACGTACGGTGCTCGCCCAGGCGCGCGAGGTGCTGGACCAGAGCCTCGCGGGACTCGGCACGCCGCTGCCGCAGGCACGAGCGCAAGCGGCTTGATAAACGCGCGAGGTTGGCGGCGCGCGGGGCTGAGACCTTGCCGCCGCCGGCTTTGCGCCCCCATCTTTTCCGAACGGCCGGCAGCCCCTGCGCATAGCAGCGGGCTGCTTTCACGTCTTCACGCCTTCAAGCGCCGGACCCATCCGGCCCGCTGAACGGCGCCCTCTTTCTCGAACCGCATCGCCGTGCTCCGCTGCACGCTCAATCGGCGGATGCGAAACCGCCCGTGCGCGGTTGACCCATGCGTTGCGCGGTAACGTCGAGGATGCAGTCGACGAAGTATTCGGCGGGACGCGTAAGCTGCGCCTCGGGCGCGGAGAACAAATAGAGCTGCAACGAGGGCGGCTGCTCTTCCACCTTCAATTCAACGAACGCGCGGCCCAGTTCGGCCTCTTCGAGCGAATGGCGCGTCCACGCAAACACGGCGTCGGAGCGCACCGTGAGGCCGTAAAAAAGGCCATAGGACGTGCAACGCGTGACTCGCCGCGGCGGTTCGAGCCCGGCGCGCTCGAACATCGCGTGAATGTAGCCCGGATAGTTGTCGGTGACGTCGGTATGGATCCACTCGGCGTCCTGCAGCTGGGCCAGCGAAGAAGCCCGCGCGAACGGCCCGTTCGCGCGCGTGACGAAGACCGCATCGAACGCAAGGAGCGCCTTGACCTGTGCGCCATCCTCCCCCGGACTCACCGGATTCACGGGAAACGCCGCAAATGCCAGATCGACTGCGCGGTTGCGTAGTTGCTCGCGCAACTGGTTCAGGCCGAGCTCGACGAATTCGATCGTGACATGCGGCCAGCGCCGGCGGAATTCGACAAACGCCTCCGCAAGGCCCGCGGTGCCGGCAATGGGCGACACCCCGATCACGAGCCGGCCTTCGCGCCGCCCCTTCATGTGGGCGAGATCCTCTTCGGCGCGCTCCATCTCGCGCACGACCGTGCGTGCACGTTGCAGCAGTGCAACACCCTCCGGTGTTGGGACCACACCCCATGGATTGCGCTCGAACAGGCGCACGCCGAATTCGTCCTCCAGTTCGCGGATCGCTTTTGTGACAGCGGGTTGCGTGACATGAAGGCGGTATGCCGCGCCCTTGAGCGTGCCCGTTGCGGCGACTTCAACGAGCGCGCGAAGCTGGTGAATTTTCATGATGCGGGGGATATTACCATTGGTAATAGACATTCCAATTATTGTTTTTTTATTTCGTCCGATCGTCCTTAGGCTCTGCGTCTGAATGCCGTCGCACTGAACGGCTACGGGGGAATCGATCTCATGACGCAGCACTACGCCACCCTGCTCGCGGCCCTTCGCGAGTCGGAACCGAAGTTCATCTCGATCCGCCGCGACATCCATGCGCATCCCGAACTGGGCTTCGCGGAAACCCGCACCGCCGCCATCGTCGCGGAGCAACTCGCGCAGTGGGGCTATGAGGTCACGACGGGAATCGGCGGCACCGGCGTGGTCGGGCGGCTCAAGCGCGGCAATGCCAGCCGTGCAATCGGGCTGCGAGCCGACATGGACGCTCTGCCGATCGAGGAGGCGACCGGCCTGCCCTACGCCAGCACCGTCGCCCAGACAATGCACGCCTGCGGCCATGACGGCCACACGGCGATCCTGCTCGCCGCCGCCCATCATCTCGCGACGCAAGGACAGTTCGACGGCACGCTGAACCTGATTTTCCAGCCCGCCGAAGAAGGTCTCGGCGGCGCCACGCGCATGATCGAGGACGGCCTCTTCACGCGCTTTCCCTGCGATCAGGTGTTCGCGCTGCACAACGCGCCCGGCCTGCCGGTGGGTCAGTTCGCGGTCCGCCACGGCTGCATGATGGCCTCGTCGGACAGCGTGACGGTCACCGTCACGGGCCGCGGCGGCCACGGTGCGATGCCGCATCTCGCGAGCGATCCGGTCGTTGCGGCCGCAAGCATCGTGATGGCGCTGCAAACCATCGTCGCGCGCAACGTGGAGCCCACGCGCGCGGCCGTCGTTACCGTCGGTTCGATCGAGGGCGGCAAGGCCGGCAACGTGATACCGGAGACCGTCACGTTGCAGCTTTCCGTGCGCGCGCTCGACAGCGAGACGCGCAGCACGCTCGAAGCGCGCATTCGCAGCATTGCCGGGTTGCAGGCGCAGTCGTACGGCGTCACCGCAACGGTGGATTACCGCGCGATCTCGCGTCCGCTCGTCAACGACCGCGCGGCCACCGACCTCGCCATCGAGACCATCGAGGCGCTCGCGGGCAAGGCGGCGTTGACCATGCTGCCCGAGGCCATCATGGGCAGCGAGGACTTCTCGTGGATGGCCGAACACCTGCCGGGCTGCTACGTGCTGCTCGGCAACGGCACCGGCCAGACAGGCGGCTGCCTCGTCCACAACCCGGCTTACGACTTCAACGACGCGGCGCTCAGCTGGGGCGCGGCGTGGTTCGTCGCGCTGACCGAGCGCTATTTGCGCGCTGAATGACCCCCAACCAGTCCGGCGGCGGAACGCGAACCCGTCACTTCTCGCCGCGCGCGTGACCACCGCCACTTTTGCAGTTTCTGACCAACCCAAAGAGCCTATAAATGTCAGCAAGCAGCCTTCGGCCCCATTCCGCCGCACACAATACGGGACCCCACTCGAAACCGACGCGCTTCGCGCTCGCCGCGCGCCGCGCCGGCATGGCCGCCGCGCTTTGCGCCGCGAGCCAGGCCGCTTCGGCGCAGATGCCGTCGAACCTGTTCTTCACCGACTACTTCCAGGGCGTGCCGTACGCGAGCACGGGCGCCTATACGCCGGGCATCTCGCTCTATGGCGTCGTGGACAACGCGATCGGCTTCACGAAGGGCGCGCAGACCGCGTTCGTGCAGCAAAGCGGCGGCGAGTGGACCTCGAAGTTCGGCATGTATGGGGTCGAGGACCTCGGCGGCGGCTACCGCGTGCGCTTCGCCCTTGAAAACGGCTTCGATGCATCGAACGGGTCGCTCGGCACGTCGAACACCATGTTCAACCGTGAAGCGTGGATCGCGCTCGGCTCGGCGAAAACGGGCGAGGTGAAGTTCGGTTTGCAGGACGCCGTTGGCGTGCCGCTGTTCATCGACGTGTTCGGCGAGGTGCTGTCGGTTTCGACGGTCGCCTATCTGGCCGGCTGGACCTATGACCTCGGCCCAGGCGCCAGCTACCAGCCGCTGCACATCTCGAACGCGGTGAGCTACTCGTCGCCGTGGTATGGCCCGTTCAATGCCCAGGCGCTGATCCAGATGCACAGCGCGGACTCGACCGCGCCGACGCTGACCAACCGCTCCATCGCCGTGAACTACTTTGACGGCCATCTGTTCGGCACGGTCAGCTATTTCGGCAACTACGCGGTGAACGGGCTCAATCCGTCGCAATACGTGCGCACCGACAACATCTCGGGCGGCCTGCTGTACGACGCCGGTCACTACGTGCTTTCCGCGGGCTACAGCTTCCTCGCGCCGCGTCTTGAAGGCGACCGTGTGTCGTCGACCTATACGCTCGGCGCCATCTACCGCTACCTGAAGCGCAACGACTTCCGCGCCGAAGTGGTGTATCGCACCGTTGGCGGCTGGGTCGACCACTCGTACGGCGTGACGCTCGGCTACGACTACAACCTCTCCAAGCGCACGGCGCTCTATGTGCGCGGCTCGGTGATCCACAATATCGGCACCGCGCCCACCTATAGCCACTATCCGTATCCGTACACGCAGCAGCCTACGCTCGACAACGTGAGCAACGCCTATTCGACCTCGAACGGAACGCAGTTCTACAAGACGCCGCACGTCGTGCTGATCGGCATGTATCACAAGTTCTAAGCGTGCTCGCGCACGACGATTCGAGCACCACGACACATGATCCATTGACTGGGGAGAAACGACATGACGATTCGCCATTCCGTGCGGCTTGCCGCCGCCCTGCTGTTCGCCGTTTGCGCGAGTGTGCATGCGCAAGGCGGCAGCGCCGCCTCGAGCGCTTCCGCCGCGACAGCGTCGCCCGTTGCGGCCGCGTCCGCGCCAACCGACAAGCAGCTCGCTGCAAACGTGCGCCAGGCGCTGCGCGCCGCGCGCAAGCAGGGACTGAAGTCGACCTATATCCGCGTGCGCGCGCATGACGGCGTTGTCACGCTGAGCGGCGTGGTCGCGAGCGAGAATCAGATCTCGCTCGCCACTTCGGTGGCGCAAGGCGTGAGCGGCGTGCGCACCGTGAACAGCAAGATCGAAGTCCGCGGCAGCGCGGGCGCGCCCATGGGCAACCAGTAAGCGCCTCGATGCGCGGCGCATGGCGCCGCGCATCGTTTCAGGCATTGAGCATTTCAGCGCTTCAGAGCATGAGCGGCTTGTCGACTAGCCGACAGTTGCTGCGCCCGATTTGAGCGATCATTCGTCTACGCCTGCGCTGCGTGCCGTGCCCGGACAAGATGTACGGCCATGGGGCGTCACCGAAGCTGTTCAGACCGATTGATTGAGGAGACTCGATATGGCCGCATCTGATCTCAGCCTGAAGCATGCCGTAACCGCCGCCGAGTGGGACGCGCGCGTCAATCTCGCGGCGGCGTACCGTTTGACCGCGCTGTTCGGATGGGACGACCTCGTGTTTACCCATATCTCCGCGCGCGTACCCGGACCCGAGCACCATTTCCTGATCAACCCATACGGGATGATGTTCGACGAGATCACCGCGTCTTCGCTCGTCAAGATCGACCTGGCAGGCCGCAAGGTGTCCGACTCGCCGTACGACATCAATCCGGCCGGCTTCACGATTCACAGCGCAGTGCACGAGGCGCGCGACGACGCGCTGTGCGTGATGCACACGCATTCGGTCAACGGCGTGGCCGTATCGGCCCAGGAAGCGGGACTGCTGCCCCTCTCCCAACAGTCGCTTGGCGTGCTCGCCTCGCTCGGCTATCACGACTACGAAGGCATCGCCCTCAACGAAGAGGAGAAGCCCCGGCTGGTGCGCGACCTCGGCAACAACACCAATCTGATGCTGCGCAACCACGGCCTCCTGACCGTTGGCGCTACGCCGGCGGACGCGTTCGTCGCGATGTACTTCTTCGAAGCGGCGTGCATGATTCAGGTCCGCGCACAGGCGGGGGGCTCGAAGCTTCGGCCGATCGCCCAGCCGATTCTCGACGGCATCCGGCAGCAGATCGCCACCGTGACGCGGGGTGTCAGCCCGGGCGCGCTCGCCTGGCCCGGGCTGCTTCGCCGGCTCGACCGGCACAATCCCGGATACGCGGCATAGTGCCCATGAGCCGGGGGCGGGCGCATCGTCACACGAATGCGTGAGGCCCTCACGACGATGGCGCGAGGCGTGCAAGACACCACGGCAACGATGCTAAACATTGGCTCGGCCAAACCGGCTGGCCAGCGCAGGCGCACGTATCCGGGTATCGTGTGGACTATCCACAACCTGCACCCCTCGCCCATGATTCCGGTCCAACGTCATCGAGTGTTCACACGTCTTGCGCTAAAACGCACTGCGGCCATTGCCACAGCGTCTCTCGCGCTCTTCGCAGCCGGATGTGCGACGTCCAGCCAGCAGGCCGGACACGGCGCACAGACGCAAGCTGCGGCCGCCACTTCACTCGATGCCGCGATCGCCGGTCCCCAGCGTAGCGAGCGGGCCAAAGCGCGCGACGTCTATCGACATCCGAAGGAGACGCTGCAGTTCTTCGGCGTCGAGCCCACGCAAACGGTGCTCGAAATCGCACCGGGCGGCGGCTGGTACACGGACATCCTGGCGCCGTGGCTGCACGCTGGCGGGCATCTCTACGAGGCGCAATATGTCAGCACGTCGGCGGAACTGGCCGCCGAAGACCGCGACACCGACGCCGCCTTCCTGCGCAAGCTCGCAGCAGCCCCGGCGCTTTATGGCAACGTCAAGGTCGGCACCTTGCGCGCAGGCGAATTCACGGGCTTCGAGGCGCAAGGCCAGTTCGACGAGGTGCTCACGTTCCGCAACATCCACAACTGGATCAAGGACGGCCAGATCGACGACAACCTGCGCGCGTTCTATGTCGCACTGAAACCCGGCGGCGTGCTTGGCGTCGAGGAGCATCGCGCGCGGCGAGGCACGACCGTGCAGCAGATGATCGATACCGGCTACGTGACCGAAGCGTACGTGATCGAGCATGCGCAGAGCGCGGGCTTCGTGCTGGCCGCACGCAGCGAGATCAACGCGAATCCGAAGGACACCAAGGATTATCCGCACGGCGTCTGGTCGCTGCCGCCCACCTACGAGGGCGGCGACGCGGACCGCGCGCGCTATGCCGAGATCGGCGAATCGGATCGCATGACGCTGAGGTTCATCAAGCCATAACGCGCTTGCCGAGCGCCGACGCTGCACGCGGCTTCAGGCATGCATGCCTGCACCGGCACGGCTCACTCCACCGTGTCGTTCACGTCGGTCAAGCGAATCATGTGCGGGCGCACGCGGGCCTCGTCCTCGGGTTCCTCCTGCGCCGGCGGATGAATCAGCGCGTCGAGGCGCGCGCGCGTGGCGAGGAACTCCGGCGTGTTGAACTGCGCGTAGCCGCGCGGACGCGGCACCGGCACCTCGATCAACTCCTGCACCTGCCCCGGATGCGCCTTCAGCACGAGGATACGGTCCGCCAGGTAGATCGCTTCGTCGAGGTCGTGCGTGATGAAGAAAATCGTAATGTCGACGTTGCGCCAGATATCGAGCAAATGCGCCTGCATCTTCGCGCGCGTTTGCGCGTCGAGCGCGCCGAATGGTTCGTCCATCAACAGGATGCCGGGCCGATTCGCGAGCGCGCGTGCAATCGCCACGCGCTGCTTCATGCCGCCGGAAAGCTGGTGCGGATACGCGTTGGCGAACGGCTCCAGCCCGACGAGGTCGAGCCATTGCAGCGCCTCGCGCTCGGCTTGGGCCTTGCCCTGCCCATTCATACGCAATCCGAACATCACGTTCTTCTTCACCGTGAGCCACGGAAAAAGCGTATAGCCCTGAAACACCATGCCGCGGTCGGCGCCTGGGCCGCTCACTGTCTTGCCGTTCACGCGGACCTCGCCCGATGTTTGCGCTTCGAGGCCCGCGAGAATCCGGATCAGCGTGGACTTGCCGCAGCCCGAAGGCCCGATCACGCACACGAACTCGCGCCGGTGCGTGGTGAAGCTCACATCGGCGAGCGCCGTGTGCTCGCCCTGCGGCGTGACGAACCGCTTCGTGAGATTGCGCACTTCCAGGATCGGCTCGCGCGCTTTCAGTTTTTCGAAGCGCGCGCGCACCGCCTCGGACTGAAGGAGATAGTCGGGAACGGTTTGCGGATTGAACATGATGCGGTCCTTGATGATCCAGAATGCGTTTCGAAATGCGTGTCGTTGCGCACACATGCAGGCGATTGCGCCGCGCGTCAGGCCTTGAGCGTGCGATCCCACGGAAACAGCTTGCGGCCGAGGAATGCCAGCACGAGATCGGTGCCGAGGCCAATGATGCCGATCATCATGATCGCCGCGTAGACGTTGTCGAAGTGCTGATAACGCGCCTGCTGCGTGATGTACCACGTGATGCCCGAGCTCGTGCCAACGAGTTCCGCGACGATCAGGTAGGTCCACGCCCAGCCGAGCAAAATGCGCTGGTCGCGATAGAGATCGGGGAGAATGCCGGGCACCACAACGTGCGTGAGCAGTTTCAGCCGCGTGGTGCCGAGCGTCATCGCCGCTTCGAGCAGGCCATATTCGAGCTTGCGCGTGGTGTTGGCGATGATGAGCACCTGCTGGAACAGCGTACCGATCACGATAATGGCGATCTTCGGCGCGTCGTAAATCCCGAGCACGGCCACCATCAGCGCGCCGAACGCGGGCGCCGGCAAATAGCGGAAGAACTCGAAGAACGGCTCCTGCAGCCGTGCGAGCACGCTATAGGTGCCGCACACAATGCCGAGCGGCACGCCAATCAGCGACGAGAACACAAAGCCCCAGAAGATGATCTGCACGCTGTGCCAGAGGCTCTGATGCAGCCACACGCCGTCCTGAGCGACGGGCGGTGTCGTGAACGCGGTATAGAACGCGCGCAGCACTTCGTGCGGCGCGGGCAGATACACCGGGTTCGCGGGCATGCCCTCCGGCAGCGCGGCGTGGGTTTCGCGCGCATGGTTGAGTTCGTCGGCGAACACGGCCTTGTCGACACGCATGCCGGGCTGGAAATAGTCCACGCTGCCCGGCTGCGTGATCAACACTTGCGGATGCCAGACGAACGGCACATAGCTCACGAGACACCACACGAGCACCGGCAACAGAAACGAGCCGATGCCCAACATCCACTTGCCGCGCGGCGAAAGCTCGCGGCGTACGGCAAACCATCCGGTCTGGCTGATTTCGGCCATGATGTTCTCCTTGACGTTCTGCTGCCAGGGCCTGTTCACGCTGATTTCACGTCGAGAACAGGCCCTGTATGACTCGCTGCCTTACTTCAGTGCGCTCGTGAGGGAGGGGTCCACATACGTGTTCACGTCCTGCGAGGTCTTGTAGACCTGGTACTTCACGTTGAACGCGTCGGCGACATGGCTCGATCCGTAGAGCGAGCCAAATCCGTCGGCTTTCACGTAGGCGTGTTGCGCCTCGGGCAGCGTGAGCAGCTTCGTGCCCTTGAGCAGCGGCAGATACTGCGCCGGCGTGAGGCCCACGCGCGCGGCCATGATCTTGACGGCGTCGGGCTGCGTGGCCGGGTCGTCGATGTACTTCACCACGCGGTACCAGACCTTAGCGAGCTTTTCGTAGTCGGCCTTGTGCGCGGCGAGGCTCACAGGGTTCACGGCAAGCACGTCGTAGATGAGGCCCGGCTCGTCGGCGGAGGTGAACACGGGCCGCGCACCCGGCACCGCGCGCTGCGCTTCGCCCGCGTTCGGCTGCCATGCTGCAATGGCCGAGACGTCGGAAGAAGCCAGCACTTGCGGCGTTTCGTTGGTCTTCGCGTTCACGAGCGTGACTTCGCCCTCCTTCATCCCTGCACGCTGGAGCGCGTCGAGCAACAGCAGGTGATCGACCACGCCGAACTCCACGCCGATCTTCTTGCCCTTGAGGTCCTGGATCTTGCGTGCGGGCGGCTTGGCGATGACCATGTCGTTGCCGTTCGAGTAGTCGGTGATGAGCGCCATCACGTTCTTCGCGCCGTTCGCGCCCATCGTGAGCGCATCGCCGTTGGTGACGAGCACGGCGTCGAGTTTGTTGGCCGCGAAGGCGTCCATCGAGGCCGCGTAGTCGAACCAGTCGAACTTCACGTCGAGGCCGGCTTCCTTGAACCAGCCTTTGTCGATGGCCACCTGCCACGCCACCCAGCCCGGCCAGTCGCTGTAGCCGATGCGCAGCGGCGCGGCAGCCGCGGCCTGTACGCCGGCCGCGAACAGGCCCGTGGCCAGTGTGAGCGCGCTGGCGGCGCGCAGCGCCCAACGGCGCAGCGGTGCGGCAGATGTTGCGTGGCGTGCGTTGTCTGCGTGGGTTGCGAACGGAACGTGCGTCATCTTCATGGCGAATCTCCAGGAGTGAAAGTGCAACGGTTTTCTTGACGTAGTGGCGTGGGGTTTCATGCTTCGGCGCTCCCGCTTGCGCTATGCGACCCTGCCTCGGCCAGCGCCGCGCGACACGCGTGCGAGCCGCCCTGAGCGCTGATGCCGGGGGCGTGCGCCAGCGCGGCGCGCTCGCCCAGCCACGCGCGGGCCAGGTCGAGCAGGTACGCGTCGTCGTGTGCGCGCGCAACGAACGTGATGCCGAATGGTTTGCCCGTGTGCGGACCGCTTGCGCACACGCCCGCTGGCACGGCGAGCGCGCTCAAGTCGAGCAGGTTCACGAAGTTGGTGTAGTAGCCGAAGCGCGCATTCACGCCGATGGGGTCCGCTTCGAGTTCGGCGATTGTGGATGTGGTGGGTGAAGTCGGCGTGACGAGCGCGTCGATCCGCGGCCACACGCGCTCGCTTTCCATGCGCAGCGCCGCGAGACGGTCGAACGCCGCGAAGGTGTCGGCCGCGCTCCAGCGCATTGCACCGCCCACGATCTCGCGCGTGACAGCATGCAGCGCTTCGGGCTGCGCCTCGAAGAACGGCCGGATGGCGGCAAGGCGCTCGGCCACGAACGGGCCTTCGTAGAGCAGCCGCGCCGTGGCGAGGAACGGCTCGAAATCGATCTCCACGAGTTCGGCGCCGGCCGCGCGCAGCTTCGCGAGCGCCGCGTCGAACGCCGCCGCATAGGAAGCGTCGCCATAGAAGCTCAACTGTGCCGCACGCGGCACGCCGAAGCGCACGCCGGCAAGTGTTGCGCGCTCGCGACCGGTTGGCTGCCAGGCGCGTGCATACGGGTCGTCCTCGGTTACGCCGCGCGCGCACTCGAACACGCGCTGCGCGTCGTTCGCCGAGTGCGCGAAGATCGAAACGCAATCGAGCGAGCGGCACGCGGGCACCACGCCCTGCGTGCTCAGCACGCCCTTGGTCGGCTTGAGACCCACGAGACCATGAAACGCCGCCGGCACGCGGCCCGAGCCCGCCGTGTCGGTACCCAGCGAGAACGCGGCGAGGCCGAGCGCCACGGCCACGGCCGAGCCCGAACTGGAACCGCCCGAGGCGTACTCCGGGTCCAGCGCATTTCGGCACGCGCCATAGGGCGAGCGCTGGCCCGAGAGGCCCGTGGCAAACTGGTCGAGGTTGGTCTTGCCCACGGGAATCGCGCCCGCCGCGATCAGGCGCTCGACCACGGGCGCGCTGCGCTCCGGCATATACGCATAAGCGGGGCAACCGGCCGTGGTCGGCACGCCCGCGAGGTCGATGTTGTCCTTGATCGCGAACGGCACGCCGTAGAGCGGCAGCGTGGCGGGATCGCGTTGCGACAGCGCGTCGGCGTAACGCATCATCTCGTCGCGCGTGAGCGCACGTATCCATACGCGATGCGGATCGTCGCCGCCGGTGCGCGCGGCAATGCGTTCGACGAGTTGCGCCGGCGTGAGGCTGCCGTCCAGGTAGCGCGCGCGCAGCGCCGCGAGGGTCATGGGCAGGTCGTCGTTATGCGGATTCATTGGCATGCGGCCTCCTCGCCGCTCACGGCGGTTGCGTGTGCGGGATCGCCCGATGTTTCGGACGCCACACGGATCACCATCAAACGCTGCCCCGCCACCACGGCGTCGCCGGCCGCGCAATCCAGCGCGTCGATCACGCCGGCCGCGCTTGCGGTCACGGTCACTTCCATCTTCATCGATTCGAGGATGGCCAGGTCCTGGCCCTCTTCGACGCGCTCGCCCGCGGCGACGAGCAGCTTCCACACGCTGCCCGATACGTCGGCGCCAATTGCGCGGCAGTCGTCGGCCAGGGCTTCGGCGGCGCGTGCGGCGCCGGCTGCTTCGTCTGCTGCGCCTTCGGCGACGTACTCGGCCTGACCCGCTTCGCGCCAGCGCTCGCGTTCGGCCTCGAACGAGGCTTGCTGCGTGGTCTTGAACGCGGCGATCGAGGCCGCCTCGTCGTGCAGGAAGCGCTCGTACTCGCCGAGGTCGAACACCGATTCCTCGATGCGCAGGCTGCGCCGCCCCGCGAGAAACTCGCTGCGCCACTCCGCGAGTTCGGCCTCGCTCACCTCGAAGAAGCGGATTTCGTCGAAGAAGCGCAGCAGCCACGGCTTGCCCGGCGCGAACTCGGTTGTCGTGCGATAGCGGTTCCACATCTGCACGGTGCGGCCCACGAACTGATAGCCGCCGGGGCCCTCCATGCCGTACACGCACATGTACGCGCCGCCAATGCCCACGGCGTTCTCGGGCGTCCACGTGCGCGCCGGGTTGTACTTGGTGGTGACGAGCCGGTGACGCGGATCGACGGGCGTCGCCACAGGTGCGCCGAGATAGACGTCGCCGAGGCCGAGCACGAGGTAGCGCGCGTCGAACACGATGCGCTTCACGTCGTCGATGCTCGCAAGACCGTTGATACGGCGAATGAACTCGATATTGCTCGGACACCACGGGGCGTCGGGACGCACGGACTGCATGTAGCGCTCGATGGCCACGCGGGTGGACGGGTCGTCCCACGAGAGCGGCAGGTGCACGACGCGATTCGGCACGCGCATGGCATCGACGGCTGGCAGCATTGCTTCGGCATCCTGCAGATGCGCGATCAGCGTGTCGAGCGTGAGCACGGCGGGGTCGAAATGCACCTGCAGCGAACGGATGCCCGGCGTGAGATCGACGATACCGGGCAGGCGGTGCGTTTCGAGCCAGTTCGTCAGCGCATGCACCCGGAAGCGCAGCTTCAGGTCGAGCACGGAAGGGCCGTATTCGATCAGCAGATTGCGGTCGCCCGAGCGGCGATAGACCACGCCCTCGCCCTCGCCCGCCTGTTCGTCACGATAGAGCACGCATTCGTGCGCGTTCCCCTTCACGGCGGCAACGGCGGCAGGCGCAGCAGGCACGAACCGAACCGTATCGCCGGGGCGCAGTTGCCCGAGCTTCCACAGTTCCTCGCCGATCACCGTGACCGGGCACACGAAGCCGCCCAGGCTAGGGCCGTCCGGGCCGAGAATCACCGGCATGTCGCCCGTGAAGTCCACGGCGCCGATCGCATAGGCGTTGTCGTGGATGTTGGAGGGATGCAGGCCGGCCTCGCCGCCGTCCGCACGCGCCCACTGCGGCTTCGGGCCGATCAGGCGCACCCCTGTGCGGCTGGAGTTGTAGTGCACGGTCCAGCGCGCTTCGTAGAGCATCGCAATGTCGTCGCGCGTGAGGAAGTCGGGTGCGCCGTGCGGGCCGTCGAGCACCGCCAGCTCCCACTCGTGCGTGAGCGCCGGCACGCGCTGCGCCGCGAGCCGTGCGCCCACTTCGGTCGCCGCGCCCCTGCCTGCCCCTGGGGCGAGATGGAGCACATCGCCCTTGCGCAGCGCGCGGCCCGCGTGGCCGCCGAACTGGCCGAGCGTGAAGGTCGCCTTGCTGCCGAGATAGTCGGGCACCTGCAAGCCGCCCTTCACCGCGAGGCATGCGCGCACACCCGCGCCCGTCACGCCGCCGAGCTTGAGCACCATGCCCGCGCCCGCGCGCACCACCTGCCAGTACGGCACCGGCTCACGGTCCAGCGTGGCCGCAAGGGGCGCGCCGCCCAGCACGAACAGCGTTTCCGTGTTGAAGCGCAGCGTCGCGCCCACCATCGTGAACTCGAGCCCCGCTGCGTCGGGCGCGTTGCCGAGCAGTTCGTTGGCCAGGTTGAACGAGCGGTCGTCCATCGGGCCGGAGGGCGGCACGCCCACGTCCCAGTAGCCGAGGCGGCCCGGCGTCTGCTGCACGGTGGTTTGCACGCCGCCGTCGAGCACGTCGATCGTGTGCGGCGCGAACAGAAAGCGGCCGAGAAAGCCCGTGGTCTGCTCGCCCGCCACGAACGTTGCGCACCCAACGATCGCGCGCAGATAGTCGAGGTTTGTTTCGATGCCGTAAAGCTGCGTGTGCGCGAGCGCGTCGCCGAGTTTCGCGAGCGCCGCGTCGCGCGTTGCGCCGGTGGCGATGATCTTCGCGAGCAGCGGATCGTAGAACGCGCTGACTTCGGTGCCCGCGTCGATCCACGTGTCCACGCGCGCTCCGGCGGGAAACGCTACGTGCGTGAGCAGGCCCGAACTCGGCTGGAACTGGCGGTTCGGATCTTCGGCGTAGACGCGCACCTGGATGCTCGCCGCGCGCGGGGCGAGCGTATCGGCGGGTGCGAGCGCGTCGAGCGGCGCAAGCGTGCCTTCGGCCTGGCGGATCATCCATTCCACGAGGTCGATGCCGTACACCTCTTCCGTCACGCCGTGCTCCACCTGAAGCCGCGTGTTCACTTCGAGGAAATAGAACGCGCGGGTTTGCGTGTCGAACACGAACTCCACCGTGCCCGCGCTCGCATAGCTCACCGCTTTCGCGAGGCGCACGGCCGTGGCGTGCAATGCGCGGCGTTCGTCGTCGGTCAGGCCCGGTGCGGGCGTTTCCTCGATCACCTTCTGGTTGCGCCGCTGCACCGAGCAGTCGCGCTCGCCGAGCGAGATCACGCTGCCCCGGCCGTCGCCGAACACCTGCACTTCGATATGGCGCGCATGCTCGACGAACTTTTCCAGGTACACGCCCGCGTTAGCGAAGTTGCTTTCGCCAAGCCGCACAACCGAGGCGAATGCGGCTTCGAGCTGCGCGGCGTCGCGGCACAGCGACATGCCGATACCGCCGCCGCCCGCCGTGCTCTTGAGCATTACGGGGTAGCCAAGCGTGAGCGCTGCTTCGAGCGCCGCCGCCACGTCGGGCAGCAGACCCGTGCCAGGCAGCAGCGCGACTTCGTTGGCACGCGCGATGTCGCGTGCCGTGTGCTTGAGGCCGAAGGCCGTCATCTGCTCGGCGCGCGGGCCGATGAAGGCGATGCCTGCTCGCTCGCAAGCCCCCGCGAACGCGGCGTTCTCGGAGAGAAAGCCATAGCCCGGATGCACGGCCTGGGCGCCGGTGCGTTGCGCCGCCGCGAGAATGGCCTCGGCGTTCAGATAGCTCTGCGCAACGGGCGCAGGCCCGATGCAGATAGCTTCATCCGCGAGCATGACGTGCATGGCGTGGCGATCCGCTTCGGAATACACGGCGACGGATGCGATGCCCAAACGCTTGAGCGTGCGGATCACACGGCACGCAATCTCGCCGCGGTTGGCAATGAGAACCTTGTCGAACGCCATCGTCATGCCCCCCACACGAGCAGACGCACGGGCGTCGGGTTATAGCCGTTGCACGGATTGTTCAGCTGCGGGCAGTTCGAGATCAGCACCGTCACGTCCTGCTCCGCGCGCACTTCCACGTATTTGCCGGGCGCGGAGATGCCGTCTTCGAACGTGAGCTTGCCAAGCGGCGTAACGGGCACGTTCATGAAGAAGTTGATGTTGCTGACGATGTCGCGCTTGCCGAGCAGCGCGCCCACGCCGCACGTGCAGTGCGCAAGCGCGTTGAGGTAGCTGTCGCGGCAGCTGTGCATGTGGCGTTTTTCGAGCGCGTAGCGCACGGTGTTGCTCTCGGCCGCGCAGGCGCCGCCAAGCGTGTCGTGGCGGCCGCACGTATCGGCGACGATGGTGAGCAGCGGCGCGCCGCGGTTCGACATGAGCACGCTGCCCGCGCTCAGATAAAGGTTGCGCTGCGCACGAATGGTGTCCTGGGCGCTGTAGCGTTCGGTGGGATCGGCGCTGCTGTAGAACAGGGTATCGACGGCCTGGTTGCCTTCGAGGTCGACGATGCGCAGCGTTTCGCCGCGCTTCATGTCGTGCATCCACGGCTCGCCCGCAGGCAGAGTGAAATCGGTATGGGCATTGCGCTCGTCGAGCGCGCTTTCGATGATCGGCATGACAGATCCTTTGCGCTCAGGCGAACAGACGGTCGGTGTTGATGAAGCCGCGCTCGTTCTCGGCGCAGGCCGTGCGGCACAGGTCGTCGGCGCTGGCGGCCGCGTCCGCCGCGTAGGCGCGCCAGGCAACGAGCTTCACCGGCTTCGGCGCGTACTCGCCGTGCGGGTCGAGCGGGTGTGGGGCCGTTGAAAACGCCGCGAGCGTGTTCATCTCGAAGCGCAGGTCGAACGCCGCGCCCGCCTGCGAGTGGCGTGGCACGAATTCGAGCGAGCCGTCCTCGCCCACGGCCACCTTGCTGAAGAAGTTGACGTTGGCCACGAGATCGCGCGCGCCCAAGCCGTATTTCGCGAGTTCGAGCACGAGGCTGTCGCGGCCGTTGCGGATCATGTCGTTTCGGTGTGCCTGGTAGCGCCGCTCGCCATACTTGCGCATGGAGAGCGTCGCGTCACCCACCCCGCCGAGGGGGTCGTGCCAGCCGAGCGTATCCGCGGTAATCGAGGCGATCACGCGGCCCATGTCGGTATAAAGCGCATGGCCGCGCGTGAGATGGGCCGTGTGCTGCGCCTTGAGCGTGTCGGCCATGTTGTAGCGTTCCAGCGGATCTTCCTGGCGGTGGAACACGGCGGCGAGATTCGCGCCGCCTTCGAGGTCGATTACGCGCAACGCAAGTCCACGGCGCAGGATGCCCGACCAATGCGCGCCGGCGGGAATCACGGTTTCCCACAGCACGTCCACGGGTGGCAAGGCGGTTGGCAGGTCAGGCTGCGCGCAGGCAGAAGAGAAGCGGGTCGGCATGGAGGCTCCGGTTTGCGAAGGGAAAAAGCGTGAGAGGGCGACCGAACGACATCGCGACCTCCCGGGCTTTTATCCCTCCGTGGAGCCTCATCGCCGCCTTGCAGGCAAGGTGGGAGACGAGACCGGATTGCTCTCGGACCAGGCATCGAACACGCGGCATGAACTCATGCGTTGCGCCGACCGGAACCCTAGCGATCCTAAGATGATGCAAATTGCTTCGCACCTCTCGCCAGGCTATTTAGCGAGTTCTGTGCCAAGTCTGTCTGGGTGCGTTGAAGCCCGCCTCGACGCGCCCTCGCGGCGCGAGTGGGCGCGTGGCACGCGCCAGAACGCGCCACGTCCGCGCAATCGCAGTGCAGTGCGTGCACCATGTTGCGGGGCCAGGCACCGCGACGGGGCGGCGCGCCTGCCCATGCAGCGCCGCGCAGGCGCGAAAGTCCAATGGCATGTGAATTGCGTTTGCATGCGGCTCACGCAGCCCGCTCATTCACTTGCCCATGCGTCCAACGAGACTCGCCATGCAACCCGTCCCGCACTTCGCCGCGCGCCTGCGCCAGTTCCTCTATGTCGTGTTTGCCGCGCGCTTTATCGAACTCGCGCCGCGTGCGACTTCAAACGCGAAACGTGAATAGAGGCTGCTCGCCCTTCGAGCGTACCGTCACCCGGGGCGCGCGCCCGCAACGGCACGGCCGCAGCCACGCCTTTCCTGATTGATCGGTTCAACGCGAACTGAGCAACGAAGCGAACTTGTCGGCGAGCGTGGGCCGAGACCGGTGTGGCCAGATCGCGCTGAGTTCGAAGAACGGCAGCGCGCCGCCCTCGCGCACTTCACATACGCGCACGCCGGAAAACTGGAGCGCCTTGACGGATTCCGGCAGCAACGAAGCGCCGCACCCTGCCGCAACGCAAGCGAGCACGGTGAGCGACCGATTGGCGTCCTGCACGATATTGGCCTCGCAGCCGAACTTGCGAAACGCGCTCAGGATGCCCGCGCGCACCACCGGCAACTGGCCATGCGGAAACCAGACCAGCCCGATGCGTGCAAGATCCGCGAGGCCAAGCTTGCCGTCGGCGCCGAGCGGATACGACTCGTGCACGACCGCCAGCAGCCGCTCGCGCACGATCAGCTTCTCGCGCATTCGACCGCTCACGGCAACCGGCGTATGCAGCAGGCCAATGTCGATCTCGCCCGAATCGAGTGCGCTGGCCTGCTCCGCGTTGCTCATTTCGCGCAGCGTCAGTTCGACGTTGGGCACCGCGCGGCGCAGCGCCGCGATCGCCTTGGGCATCACCTCGAACAGCGCCGCCGACGCGAAGCCGATAGCGAGCCGCCCGCCACGCTGCGCGCCGATATCGCGGGCACGCCTTTCGGCCGCCTCGATGCGCGACACGCTCAGCCGGATGTCGTCGACGATCGCCTCGCCCGCTGGCGTCAGCGCCGCGCCGCGGCGCGTTCTCGCCAGCAGCTTCACGCCAAGGTCCTGTTCCAGCCGCGTGATGGCCTGACTGAGCGCGGGCTGCGCCATGCCCAGCTGGCTGGCCGCGCCAGTGACGCTGCCGGCGTCGACGACAGCGAGGAAATACTTGAGCGTGCGGACAGATTCCATATCAAAATGCTATGAAAGAACAACATTTCCATAGTATGCGCGCATTCCCGCCTTTTTTAGAATGACCTCCACCAATTAACAGCGGCCGTGCTGATCAAGCCCCGGCCGCCGCGCCCAGCGGCGCGCACAAGGAGACGACCATGCGCTGGTACCGGGACATCACACCCCTCGAAAAGAGAACGTTGTGGAGCTGCTTCGCAGGCTGGGCGCTCGACGGCGTCGACACGCAGGTCTTTTCCCTCGTCATTCCGTCGCTGCTGGCAACGTGGGGCATCAGCAAGGGCCAGGCCGGACTGATCGGCGGCGCAACGCTCGTAGCCGGTGCGCTAGGCGGCCTGCTCGCGGGCATTCTGGCTGACCGCGTGGGCCGCGTGCGGGCCCTGCAGATCACCGTCGTCTGGTTCTCGCTGTTCACATTCTTAAGCGCGTTCGCGCAGAACTTCGACCAGTTGCTGGTGTTGAAGACGTTGCAAGGCATTGGTTTCGGCGGCGAGTGGACGGCTGGCGCCGTACTCCTCAGCGAGACGATGAACCCGAAGCATCGCGGCAAGGCGATGGGTATCGTGCAAAGCGCTTGGGGCTTCGGCTGGGGCGGCGCGGTGCTGCTGTATATGCTGGTCTTTTCGTTCGTGTCGCCGCAATGGGCCTGGCGTGTGCTGTTCGCGATCGGTCTCGTGCCCGCGGTGCTCGTGCTGTACCTGCGCCGCAACATCGTCGAGCCGCCTCGCGAGGCGCAGACGGCGAGCGACGAACGTGGCCAGCGCGGCGTCTTCAGCATTGCCGCGGGCATTTTCGATCCCGCCGTGATTCGCACGACCCTCGTCGGCGCCCTGATCGGGCTCGGCGCGCATGGCGGCTATCACGCGATCACCACCTGGCTGCCGACTTACCTCAAGACCGAGCGCCACCTCTCAGTGCTGGGTACAGGCGGCTACCTGGCCGTTGTCATTGTCGCGTTCATCGTCGGCTGCTTCGTGAGCGCCTGGCTGCAGGACCGCATCGGGCGACGCCGGAACGTGATCCTCTTTGCCGTGTGCTGCGCGGTGATGGTCAACATCTACACGTTCCTGCCGCTCAGCGACACCACCATGTTGATCCTGAGCTTCCCGCTCGGGCTGTTCTCGGCGGGTATTCCAGCGACGCTCGGCGCACTCTTCAACGAGTTGTATCCGCAGGGCGTGCGCGGCACGGGTGTCGGGTTCTGCTACAACTTCGGCCGCATCGTATCGGCGGGTTTTCCGGTGTTGATCGGCCATATGAGCAGTTCGATGTCGCTCGGCGCGGCGCTCGGCATCGATGCAGGCGTGGCGTATGGCGTCGTCGTTATCGCGGCCTTGCTGCTGCCCGAGACACGCGGCCGCCGCATGGCGACCTCCGCGCAAAGCGGCGCGCGGACCGACGCCCCTGCCGCTTCGCGCAGCTGAGTGCGCGCCTTCCCGTCGCCACCCGCCGACCATTGAACCGACTCCCAGACTGAACACACGATGGACCTCACTTTGCCCGCAACCGCCGCCGATCCTTTCCTGGGCCTCTCCGGAAAGAACGCCGCGTGGCTCGATACAGCAGCATCGTGCGTGACCGGCATCGACTCGCATGCGCACATATTCGTGCAGGGGCTGCCCCTTGCCGCGCAGCGCCGTCACGCTCCCGACTACGACGCGACGCTCGATCAGTACGTCGACCAGCTCGATAGTCACGGCATGTCTCACGGCGTGCTCGTGCAGCCGAGCTTTCTTGGCGTCGACAATTCGTTTCTGGCGGCAGTGTCGAAGCGCTATGCGCGGCGCTTTCGCGGTGTCGCTGTCGTCGATCCGGAAGTCGGCGACAAGGAACTCGAGGCGCTGAATGCCGCGCATGTCGTCGGGGCGCGGCTGAATTTGATCGGTGTGCCGTTGCCCGATTTTCATGGCCGCCGGTGGTCGGCACTTCTTTCGCGGCTCAACGCGCTGCGCTGGCATGTCGAAGTGCAGGTGCACGCCGCCGATTTGCCCTATGTGCTCGACGCGCTGCTCGCGCACCGCTGCACGGTCGTGGTCGATCACTTCGGCCGTCCAGATGCCGCGCGCGGCGTAGACGATCCCGGTTTTCGCCATCTGGTGTCGAAGGCGTCGTCCGGCGACGTGTGGGTCAAGCTTTCCGCCGCTTATCGCAGCGTGCAAGGCGCGTGCGGCACCGAAAGCGCAATCGCACTCGCAGCGGCGCTGCTCGATGCATTCGGCGCGCAACGGCTCGTCTGGGGCAGCGACTGGCCCCATACGCAGCATCGCCACCTCGTCGACTACGCCGCGGCCGCGAACGCGCTGCAGCGGTGGATTCCCGACGAGGCAGCCAGACGGACGATTCTCACGACGTCGGCGGTGGAACTGTTTCGTTTCTAGTTTCTAGCTTCTAGCGCGCGGCGTTCGTCCTGGCTTCGCACGCTAAACACCTCAGGCGCGCCAGAGACCACGCAAGTGCAGCACAGCGCGGACGGCTATCTGCTCATCAGAAACCAGCGCTATCCGCGTAGGGTTGACTCAAGTCAATCGCGACCCCGCGTCGGCACCTAGACTGATCCCACGCCGCCCTTGTTGGCGGCTTTCTCAATCATGCCGCACTGATTTCACCGGGCGCCCCGCGCCATTGAGAGTCGGGATACACCATGCTCGACAAGCCACACGACCCTGCCGCCAGCGCCACGCCACTCGACAAGCTCGACGACTACGCGTTGCGTTACGCCGTGCGCCACGCAACGCTCGCCCCGTCGAGCCACAACAGCCAGCCGTGGCGCTTCGTCGCCAGCCGCGACCGGATCCTGCTGTGCGCCGACCGGCTACGGGCGCTGCCCGTTGTCGATCCGTACGATCGGGAGCTGATCATCAGTTGCGGTGCGGCGCTGTTCAATCTGCGCGTGGCGCTCGCGAGCCTGGGCATTGGCTATGCGATCACGCTTTTTCCAGCGAGCCTCGATCCCGACCTGCTCGCCGATGTGCGCCTGCTTCGCGAGCGTCCCGTTGGCGCGGAGCTGGCGGCGCTCGTGAGCGCCATTGCCCGGCGGGTCACCACACGTCGCCCGTTTTCTCCGGTGCCGGTCGCTGCGGCCGTCGAACGCGAACTCATCGACGCAGCCCGTGCCGAGGGCGTGGAAGTTGCGTGCGCAACCGAAGCCGGAACGCGCGAGGCGATCGCCGACCTCGTCGCCGAAGCCGACCAACGGCAGTTCGCCGACCCCAGGTTCCGCCGCGAACTCGCGAAATGGATCCACCCGCGCCACACTGGCGACGGCATGCCGTCCTACGCGGCCGGACTCGGTTCCCTGCTCGACTTCGCAACACCGCTTGCCGCCTCCGCGATACGCACATTCGACGTGGGTGGCGGCGTGGCGGCGACCCACCGGGAGCTGGCGGCGGCGTCGCCCCTGCTGCTGAGCATCGCGACGAGCGTCGACGATGCGCAGGCCTGGCTCGCGGCGGGCGAGGCGCTCGAGCGGGTGCTGCTGGTGCTGACTTCGCACGGACTGTGCGCTTCTTACTTGAACCAACCGATCGAGGTGGCCGAACTGCGTGCGCGGCTGAGTGCGCTGCTTGGCATGCCGGGAGCCGTTTGTCCGCAGGTCCTGCTGCGCATCGGACACGGCACGCCCGATGCGCCGTCGCCGCGCCGCCCGTTGAGCGAAGTCGTGGCGTAGGTCTTCATTCATCGCCTCGGGCGGCGCTTCGCCTGACGTTGGACATTCAGCCGCCGCCCGCTTGCGCTGGACCGCAGCGAGCCTCCACGTTCGTCCTTATCTGACGCCGCTCACTTCGCGCACGAAGTCGAGCTGCGCCTCCTCAAGCTGTTCGGCGCAGCGCGCATAGAGCCAGCCAGGGCCGTTGTCGCTGCTGTACATGCCGCGGCACAAGCCCTTGAGCCGTATCGTCGTGGTTCCATCCGCGGCCCTCTGACGCACCGCCCAGAAGTAGGCGATGCCGAATTCATGCGGCATGCGCGTCTCGATCGTATCGTCGGTCGCACGTTCGATGGGCGTGGGCGAGTGCCGCTGGACGAAAACCAGGGCGCGGGTCCAGGCCTGTGCGCAGTCGTCGGGGGCCGAGCAACGGATCGCGCTCTGCTCGCGTCGCGCTGCCAGTTCGGTTTCCGAACGGCGGAATGCGACGTTTTCTCCGTGGCGCGTATCGCGGTAAGCGGTACAAGCCGAAAGCGTTGCAATCAACAGGATCAAAACAAGCGCCCTGCCAGACGACAACCTGCTCCCCATTTCGCCCCCGCCGGAATCTCGGCCCGCGCACCGCGTGCCACCGACTCCAATGTACGAATCGGATGACGCGTTGCGATTGATCTGCCTCAAGGAGAGGCGGCCCGGGGCGATGCCTGTTTGTCTGATTCAAGTCAAAGCCGGCGCGCAGGCGCGCGTTCCAATCGATATCGGGCGTGCACATGGCGCGTGAAGCGAGGAGAGCATGATGAAGCTGACGTTTCTGGGCGCGGCACAAACGGTCACCGGGTCGCGCTACCTGCTGGAGGCGGGAGGCAAGCGGGTGCTGGTCGACTGCGGGCTTTTCCAGGGCACCAAAAACCTGCGGCTGCGCAACTGGGACCCACTGCCTTTTGCGGCCGACTCGCTCGACGCCGTCATCCTCACGCACGCGCATATCGACCATTGCGGCTACCTGCCCGTCCTGGCGCGCAACGGCTATCGCGGCCCGGTTTATTGCACGCCCGGAACCGCGGACCTGTGCGGCATCATGCTGCGCGACAGCGCACGGCTACAGGAGGAAGACGCGGCGTTTGCAAACCGCCACGGCTTCTCCAAACACCATCCCGCCCTTGCGCTCTACACCCTGGAAGACGCCGAACAGGCACTGCGGCTCATTGCGCCGCGCCCGTTCGATGAACCCGTTGCGCTCGGCGAGCAATTGACGTTTCGGCTGCTGCCCGCGGGCCATATCCTTGGCGCGGCGAGCGTGGTGCTGTGCAACGGGCATACGGTCACCGCGTTTTCCGGCGACCTCGGGCGCCCCGACGATCCGATCGTGCGCGCGCCTTCCCCACCGGTCCATGCGGACTATCTGGTGGTCGAATCGACCTACGGCGACCGGCTGCACGACGCGCTGAACCCCGAGGACGAACTCGCAGCGATGTTCGCGCGCACCTTCGCCCGCGGCGGCATCGTGGTCATGCCCTGCTTCGCGGTGGGACGCGCGCAGGAAGTCCTTTACTACATCGCGCGGCTGAAGCAGTCGGGGCGCATGGCGAATGTTCCGGTCTACCTCGACAGCCCAATGGCGATTGGCGTGACCGACCTGTACCGGCGTCATATGAGCGATCATCGGCTGACACTCCCGCAAGTGCACGCCATCGATCATGCGGCGTTCATGGCGCGAACGGTGGAGGAGTCAAAGGCCATTGCGGGGCGCCACGGCCCCATGGTCATCATTGCCGGCAGTGGCATGGCCACTGGCGGCCGCATTCTGCACCATCTGAACCTGTACGCATCGGACCCGCGCAACACGATCGCGCTCGTCGGATACCAGGCGCCCGGCACGCGCGGCGCGGCGCTCGAGGCCCATGCGCCCACCATCAAGCTGCACGGCGACTACGTGCGCGTGCGCGCAGAGATCTCCTCGATCACCTCGCTCTCTGCGCATGCCGATTACCGGGAAACCCTGCGCTGGCTCGCGGGCATGACGTGCCCGCCCCTTCGCACGTTCGTGACGCACGGTGAGCCCGCAGCGGCCGATGCCTTGCGCCGGCGCATCGCCGAGACACTGCACTGGGATTGCTGCGTGCCGGAATTCGGACAGTCGTTCGAGCTTGCCGAGCAAGCCGTGCGACCGTATCCCTGCCCGCCGTGCCCGCCGGACGAACTGGCGCCCGAGCAGGAGGCAGGCGCCACGCCCTGAAATGCTGCCGGAACACGGCACGCCGCGCCGGCACACCTCGCAAGCACGGACGACGAGCGTGAAATTTTTTTGGGACACGGTTTCCAGTGGCTCATAAAATCGGCATGGATCCCTGTGATACGGAATACTTGTGTCCCGCCCATTGAAGCCGACACTTCATATGCGAATGGCCTTCGCATCGATCTCGCGCCCGCATCGCGCTCCGGACGGTCGTCATGGGCCCGCGCGCTGACCCCCGCGCGCGCGCCGCAAAAGGCGCGGGCCCGGCAAGTTCTGCCTGCGCCATGGCCATTGCGCTCGCGGGCGCGCTCGGCGCCGCCGCGCTCGCGCTTCTCGCGCAACGCCTCGTGCGCGCAAACCCGGCGCCTGCGAGGGCGGCCGGCGACGCGCGGCTCAACGAAGCCCGCATGCTCGGGATCATCCGTTCGTCGATGGAAGCGATCGTCACTGTCGACGAAACCCAGCGTGTGTTGATCTTCAATCCAGCCGCCGAACAGGTGTTCGGCCTGTCCGCCAGGGAGGCGATCGGCTCGCCGCTCTCGCGCTTCATTCCCGAGCGGTTCCGGGCGGCGCACGCGCAGCATGTCGAACAGTTTGGCGAGACAGGCGTCACCGAGCGCCAGATGGGCCGCCCGCAACGTGTGCTCTACGGGGTGCGCGCCAATGGCGAGGAGTTTCCGATCGAAGCATCGATTTCGCAGATCCGTGACGGTTCGGGCAAGCTTTTCACGGTCATGCTGCGCGATATCACCGAACGCGTGCGCGCCGAGGAAGCGCTCAAGCGTTCGCGCGAGGAGTTGCGCGAGTTGTCGGCCAATCTCCAGAACGTGCGCGAGGCCGAAAAAACCCGCATCGCGCGCGAACTGCATGACTATCTCGGCCAGCAGCTCACGGCGCTCAAGATCGACCTCGCCGCGCTCGAGCGCCGCCTCGGGGAGGATGACGCCACCGATGTGCCCGCGCGCCTCGCCGGCATGCGCAACCTGATCGACGCGACCGTGGCTGCCTTGCGGCGCATCGCGGCCGACCTGCGGCCGGTCATGCTCGACGACCTCGGCCTCGTGCCCGCCATCGAGTGGCTGGCGAACGACTTCACGAGCCGCTACGGCATCGCCGTCGAGCGCGACCTGGATGCGGATGCCACGATGTTTTCGAACGCCGCCTCCTCGGCGCTCTTTCGCATCGTTCAGGAAGCCTTGACCAATGTCGCCCGCCATGCCGAAGCGAATTTCGTCGAGATTACGCTCAAGGTGGATGGGCCACGCTGTGTGCTGCGCATTGCCGACGACGGCGTGGGCGCCAGCGCCGATCCCGCCGATCCACCCAACGCGCAGCGCAACGCCTTGAGAGACAAGTCGTTTGGCCTGCTCGGCATTCGCGAGCGAGCCCACATGCTCGACGGCACCGTTGCCATTGCGACCGCGCCCGGAAAGGGCTTTGACATGACGATCACGTTCGCCCTCCCTGCCCTGCTTCCGGAAGGAGCCGCATCATGATCAAGGTGATCATCGCCGACGACCATGCGCTCATGCGTGACGGTCTGCGCCGCATACTGGAAAGCGAGCGCGACACGCAGTTCGAAGTCGTAGGCGAAGGCTGTGACAGCGCGACCACACTCGCGCTCGTGCGAGAGCGCGCAGCCCAGGTCCTGGTGCTCGACCTCTCGATGCCGGGACGCAGCGGCGTGGATCTCATCAAGCAGATCAAGGACGAAAAGCCCGAACTGCGCATTCTCGTGCTGACCATGCATGCCGAGCAGCAATACGCGGTGCGCGCCTTCAAGGCGGGCGCGTCGGGTTATCTCACCAAAGAATGCGCCAGCACGGAGCTGGTCACCGCCGTGACGAAGATCGCTTCCGGTGGCGTCTATATCAGCATGACGATGGCCGAGCGCTTCGCACAAAGCCTGAAGGAGCCGGCCGACACGCTTCCCCACCAGCGGCTTTCCGACCGCGAGTTCGAGGTGTTCCGGCGTATTGCGGCAGGCCAGACCATTACTGAAATCGCGCAGGAACTCTGCGTGAGTACGAAAACCGTCAGCACCTACAAGGTGCGCATTCTCGAGAAGATGCAGATGCCGCACGAAGCCGCGCTCGTGCGCTACGCGATGCGGCACAAGCTCATCGACGATCCCGACGAAGTCTGACCCTCGGGTGTCGCGGCCGATTGCCGCATGACTGTAGGAATCGCCCTACAGGCCTTCCGTTCCGCGTACGTCAATTTCCATCGCCGCCGATATTTTTTTGAGACGGCGTTGCCAATACTGGCTACATGAAAGCCAGTCCTGTCCGCACGCGCCTGCAGGTTTTCCTGGTCGAGGATGCGACCGCAGTGCGCAGGAAGATCGCCGAGGCATTGTCGGCCATTCCGGATGTGAGCGTGATTGGCGAAGCCGAGGATGCGGCCAGCGCCCTGACCGGCATCGCGCAAAGCGGTGCGGACGTCGCGGTGGTCGATTTGAGGCTTGCGAGCGGCAGCGGCATCGAATTGCTGTCCCTGCTGGCTCACGAGCAACCCTCGGTCGTGACGGTCGTGCTGACGAATCACTCCGCCGCACCGTTTCGCACCGCCTGCCAACGAGCGGGAGCCCATTTTTTCTTCGACAAGACGTCTGAGTTCGAAGCCGCTTGCGAAGCCATTGAAGCGCTAGTGAACCGGCGCGCCGCCCCCGCGCGCTGAACGGGAGACGATCATGTATGCCGAGGCAGCCTGCGAATCCTCACTGTCCACGCCGCTATCCCCGCCCTGGCTCGTCGTGTCGCCGCAGCCCGCCGAGCGCGACGCCGCTGCGCGCTGCTCGAGCTGCTCGCTGCGTGCGGTCTGCATGCCGCCGGACCTCACGGCCGCAGAACTCCGGCAACTCGACACCGTGGTCCTCACCACGCGCACCGTGCACCGCGGCGTAACGCTGTTTCGCGCGCACGACGCCTTCCAGAGCCTCTACGCCGTCCGTACCGGATCGTTCAAGACGGTCGTCATGCATCGGGACGGGCGCGAGCAGGTCACGGGCTTCCAGATTCCGGGCGAGCCGCTCGGGCTCGACGGCGTTTGCTCCGGCACACACCGCTGCGACGCCATTGCACTCGAAGACAGCACGGTTTGCATCATGCCGTTCGGCCAACTCGAAACGTTTTGCCGCGAGAGCCGGCGCATGCAGCGCCACCTCTACCGGCTGATGAGCGGCGAGATCGTGCGCGAGTCGCGCCTGATGATGCTCCTCGGCACGATGACCGCCGAACAGCGCCTCGCCGCGTTTCTGCTCGATCTCGCCGCGCGCTTCCAGGCGCGCGGCTACTCCGGCGCGCAACTCAACCTGAAGATGAGCCGCGAGGAAATCGGCTGCTTTCTCGGCCTGAAGCTCGAAACCGTGAGCCGGATGTTCTCGCGCTTTCAGCGCGAAGGCCTCGTCGAGCCCAATGGCAAGCAGATTCGCCTCGTCGATCTGGAAGGGCTCGCGCGCGTGTGACGCACGGCGCCGCTTTTTATTTCATTCATGCATCTGGCCGGCGGCACTGCGCTCCCCGGCTGCACTCGAGGAGACATTCGATGCCACGCCGTCCTGCACCTGTTGCTTGCCTCCCGGTGATTGCGTCGCTCCACGCGCGCGCGAACACGATCCTGTTTCACGCCGCAGCGGTATGCGCGGTGGCGCTGTATGCCGGTGCTGCGCACGCGCAGCTTGCCGAACCCACCGAGCTTGTCGATCAGCAGCACTGCATGTTCTGCCACACGTCGGATGCGCCATTTCTCGCGCCGTCGTTTCACCAGATCGCCGAGCGCTACCGCAACAAGCCGAATGCCGAGGTCATGCTCGAAGACAAGCTCAGGCACGGCGGCAAGCCCCACTGGGGCGACATGGCCATGCCGCTGCCCGCAGACCGCGGCGGCCCGCTATCGGCCGAAGACGCGCATACGCTCGTTCAGTGGGTACTGAGCCAGTAGTGGCGTCGATCAGTGATCGCCGCGCGGCGCACCGTTTCGGTAAACGGCGCCTGCGGGCGCGGCTGAACCCAGTTGGCGCTCGGCGGCGTCGAATGCCGCACGCATGGCAGCCACAGGGTCGTCACCTTCGCAATGGCCAAGCGGCGCGAGTTGCCTCGAAGTCGAAACGAGGTCGAGACGAACGTCATAGGCCGGGCGGCAGCTTCCCGGCTGCACGGAGTGCATTCGCTCGATCGCGAGATGACACCCTGCCAGCACGCCGCTGAACCGCTCGAGGCGCAGCAACTGAACGCCGGCTTCCGCCTCGAGGGCAGATGAACCGGCGAAACCCAGATAGACGATTTGCATCCCGAGTCCCATCGCCGCGCCCCTTCAGAAGTCGGCATCGTCGCTACCCGAAGGCTCGCTACTGCCTCCAGGCAGGCCTTTCTACACTTCGAACGCGTGATGGATTTTCAGGTCGATCCACACCATGCCTTCGCGCAACCCCTCGAGCACCGCCTCTCGCTCGGTTTCAAACACGCGATGATGCGCAAACGCGTGGGAGAAGCACTGCGTTTGTGGACCGTGCGTGACGCTGACTTCACAGAGAAAGCCGCCCTGCGGAGCCGGCGATGTGCGGGCCTGAACGCTCCAGGCGCCCGAGTCGATATGGCCGGTAAGTGACATGATTTCGTTCTCCCAAGAAGGCGCGCAGCGAATGCGCCTGCGGCACAATGGCGCGCGCCATGGCTCACTGGATCTGCAGTCGCTTCTGTTCCGCAGGCGCCTTTTTCGGCAGCGTGAGCGAGAGCACGCCATCCTGATACTGCGCGTTGGCGCTGCTTTCGTCGATATCGCTGGCAAGCGAGAACGTGCGTGCGAAGGCGCCGCTGTACCGTTCGCGGCGAATGACGCGCTCGCCTTCCTTCTGCTCGGTCGTGCGCTCGACCTTCGCGTGAATCGAAACCACATTCCCGTCGATCTTCACGTCGATGTCCTTTTTGTCGACACCCGGCATCTCGGCCTTGACCGTGTAGGCCTTCTCGCTTTCCGTAACGTCGAGCTTGATCGTCGCGAGTTCGCTCTCCTCGGCGGCCAGCACGCCGCGCATTGGCCGGAACAGCCCCTGGAAGAGGTCCGAAACAGGCTCCATGGAAAACGGGTCATAACGTGTCAGATTGCTCATTGCCTTGCCTCCTTTTCGGCTTGCGTGGCGCACGAACTCTGCGAAGCGTCGCGCTGTATTCAATCTACGCACGGACTGCCGTTTCCGATTGATCTGCCTCAATGTCTCCTTTTTTCCGGGTTCCAGGGGCGACCTATTTCGCCAGGAAGAGATGGTTGATTCAAATCAATCGCAACGAGCCCGCCGTCCCTAGACTCGAATCACTTTCTCCGCCTCGAGGGGCGGTGGAACGCCCCCGTTCGCTGGAGATCACGATGAGCTACAAGACGATCATGGTGCACATGGACACGAGCGCACGCGCAAGCGCGCGTCTCGCGCTTGCGTTGAAGCTGGGCCGCCGGTTTGGCGCGCATCTGGATGGACTGTTCGCGGCGTTCGAGCCGCGCCCGCGCGAGTTTTACGTGATGGCCGGCACGGCCGACTATTACGACACGCACCGCAAGCTGCGGCGCGAACAACGCGGCGCGATCGAGCGCCTCTTTCGAGCCGAGCTGTTGCGAGCGCAGGTCGATGGCGCCTGGGTGACGGCCGAGGGGGATCCGGTCACGGCGGTCATGCAGCGCAGCCGGAGCGCCGACCTCGTGATCGTGGGGCAAACCGATCGGGACGATCCGGAATCCTATATTGCTGAGCACTTTACGGAGACCGTGCTGCTTGGCGCGGGCGGCCCCGTGCTGGTCGTGCCGTATGCAGGCAGCTTCGAGTCGGTGGGCGAGCGCGTGCTCGTGGCCTGGAACGGCAGCCGCGAGGCCGCGCGCGCCGTGCACGACGCCATGCCTTTCATCGCGCGGGCGGCCCACGTGACCATCGTGGCCGCTTCTGCAACCGCTTCTCTGTCCGCTTCTACGTCCATCGTGCCTGCCGAGCGGCAAGCGTCGTGTGCCGACCTCGCGGCCATGCTTGCGCGCCATGGCGCAACGAAGGTCGAAATCACCCGGTTCGACCGCGACGCCGCCGCAGCCACGGGCGACGCGCTGCTCAGTTTTGCGGCAGACGGCGGCTACGATCTGCTCGTGATGGGGGCATACGGTCACGCGCGCCTGCAGGAACTCGTTTTGGGCGGCGCCACACGCTCGATCCTGGCCACGATGACGCTGCCGGTGCTCATGTCGCACTGACGCAGCGCCACACGCCGAGCGTCGACACACGGGAAGCAGCACGACGGCGAAGCCCGACAAAAAAACCGGGCCAGTCGTGTTGCTGGCCCAGCCTTCCCCACGCCTGAACGCGTCCGCCTTTCTTACATCGGCGTGAACACCACCGGGTAGCCGAGATGGTCCTCGACACCCTTGACGCCGGGCACGAGCTGCGCCGAGACGAGTATCGCCTTGCGCTCCTCCTCCGAGTTCACCGTACCCCAGAAGTGGACAACGCCCTCCTTCACGACGACGTTCTCCGCCGGCATTGCCCAGCGATGCCCGGCGAGCGCCTGAATCACGTCGCGATGGATGGTCTCGTCCGAAACGAGCCCTGCCTGATCGGGGCGCGCCGCGCTCGCCAGCGCGCGGATCAGGTTCGCACGGCTGACGATACCCACGAGCTTGCCCTGATCCAGCACCGGCACCCGCTTGATTCGAAGGCGTTCGAGCACATCGGCGATCTCGCTGAGTGGCGTGGAAGGCGAAACCGAAACGACATTGGCGGTCATGACGTCGTCCACCTTCACCGCGTTTTCCTTCAGGTACTCGCCCGCGAGCTTGCGCGTCGAATGGAGGAATTCCCCAAACCAGCTTCGCTGCGGCTTGCCGGTGCCCGTTTCCACGCGATGTAGCAAATCGCTTTCACTGAGAATGCCGACAACGGCTCCGCTATCGTCGACGACCGGAATGCCGCTGATGTGATGGTCGGCGAGCAGCGTCGCCGCCTCGAAAATCGACGCATTGGGGCGCACGGTGATGACGTCCGTCGTCATGATGTCTGATGCTTGCATGAGGTCCTCCGTTAAGGGCCAACGCCCCGGTATGACTCAATTTAGAGATTGCCGGGCTGCGCGCATTGACTTGAATCAAGCGCGCGGCCCGCTATCCGGCAGCGGAAAGCCCGCGGTTGCCCATGGCGAATCACATTTCGATGATGACCTTCAACGCATGCGTGCTGGCCGCCTGT
>NZ_CAJMYY010000045.1:0-51719 GCF_905220185.1 Paraburkholderia sp. J11-2 | reverse complement strand
CAGCCCCGGTGCCGAATGCACGCGGATACGCCCCGATGGCTTCTGGGTGGCGTTGCGCGCTTCGTCCGTCGCGTTGTCGAGTTCGCCGAGGATCGCCTTTGCGCGCTCGTAAAACCGTGCGCCCACGTCGGTCACGGAAAGGTGGCGCGTCGTGCGATGCAATACGACCGCCTGCAATTCCTCTTCCAGCGAAGACACGGCGCGGGAAATCTGGGCAGCGGTGGAGTCGTTCTCTTTTGCGACCGCGGTAAACGACCCTGCCTCAACGACACGAACGAATATGCGAAGGTGATTCAGGAAGTCGGCCATACTGGAGGACCCATTTTATTGCTCGACTAGCCAAAGAGAGCGTCACCTGGCTGGTCACGCAACCAAGCCGCTAATCTAAAGCGTTGTGGAGTTAACACAACGCAGAGTCAGGACCGATTCTCCTTACGAGCCAGAATTCTCTGCGTCATCGGGCGAGCGTTGATCCTCATTCCGTATGCGCGACGGCGTCATGCCGTAGCGGCCCGATATGACGCGGCTGAAATGCGACGGATCGGCGAATCCAGCGCGCCGGCCTATCTCCGCAAGGCTTAGGCGACGGCCGACGCTCGAGCGAATCATCCGCACAGCGACCGCCGCCCGGCGGTCGATCAGGAGCTTGCCGAACGTCTCGTTGTGTGCCGCGAGCGTCCGGTGCAAACTACGCACTGAAATATTGAGTTCCCTGGCGATGTCGGCGGCGCAGACACCCTGCTCGGCGCTGCGCTGGGCGATGCAGTCGCGAATGCGCCGAAGCAGCGAGTCGTCGCGGCGCTGCGCAACAGCGGCTGGTAGATCGCGCTCAGCGGCGATCAGCGCCAGCAGGGCGCCAATGTGATCGGTCAGGACTGACACGGGCAACGGCGCTGCCTCGATCACCTCGGGCGAAAGCTCGGTCAGATAGACACCCAGCGCACGCCCCCATCCCGAAGTCGAAGCAATACGGCGCCCAACCAGCGCTTCAGGCGCCGGTATCCACTGGCGCAGCCAGGCCGGCGAAAATTTGAAATGGGCGACGTCGTAACGACCGGCAATCTCGACCATAAAATCCAGGCGCGAGTCCACAATCATCATCTCACCGGGCAGCAGGCGCACGAGTTCACGATGGCGTGTATTCCATGCGGACGACAGATTGACTATCAAATGCCACGAGTGCTCGAGAGCGCGGTCAGCGTGGAACGGGTCCCGGCGAACACTGTGCGAAGACCCGCTTTGCCGGATCACGGAGACGGGGCCTACTGATGCCGCGGTCATGTGTGATTCGAATGTGCGCGGGTCTCCGGCAATCAGCCGCATCGGCGTAAGTGCAGTGGATAGTGCGTTCGCATAGTACTCAAACCGCATGGCTGGTTCGACTTCGCTGGTCGACCAATGGCAAAGAGAAGTGTTTGTCGTGATTGTCATCTCGGGCCCCAAGGCTACTCACGCTACACGAATATCATGCGGAATCGAGTATAGAGCGTCTTCGCACTTCGATGGGACATGTGCGCATCATTTGTCGGACAATATCTGCCACCTCCGTGGCACGTTCAGTCAACCGTTGCCCGCCTAAATGGCACCCAGCGACCAGAAATGCCGCTGGCCAGCCGATACGATGAACTCGCATCACTGCTTTTCCGCTATCAAGTCACGAACGCACCTGCGAGCTGGATGGTGTCGCGCCCGTTCGCTGTGTCCGACTCATTCGACGGGCTGCAGCCGAACTTCTGCGTGGACTTCTGCCGACCATATCATCGTTGCTTCCGACCATGGCAGGCAACTACTTCATGGTCGCGATAGTCCGACTTCACCAACGTCAGACAGCAGGGTTCGCACCGATCTTGAGTTATGCCAGGTTATCTCCAGAGACCCGAGGATCGAACTGCAGGACACGTCGAACACCCCGGGGCTTCGAGCTAACTCACCGCCAGTTGCCTGAGACCAGCCATGAATGAACGGTTACCTGCCGATGCCTGGGGTTACGCGCTTGCCCTTTTGGCGCAAATGTTGGAAGTCTCCGGGGGTTGCCAAGGCGCACGGCGTGCGGCCGCAGGACATCGGCCGATGGCTCAGACTCCGACAAAGACCGCACCAGCGACCAGCAATGTAACCGTTGTAGGACGCCACTCGGACGTCCTGATCGCGGTCTGCCTGAAGGATTCCACTGCAGGTTGTTACGGAGAGCAGCCCTGGCGCTTGACGCGGGCCCGAGGGCGCGGCGTGTGCGCTTTAACAAGCGCACCAATCAGACGTGGGGATCTCGTCTACCGACCTTCCGTGCGTGGTCACGTTCCCGTAAACGCAGCGTGGATGTTGCTCGCATCTGCGATCCCATGCGTCGCAAATGATTGACAGGCAGCAGGCGCCGCAAAGCTCGTTGAACCGCACCGGATTTTGTGGAGGCTCCAACCCTTGAGACAATGGAGCCATGAACAGAACAAGAAGGCAATCAAGTTTTCCCCTGAGGTTCGCGAGCGTGCAGTACGTCTGGTGCGCGAGCAGCGTAGCGAACATCCATCGATGTGGGCAGCGGTCGAATCGATTGCACCGATGATCGACTGCACGCCGCAGACGCTACATGATTGGGTCAAGCGCGACCAGGTTGACCACGGTGAGCGCGAGGTTAAAACGGCACTGCTAGCCGAAGGTTTGCTTGATGGCCGCGGCGATTGTTGATGATCCACCCGGCCACCTTGAGTGGCCGTTCATGGCCGATTGGGTGAGGTCGACAACGACCGCTTACTGGCACTCCGGTTCGCAAAACCTGAATCTGCTGATTGACCGTTATGGAGGAAGTTATCTGACCGGTGTGGGTCGGCTACGGAAGTTCAATGTCACGGCGCCCCGATACTCGGATCGTCGCCCCCTACTTCCGGGTACCGCCATCTACGGTTGTTGATGCCCCCTTCACGCCGCCATTCAAAAGTCGGATTCACTCTTCGTAACGGACGTATACATACCGATGGTTTCAGTCGCATCTTCGGGCATGCCATGCGTTCGATCTCAAACCGGAACTCCCCCTGCCGAATGGCAGCGTTCGACCAGATCGAACGAGTGATATCGGCCAAGCTCCAAGGCGCCGACGAGACGACCGTACGCTCGATTGTGGCCGACTAGTGATACCGTTCTCAGTATCGGCACAAAGATAGCCCCAAACACCAACGAAGCGAGAGCGCATCGAGATCATGCCCTACGGAAAATGTCGCTTGTGCGAAGCGGAAGCCAATTTACAGCTTAGCCACATCCTGCCAAGTTTTGTATTTCGTTGGCTTAGAGAGTCCGGCGGAGGCAGTCCACTCAGAAATTCCCGGGAGCCGAATCAGCGAACGCAAGACGGCGAAAAAGAATACTGGCTGTGTCAAACGTGCGAAGGACTGCTCAGTCGCTCGGAACGAACCTTTTCTAATAAGCTCTTCCATCCGTATTTTTCAGACCCGACGAGGCGATTTTCCTACGGCCCGTGGCTACTGCATTTTTGCACCTCGGTTTCCTGGCGCGCACTTTTGTATTTCATGGAGAAAACCGCCCATAGGGATTCACCCCTAGGCCAAGATGCAAATGTACGCGCAGCCGAAGCGGTTTGGCGCGAATACCTTCTTGGCTCGCGCCAGCATCCTATGCATTTCCGCCAGTATATCTATCCACTTGATCAGATCGCCACAGCGCGGGGCGAACTCGCCCCTAACATAAATCGCTATCTTATGCGGGCGATTGATATGGATTTGTGCGGAAGCACCTCGTCGACGTTTGTCTACTCGAAACTAGGTCGGTTCATCATCCTCGGTTTCATTTCGCAGTCGAATGCAGATCGTTGGCGTGGTGGAAAGGTTCATGCGAAGGAGGGAGTAGTCGAGTCGCGTAGGTATGTGATGCCTTCTGCCTTCGGCAGCTATCTAAATTCCCGAGCGAAAAAGATGGACGAGGCCTTGGCTTCAGTATCCGACCGTCAATATCAGAAGATGGAGGAAGGCCTGAAAGCGAACGCTCACAACTATGTCACAAGCGATGCGTTTGTTGCTATGCAGGCCGATGTCGAAATGTTCGGCGATGACGCGTTTCTTGTTCGAAACCCAAGAACCGATACGAAGAAATAGCGAAACGATCCGGCGATACCGGAGTTAAGCCAATTAATTTGCAAGTTGACACAGGCAAACAACATGGAAACGATCCGATTTCACGGAAGAGTAATTCCGGAGACAATGCAAGTCTCCATCGGTTTCTCGCCACTGATAAGGTGGAAGGCCGAAGAGATCGGGGTCGAAATGGAGTTCGTCTGTCGGATTGAAAAGTCGAAAATTGAGGTTGAATGCCGCGCGGTGAAATGGCGCCCGGAGCACTTTGCAGAAGTTTATAGGCGAGCATTGGACATCTGTCGAGCGAAAGTGGATCTCGTAGCCTTCAAATTGGGTTGGGGCCTCACCGTGATTTTCGATACATATGTTGTGCCCGCCGGTGAAACGGTCCCGATAATCCACACGATGCATGAGCTTGATGGTATCTGCACAGCATATTCGCTGGACTGCCACTTCGATGAAGTATGTGCGCAGGTTCTTCAACGTCCTTTGTTGTTCATGGCGCTTCGAGAACTGATTTCTGCTATCTCGTTGCCGCATGTATCGCCTGTTGAGTGCGCCCGCGCGATGGACCGGTTGAAACACTTGATTGCGCGCCCCGGATCTACAGACAAATCCGCGTGGCATCAAATGCGTGAAGCACTTCACGTTGAAGAAGCCTACCTGAGGTTCATCACCGACCACTCCGCAAACCCCCGTCACGGTCAGCCTGGGCATACTTCTGGGGCGGTGACAACGGAGGTCACCCGGCGTGCATGGGTCGTCATGAATCGATACCTTGAATACCTGCGGCGTGGCGCTCTTGAGCTTGATCCAATTGCTTTTCCGCTTATAGCGTCTTGATTTCAGTGGCGATTCTGGCCAGTGATTTGTCTAGCACCTGGGAGTCTGAAGGACAGTAGTACCGCAGGAAGCGGCCGATTAGATAACAGATGGTCGCCGTCCCTTGTGCGGTCACGGCCTGTCGCAGGTGGCGTGAGTCGGCCATGCGTGGCAACTCCGCCCAGCCAATCTAACAGCAGCCATGCTTGCCAACGGCCGTCGCCTGCCCAATCCCGGGTAGCTATCGTTGGTTGCTCCCTGAGAGACGGCCTCCTCACCAAAGAGCTGTGGACATTGGTAGTGCTAGTTCGCTCCTTCTCTGACAAGCCTTTGACTAGTGTCCATGGGTGTCCAATTCGCGGTTGTAAGGACGACATCGAAGCTCTCGGGCTGCTCAAAATCGACGTCCTCGCACTCGGCATGCTCTCGGCGGTACGCCGCGCGCTCGACCTGATCTCGGAAAAGCGCGGCGAGGTGTTCGAACTGCAGGACATTCCTGCAGAAGACGCTTCGACATACGAGATGATCTGCCGCGCGGATACGGTGGGCGTGTTCCAGATCGAGTCGCGTGCACAGATGAGCATGCTGCCGAGACTGCAGCCACGCCAGTTCTATGACCTTGTGATCGAAGTGGCAATCGTGCGTCCCGGTCCGGTTCAGGGTGGCATGGTTCACCCGTATCTGCGCAGGCGTCAGGGTATCGAGCCGGTGACGTTCCCGAGTCCGCAGATGGAGCAGGCCCTCGCCCGTACGCTGGGCGTGCCGATCTTCCAGGAGCAGGTGATGCAGGTCGCGATGCTTGCTGCGGGCTTCTCTGCAGGCGAAGCTGACCAGTTACGCCGTGCGATGGCTGCGTGGCGTCGCAAGGGAGGTCTCGGCGTCTACTACGACCGCATCGTCAACGGCATGCTCGAACGCGGTTACGAGCGCGAGTTTGCTGAACAGATCTTCGCGCAGATCCAGGGCTTCGGCGAATATGGATTTCCGGAAAGCCACGCGGCCAGTTTCGCCCTGATGGTCTACGCGAGCGCCTGGCTGAAGTGCCACGAGCCAACGGTGTTCGCGTGCGCGCTGCTCAACTCCCAGCCGATGGGGTTCTATTCGCCGTCGCAGCTTGTCCAGGATGCAAAACGGCATGGAGTGCGTGTTCTGCCCGTCGACGTCACCGTGAGCAACTGGGATTGCGCGATTGAAGGTCCCGTGACGCGCGATCCATTGCGGTTAGGCATGTCGCTTGTTCGGGGCATGAAGGCGGAAGCGGCAGCGCGCATCGAGATGGCTCGTGCGGTCCGGCCATTCCGCGACGTCTCCGATCTCGCACGCCGCGCACAACTTGATCGACGCGACCTTGAGGTGCTCGCCGCCGCGAACGCCCTGCTCTCTCTGGCGGGCGAGCGGCGCGCAGCGCTCTGGCAGGCCGTTGCGGCAGTCCCCGATCGTGACCTGTTGCGCGGCGCCACTGACGACGACGAGACGCCGGAGCTTGCCCCAATGAGCGAAGGTCAGGAGATCGTGAGCGACTACCGCGCGACGGGTCTCACGCTTGGCCGTCATCCGCTCGCCCTGCTCCGCCCTCGCCTCGCAAAGATGCGGCTCGTGCCTTCAAATGTACTCATGCGCTATCGCAATGGTCAGCTGGCGCGCGCATGCGGCATCGTCACTGTCCGGCAACGCCCAGGCACGGCGAAAGGCGTGATGTTCATGACGCTGGAAGACGAGGCCGGCAGCGTGAATATCATCGTCTGGCAGTCAGTGCTGGAGAAGTTCCGCCGCGAGGCGCTCGGCTCGTCGTTGCTAGCGGTCTATGGCGTTTGGCAGCGTGAGGGTGAAGTACGGCATCTCGTGGCAAACCGCCTCGTTGACGTTACCCAGCTGCTTGGCGAGCTTCCAACCGTGAGTCGTGACTTCTGCTAGCGGAGAACACTCGATGAACATCCATGTGGGCATCGCGCCATATCAGGGAACTGGATGCCGCGCGAGGTAGCGTCGGCTAAGATGAACGCTTAGCAAGGGTACGGAGTGACCCATGTGCACAATGACGCGGCCGCGCGCCGCGCCGTCGCAATAGTCACGACCATGCAAGTGACTAGTACCTTCATGATCCTATCCCTATTTTTGACATTAGCGTAGACGCAAATCTCGTGCGCAAGGAATGCGTCACCGCGCGGTTCGACAATTACCCGGTGAAATGCATTTTCAGTTCCGCTGGCAAGACGGCTATTGAAGCAGCACACATCGACTAGAAAGCCGTATCTGTTTGTCCCGGCAATAGTCAACCACCCGTGCGGCAGACGCACTCTTTTCGTCGCGCCTCTCACGGCTCGCTGGTTGCCAGTTTCAACTTACCCGCAGTCAGGCTGCTTTACACGGTGACGACTGCCTCTGGTAGCAGAGAAGCTACAGCATGAAGGGTCAGTGTCCCGACGGGAGCAGGCTGTCGCCTGCGCTGGGGTTTCAAAGGGGCTCGCCCCTTTTGGCACGTGATATTTTGCGCAGCGCGTAGCGTTGCGTAAACATATCCGACGTGCCTCGCCGCCGAATCATCCCTGCCTTGCATTGCGCCGACCGTAGTCCAAAGTGCGCAAAACCACGCCAAACGACTCGACACCACGCCATGCGAACGCACGGCCCACACCAAACCGGTTGAACTGTGCGCCAAACCACGCTAATCTCAAACCAAGTCTAGAAAGGCTAGGAAAAGCAAAGCTAGGAAAATCCACTGTGAATGCCAAGGAATACCTCTCGCGCATCACGCCTGCCGCGCAACGCTCCTCGCTTTCGCCGTTTCACGCAGACATTCTCGAACTGCGCGCAGCTGGCTGCACTCTCGCCCAGATCACCGAATTCCTGCGTCTCAACAACCTCGCCGTCACGTTCTCCACAGTGGGCCGCTATCTGCGCAAGTACGCGAGTCCGACCCCCGCCTCTGACGCGCCAGGCACCTCGCCCCCATGCCCAGCCAATGCGCACGGCAGCGTCGTGCCATCCGGTGTGCCCTCGGTATCCGTCACCCTCCCGTCCCCCGTCGATGGCATCAAATCCATCGAGCAGTTGCGAGCTGAGCATCCGACTACGCCTCCAATGCAACTCTCGAAACTCTACGCCCAGCAGTACGACCGCCCAGCGCTCACAGCCGAAATCATCGATGACCTGAAACGCCGGTTTCCCCACCATACAAAGGCTTGACCGTATCGTTCCGCCACGCTAGATCGGGTCTGGATGTACCGCACGACTCCACAGCAATCCGCGCAGGCCCAAAACCGCGCCGGGAAAATGGGGCGCGGCATGTCTGCTTGATTCAACCCCATCTGGTTGCGCGCACAACAAAAACCGCCCGGACCTGCGCCCGGGCGGGTGTGGGGGATTGCCTGTGATGGCCCGTATGCCCGTCAATCGATGCCGACTTCCTCCTCGCCACATGCCGACTGCGCGTCGGACACCTCGTTTGAAGCGGCTTCTGCATTATCGTTTCCTTCATCGTCCTCGCGCCATCCGTACGTCATGCGGTCCGGGACCGCGCGATTGCGCAACACTTCCGGCAACCACCCCGAATCGATCATGCGCCGTTCTGCCGCCGCAGCAGCTTCCCCCTTCTTCAACCCGCGTAGTTCGCCCGCTACCTGCGGCGATACGCTTTCTCCGACCACCGCCACAATCCGGCCTTTCGGCACGTGCTCGAAGTAGCCCGCGCGTGTTGGCTTCCAGTAACGCGTGAAATCCACAGCCAACGTATTGGCGACTTCGTTCACCGGATGCGGACGATCCGCCACACAGATCCCATCCACGGTGGCCGCGACGCAAAAAGCAAAGAGATTCGACATCACGTCCGTGTCCTGTTGCAGCAACCAAGACAGCAGTTCGTCTGCACGTCGGGGCAACATCCGCGCCCACTTTGTGCGGTCCGCTTCCAGTTCCTTCCAGGCCACGCTCTCGGCCATGTCGTCGGCACTGGACACCAGCGCATCCCGCGTCGAGCGCACATCGATCTGTACCGCATGGTCAATGTGCGTCCGTGTGTACAGGTCATCGAACACAACAGGAATCATGCGCTGCATCAGCACGGCCAGCGCTACGCCGGGTTGCAGCGCAAGCTCTACCTGAACGGCGGCAGTGCGATGCGCTGTCAACCGCTTGCACAGCTTTTCGCCGTGCAGGGGCCGCTCTTTTGGCGCACGCACCGCCCTCGCAATCGCACTGCCCGAATACGATGCAGCCGACCGCGTATCGCCCGGCGTCGCCTCACGCCGGACAAGTCCGCGCTCGATGCACACACGTCCATCTTCATCAAGATAGACATACGCCCCTGCCTCCTTCATATCCTCCGCGTCGAAAGTTTCTAGGCGCTCGGCGTACTGGTCAACTGCATACGTCGCGGTGGTGGCCGCCGCTTCCAGGCGCTCCTGCCGCGCCTCGTCGGGCTCGCCCTCATCGTCGTAATACGCGTCGAGATCAGCCTGCGCGGTGTCGCGCGTCGCGCTGAGTTCCGCGAGTTCCGCTTTCTCCTTTTTCGTGGGTTTGCGCGTGGTCGACGCGATGCGTCCATGACGCATGACTTCCGTGGGCTCGTAGCGCGTACGCGTTTCCACCCACGCCCAACCCTCGGCGGCCACCGTCTGCGATAGCTCGATAAGCCGTTCCGACGCAAGGCGGTGTAGCAGTGGAGCGTCTTCTATGTATCCAGCGTGCTCGTCGTCACTGAACAGGTCGCGGCGAACGCGACCGCCGGCCGCCTCGTAGGCATTGATGCCGACGAACTGCGCCAAGGCGCTGGTGCGCACGTCGATTTCCTCATGCGTGATCGCCGCGCGAAGTTCGCCGGGGCGGCGTTGCCAAGCATTTACGGCATCGTTCCAGATGCGCTCTTGTGTTGCGTGATCGTCGGCCAGTACGAGTGATTTGGCCTGCTCGTAGTCGAGCCGGTCTTCGCGCAGCATGTCCAGCAGTGCGGGCGCAAGGTTCGCGATTTTCAGAGCACGCCGCACGGCGAGTTCCGGGACCGCAAACAGGGCCGCGATATGCGCAACGCTCCTACCTTCCTCTGCCAGTAGCCGGAATGCCACACATTCATCAGCGATATGCATCGCTTCGCGCTCACGATTTTCGATGAGGGACGCGGACAGCGCTTCGCCCTCGCTCAGGATCAGGACTGGAACCTGATATTCGTTGTCGATCCGTCCTTGCGCGAACAACAGATCAAGGGCCGCCAGACGGCGCTGGCCCGCACATACGCCAAGCCTGACCTCCTGTGTGCGCCCTTTCATTTCGTGCGCTACCAGATTCTGCATGAGGCCGGTCTCGGCAATGGTAGCCGCGAGCGTTTCCACGCCGGTCGGCGCCTTCTTGCGGACGTTCAGTGGTGAGAGGGTCAACTTCGAATAGGCGACGTACTGTATTTGCACTGTATCGGCGCAAATGGCAACGACTTCAGACGCTTGCTTTCCCATGAGATTAATCTCCGGTGTGAGCCACAGCAGAATGCCGGGCAACGCTTAAAATATAGGTGCTAAACACCTATTAATCAAGCATACCCCATTAAATAAATATCATATCGCCTTGAAATAAAGGTTTTTTAGACCTATTATTGAATCGTTGCCCGGCGCTCTGCTGTGGCTCAAACCCGGAGATAAACCGTGAGTACTCCTGATTTAAAGATTACGTCCACTATCATTCCCGAAGAACTACGCCTTAACGTCTTGCCTCGCTACCTCGGTGGCCACTACCTGAGCGGCGAAATGATGGTCTATGACTGGGCCGCTCGGCTGTGCCGCAGATATCAAGGCGGCTATTGGAATTTCTTCGCCCTTTCCAACGGCGGCTTCTACATGGCTCCAGAGGGAATGGAGCGCATCCATGTGCGCTGGCATCTGAACGGATACAGCGACACGATGGGTGCCGATGCCTTCGGCATCACCGTCACGCTCTTCGCACTTTGTCACCTCGCAGAAAAGACGCTCGACGACGCAATCATCGAACGCTTCCAACAGTTGCGCGAGTTTGCGACGCACCACGTGGAAGCCGCCAATATCCTGCGCGCAATCGACTAACTGATCGGCCCCGGCCTTGGGGGCCGGGGCTGCTCTCCTCTTTTGGGGAACACTATGAACACTCTAGCCAGCCGCTTCAGCCGCAACGCTGTTGTGCTTCACTCGAACAGTCCGCTCACGAATGACCAGATCGCGGAGGTCGCACCTTCCATCCTCGCCAACTCCGCGCACGAGAGCCGTTCGACTCGCTACAGCTACATCCCCACCATTGATGTGCTCGATGCGTTGAGAAAGGAAGGCTTCCAGCCCTTTATGGTTTGCCAGACACGCGTTCGCAACGAGGAGATGCGGACCTACACGAAGCACATGCTCCGCCTGCGCCACGCGGAGCAGATCAACGGTCCTGAGGCACACGAAGTCATCCTCCTGAACAGCCACAACGGAAGCAGCAGCTATCAGATGATCGCCGGAATGTTCCGCTGGGCGTGCCAGAACGGCATCGTGTGCGGCAACGTGCTGAACGATATCCGCGTCCCTCACAAGGGCGACGTTATTCGTGATGTCATTGAAGGGGCATTCACGGTGCTGAAAGGATTCGAGGAACCGACCAGGCAACGCGAAGCCATGGCAGCGACCGTACTGGATGACGGCGAACAGGTTGCTTTTGCCCGCGCAGCGCTTGCGCTGCGCTACGAGGCAGACAAGCCTGCGCCAGTCACGGAGCAACAGCTTCTTACGCCGCGCCGTGTTGAGGATCGTGCACCCGACCTCTGGACCACTTTCAACCGGCTCCAGGAAAACATGATTCGCGGCGGGTTGCACGGTCGTAATGAAAACGGCAGAGCCACGACGACCCGTGCCGTCACCGGGATCGACCAGAACATTCGGCTGAATCGGGCGTTGTGGGTACTGGCTGACGAACTGCGACGCCTGCGCGGCTAACCGGCTCGCCCTGACCCACGAGTCGGGGCCGCTCCTCCAACTGGGGATATCGAATGGACACGCTGAATATGCGCCCTACCTGGCTCACCGCTCTACTTCCACTGCTGGCTGTCTGGCAGTACGGAGACCGTGACAGCGTTCGCGGTGAACTCTACCGGATGGCCATGTCGGCCGATGCAGCAGCGCATTCCGCCGAAGCGCTTAGGCGCATCGCCAACATGCTGGACCGGGATGGGAGCGCAACCGAAATGCAGTGCGACGAGTTGCGCGCGATTGCCCGCGTCGCACTTGCTAACTTCGATCGCGTTCCGCCGTCCGCACCCGTCGCGATGCTCATGGAACATTGTAGCCAGCTTCACTGACCGCGAACCAGAACGCTCTTCTATGCCCGCGCCAGGGTCGCCCGGGCCGGCGAGGCAAACATGACGAGGATTTTGACCGTTGGTGAAAATAGAACGTGCTATCAACTACAGGCGTGCGCGAGAAGTCTCCAGCAATGACGGCGCGCTCTGTGCAAGGGCGCGCATTCTCGCTGATGTATACGGTCTGATGATCCATCTGCGCGCGGAATCGGTTCATGTCTCGCGGCTGAATCCCAAACAGTTCGAGGCAATCTGTATTGCGCTCGACTATATGCGCCCGCCCTCCTGAGCACAGGGAATGTCCGGCGGCGGAATTACTTGTCCACATCAGCGTGGCTGCGCTGTCCACCCTCCTGCAAGCCACAAGGACGGATAATCATGGCGGTATCGCGCGCGCCGCGCGCCCGGATCGAGGCGCACGGGGACCCACGCAGGATGCGTGGGGAGAGCGCCGACGCGCCGCGGATCGCGGCGTGACGAGCCGGCTTGGGCCAGTGTGGGCCACCGGCCGGGGTCGTCAAGCGCCTGCAGGGCGCGTGTATCCCCCGCGGCGAAGCCGTGGGGGGTGGATAACAACCGGAAAATCTGATGAGTGAAGAACCGTTTATCAAGGTGCGCAGCGAGTGCCTGCGTCCCGCCGTCTATTGGAAAAGACCGACGGGTGCCGAGATACAGGAGGTTGTCAGGCTGGCAGGTTTTACGGGGCGACTTGCTGCCGATTACCTTGATCTCGCCGATAAGAGCGGGCGCCAGATTCGCAAGTGGATCAGCGAGGAAGCCAGGATCCCGTATGCAACGTGGGCGCTGCTATGCCACGCCGCTGGCCTTGGCAACATCTGGGAGATCGATGTCGACGAGCTTCGCCGTGCCCGCAACGATCATCCGGACGAATAGCGCCGCGACAACGCCCGCTCGAATAGTGATGCCTAACACTGGCGAGGCGCACGGCCTAACAAAAGCGAATGGCAATCCCATCTGTCCGTCGAGGAAAGTCGGGACTTCGTCGCGTTCGACAGCAGCGTGGGCACCGTCAGTCAGTCACAATCCATCTCGCCATGGTCACTGGCGAGCACGGTTCTCACGACACCCCATAGGCGGATACCATACGTTCTCGCACAAGCGTCGTACCGGCGGCGTCCCGCTCAAAGATGGTCAGCCCGACCGAAACGTTTGCGGGTAAGCAACTACCGCAGGCTTTTGACGCAACCGTCGTGGTTAGAGCCGAGCACCGAGCTTTGGGGCCGGCCACGTCGAACCAACGCGCATCGCGTGGCCTCACATTCGAGGCAGTTCGGGTGAACCTGACTGTATGCCTTGCATTCCTCATCGCGGCAATCATCGCGATTTAGTACAAAAGCCAACTGGGCGGGGCATAAGCACGCGGGTGCCGACGATTGCCAGTTGCTACAAATTACGTAATGTTCAATACACTCCATCCAACACCAGCGAGTAGGAGCCGCCGAGGCGGCCTTTCGGCCGAATTTCGTCACGCAGTGATTGATTCTCCTGTGAAACAATTGACCGAAAATCCGCTGAAAGCCCCGCTGCGTATTGCTTACCGCCGGATTCAAACCTTTACGTAGATGTTTCACGAAGCCGAATTAAGGGATCACTCGTCCATCAGTACATTTCAGGGATTCGCTTCCGCCGCCATACATCTGAGACAACATTCATAGTAGTCCGAAGTAAAATACCGTCCGCGTACGGCCTTCACCGGAATCGATTTGTCGGCCATGAGCTGTCTTACTATCGCTTTAGCCGACTGCCGAAGATTGACCCGAAGAATCCCGACGCACTGATGGGCGAACTGTTCGACCAAGACGAATGGGTCGAGAACCAGTTTCGCGTGCACCTAGGGCGCGCATCCACGAACTGTCCGAAGTCACGCCCGCGTCTGCTGTCATCGTTTAATGCCACTCAACGGCGGCGCTAGTATGTCGGAAGCGGTCCGCCACGCATTTGTGGGCCCCGCGCTGATCACGCCTGCTCGATGATCTACTGGCATCGACGAAGCTCCTGAGTGTGTGCCAGCCAGCGGCAGCCAGACCCGGCAGATTATCGCGGGCATCGTCATCTCCGTTCTCTGTTCAACTTAAGCACCCGTCGTCCTCAGGAGGGAGATGAAAAAAGAGCGTCGTCGCGTAGGCGCTCAACCGTGGCTTGACGGCCCGCCCAACGAGGCGCTGCATCGCGCCTATGAAGGGTGGCGCGTCCTTGCTCACCCGGCGCCGATCGCAACGATACGCGGCAGGCGCGCCGCGCCCGAAACCATTAGACGGCGCACCTGCCGAGCCTCAGACTCGGCGGCATTTCGCGGTGCGAGCTGCACGGGCGTGACGACACGCGGACCCTCGAGGACTACCGGGCGCGGTTTGGCCCGGAGGGCGTCTACGGTGAGGCAGAGCTGCCGGAACGCTACCCCGCAAGCGTCCCGCAGCAGGCATCACTGCGTTGACCTGACGTTTGCCCCGGAACTGCCGCCTGCTTGCCCGTCAGGGGGCAGCACTTAAGCGCTTGGAGCGCACTCGCAGAGGACCCGACGCAGGACCATCCCGTCGGGGGTGGGTTCGAACTGGGCATTGCCCCGGAGCTACAGGCGGCGTGCGTCGCGACGCCAACCGACCCGCTGATGCTGATTAAGCAACGCCGGCAGCGCTGGTACACCGACGCCGCGTTTCGCGCTAAGGGGCAGCACCTCACCGACTGGCCGGATCTGGATGCGGACTCACAGCGCGCAATCCTGTCGCGGCACGGAGTTTCCGACCGCAGTCGGCACCCGGCCCCCCTGCCCTGATGCGCCCGATGATCCTGTCCGACGTCGCACCGCTGTAGGCGTTCGCCGTCCCGCCAGAACTTGACGTCAGCGCTGGCGCCAGAAGGCGCCGAACTCACTTCCGACGTCGAGGCGATCCGCGGCTGTATACGCGTTGGGGGCGATTGCTGCAGGCACACACCACGCGGCCTTACAGGCGAGTACTAGAACGGTTGCTAGCGCGGACCGTGGTCGCAACGGGCAAGCTCGTTTCGTCGCTCCCCGGCAGCGACATTGACGCAGCTATCAACGGGTTCCCCAGCCGGGTGAGTGCCGGATCGGGCACATCAAAGTGAGCGGTTCGACCCAGCGGGCTGCCCGTTAGCCGGTTCAGTGCCAAAGGCAAACGACGAGACCTCCCGAAAAATACGGTCGGCCCCGTCCGCCTAGCTGGTGAAAATGCGCTGCCCGCTGGCCGATCCGTTCGACGCACGGCGGCACGATCTGAAGTGGATACGCATGGTCGCACGCTCACCCGCGCCCACTAGGCTCCAGGCTGCAAGCGTTCAGTGTTGGATACCGCTCATGCGCAGCATGGCGACTGCTCCGTTCTGCGCTTCGCCTACGTAACGAGCGCGCGTCACGCGGAACTGGCTTGCGCCACACTCGACTCATTCAACAGCAAGGGGCTCGGCGGGGTGCGGGAAGACACCTTCTCACCCAGGTTCGAAGGAGCGAGTACGACAGCCCGCTAGGTGCCGATACCGGAGCGGCTCAGGTGCGCGCTGCGCGGCCCTATGCCGTTTAACGTCGAAGCCGACCGCGCAACACGTCGTTACTGGCCTGCGCGACCACCGCGCGCGCCATCACAGCCCTGGGGTCGGCTATTACTTGCGGGGCTTCGCGCAGGCGGACTTGCAGGTCGAACGCAGCTATTTCGGAGCAGCTGCAGACCTATGGCGGGCCTGCACCCACTAGTTGCGCAATAGCCACGCAAACTATTCGCTCAATTCGAGTAGTGACCTGTGCGACCTTAAAAAGCCGGTTGAGCCAAGCAAGTCTTGGAACGACTCAACTTTTAGTTCAGAGTCGGCGCGATCAACCGTGTCAACATCACGAGGGCAGACGCCATCGAAGAAGTGTGCCTTTTAGGCACACTCGCAACTCCGATTTCAGATGGGCTCCTCGATTCGACCAGTTATCGCGCACGACTAGTGGGGTGTGCCTAAAAGGCACACCCCACTTCCCGTCGCTGAGCGGGCACCCGTGCGAATGGGCCCCAACCAGAGTGATTTTTACGCGCGCCCCCAAAAAAAGAAAAGCCCGCTTAGCGGGCTCTCATTTTTTTGTTCGCTTGAACGTCAGCTCGGATCGCCAGTGAACAATTCGCTAATCACCTGACGAATTCTCGCCTCTTGGACATCGGAAAGAATCCCTGCCTTGATCTTCACAGTAAATCCATTCACGTCCTTCGTAATACTCCCAGCTTGTGCGCTGCCGGAGAAAAACTTCTCGATTTTTCGGTCGGTGGCCGTTGCACGCGAGCCTCGACGCGCTACCAGCGCACCAACTGCTCCGGCGAACTTGGACTGATCAAGACTTCCGGCGACGAGATCGGACCACAGATCCTGGGCCGCCTTGATGCCTTCGTCACCGTGCTTCTTTAGCGAGGTTACGATCGCATCTGCAGCATTGCTTCCGAGCAACGTCGGGTTCAAATCCAGGTCACGCGTTATGAAGTCGGGGAGGCCCCCGAAAGCCATGTACTTATAAAGACCTCGACGGCTCAGCCCCACAGCCTCGGCGAGCCGGGTACGGTTTGGAAACTCCTGTTCCGAAGCCCGGAGGGAAACCGAAATCTCGTAGTCGGTCAAATCGTCCCGGCTGATGTTCTCGACCAAGGCCAAAACCGACATGTCCTGATCCGAGCACTCGACTACGACGGTCTTGATGGTCTCCATGTTCAACAGTTTGTGGGCGCGCCAGCGGCGCTCACCTGCAATAATCTGATAGCCGGACTCTGCACGACGGACCACAATCGGTTGAAGCAAGCCGGACTCTCTGATTGACTCGGCTAACTCTGTCAACTTTTCTTCGCTGAAGATCCGCCGCGGTTGCCACGGATTCGGCACGATCTCAGAAATAGGGAGCTCCGAGTTAGCGCCGCTGGCTTCCAGCTCTTGCACGCGCAGTTGAGCAACAGCCAACGCGCCTGCCATCCCCGGCGCGGTCTCGGTACGGGCGGCTCTGCGGCTCGCGTCCGGCGTCCGCTCAGCGGTTGAACGAACCCCTGCAGTCTTGGCCAATAGTTCTTCTCGGAGTTTACTCATGATGCTTGCTTCCATTGTTTGATGAACTGTTCGTCGACCCATCGGCAGTAGTCGATAAGCGGCTGACGAACACGTTGCAATGACTTCGCCTGGCTGTGCGTGCTGCTAATGTCAAATACCGTTGTGAACGCTAGGGCCCCCGAACTCATCACAGAACTCGCCGGAACCTCAAAGGGATCAAGCCACTGACGGTAGGCTCCTTGCGCCCAAGTTCGGACGACCGGCGCTGAAGAGGTTGGGCCGTAGTTGACACGCGTCAGCAGTACCGAAACAAAGTCGTACTTCTTATCAGCCTCGAATCGAATGAACGATTTCGCAACGTCCGAAAACAAACGCCAGAATGACAACGAGCTAAAGAAGTCGAGGTTCTCCGGCACCATCGGCATGACCATTGCATCGGCCGCCATGAGAGCGTTGAGATTCAGGTACGAGAGAGACGGCGACGTGTCGAGAATGATGTAGTCGTAGTGCTTGCGCAATGGCGCTAGGCCATCGCGCAGCACCCGCCAGAACTTAAATCCTGGCGTCCGCATTTGCATCGCTGGCAAGTGATACTCAGCCCCAACCAGCTCCGTGTGTGCAGGAATAATGTCGAGGCCATCCCAATACGTCGACTGCACTCGACTGAGCAGCCCACCTTCCACATTCTGGTCGTATATGTAGGGCAGTACGGTGGCCTCAGGGAAGACCTCTTTTTCGGCGTAGAGGCCACACAACTCAGAAAGCGATGCCTGCGGATCGAGGTCGACCACCAATACCTTTCGGCCCCGCAACGTCAAGCCTTGCGCCAAGCACATGGTAGTGGTCGTTTTTGCGCTACCGCCTTTGAGCTGGGAGGTGATAATGACCTTCCCTTGAAAATCGTCGCTTGGTCCGGCTACGAGCGGCGTCTGGTAGATGTCGGAGATACGCTGAACCCAAGCCCGCGCCTCCGCCAGAGTAAACTGACGACTCCGGCTTCGGCCTGTCCCAGTACTTTGCCCTTCCGGCAGAACACCGTCGCCTTTCGAGATCTGGTATTGCACTTGATTGCGCGTCAGCCCACACATCTCGGCAATCTCACCGGTCGTAAAGACTGGCGGGTTTTTTCGAGGCCGAGGGGCCAAAATCTGATCACGCAGTTCGCTTGCGTAATCCGTCACGACCTCAGCGAAATCGCTGATCTCTTCAAGAGTGACCGTGCGGTCGATTGGAAGTGGTTGACTTACATTGGCCATTTTCAGAGTTTTCCAGCAAAAATTTGGCTAAACGCAGAATACAGCAATTGACGGAAAAACTGGTGCATTCACCGCACCTTCCGCGAAATATCGCTTCTCCGACTGCTTGATTCCATTCCTTTTAGGCTTCCCGCACGGTAGTCCACTGCAAAAATGTAGAACCAGAGTACAAACCGTCTCACCCTCGGGAAGGGCAACCTGAACCTAAGGTGAGAGATTTTGTACAATTTTTGGGCGCGCAGGGGAGCACTGTAAGCAATTCATCCACCGAATCTGCTTCAGCACCCTGCGTGGAGCAGGCTTGTGCCCGGAAGGTGAGACAATTTGTACCCCGACGCGCCCAAATACGCGCCGAGGAGGCCCCTTGCGGCCTCTTGTCATCAGAAACACGCGGTCAAGCACGTATTTTGTTAGCGAACGCGTGAAACTGCGACGCCCTGACCCTGATGTCTTGCGTTGTTCGTTAGTCGTTTTTATATAAAACAACACACAGACAAACATACAGCGTTCCATGTATTTCTTTTAAATTCATATACTTACAATTAAAAGGTGAGATCTGTTGTACCTTGGGTGAGAGATTCTGTCCCTCAATGGTGAGAATTGATGTTCCCCGCGGTGAGAAAGTCTGTCCCAGAGCGGTGAGAGATGTTGTGCCGAGTCCGAGAAGTGTCCTGGACGACCATCATTCCCTGTGGAAAACTGAAAAAAGATAACTAAATCCAGCGACTTAGCCCACGTAGCAAGGCCCGAAGGTGAGAGATTTTGGGCTCTACGGTGAGAGTTCCTGTTCGGCGTAGCAGATCAGAAGCTTCAGGTGAGACGCTTTCTTGGCTATCTCACCATGCCGTGCTAGAGTGCGCTCATTCGGGGCGAGAACAACTGGAGTGAGGGGATAGGCGATGGCGAGCAGCATTGAGAGAAGTGTGACACCACTCCAGTATGCGCTCGACCTTTTTGTCGAAAGCGCTCCGGCTCGTCGTGGCATCCACGAGCTTGAAGCGAATTCGGATATCGGCTACCAGAAAAATCAGGTTTTCGCGCGGATCGTTGGCCTAGGTTTATCCGCGAGGCGGTTCGTTGATGCTGCCTATTTCATTGTCGCTCAAGAGGCAGAGATCAAGGAGGCTTACGACGTGACCTTGAGCTTCTTTAAGTGGCTCATGCGCTACGACAGCAAGAATCGAGAGCACTTTTCAAACGTCATACGAAGCGTCAAATCATCAATGCTTGAAGTCACCAGCGCTCCGGTCATCTCCGTTGACCAGAAGGGTCGACTTATCGAGGACGCGAAAGATGACGTGGATCTTGATGATGATTCCGTTCCCCCCGAGCGGAACGGCGAGAGTGCGGTCACGTCAACCGAGGATGGGGACTGGCTGGAGCTGATTGGCCGTGTGAGCGTGCGTAACGGCCGCATCCGATTCAGGGTGCCGATTGAGCTTCAGCGGCTCATAAAGGACCCTCAAAACTCGTATTGGACCAGCCTCCTGGTAACCTCCAGGTTCACCGTCATTTACGCGCGCGCCATCTACGATCACGTTTTGCCGACGTTGTCATCCGGCACCACCGGCTGGCTACCGATCGAAGTGGTCCGAAACCTGCCCGGTCGCTCGTGGGCGAATCATGCAGAGTTCAAGTATTTCAAGCGGGACTATCTGGAGCCCGCAGTGAAGCAAATCAATGAGCTTTCGGACATTGATCTGTTGTACGAGACAAGGGCGGGCACGCCCGGTTCACGCAAGCAAGACCAGATTCGACTGCGTTTCAAACGCAAAGAGGGCGCCTTGGCAGTAAAGGCGGCGATGCTCAATTCCGTAGCACTTTTCCAAACGCTTCAAAACGAGTTCGGACTGAGCGACAAGCAATTCGAGCGAATTGAGAGTAACCGCGCGACATGGACGGACGATCGCATTCAGCAGGCGATCGAATACACCCGCTGGACAATCAGGCAAGGCACTAAGGTCAAGCGAGCGTCCGCCTATCTTATGAAGTCGCTTGCAGAGAATTATCGGGTAGCGGATGCTGACAAACAGGTGGAAGCAATTCAGCAGCAACTAGCCGTACAGTCGGTTGCAGAGAACGACGCGAAGGAAGCGGCACGCAATGCTGCGGTAGCGAGTGTTGTCGCCGCCGATAAAGCCGCCGACCAACGTCGTTCCGAAGAAATCCGCAATGCGCGGGAGACCTTCGCCGCTCTTAGCGGCAAGGAGCGCGAAGGGTTTGTACGAAAATTTACTGCTCATAACAACAGTCTCGGCATTCGCAGTATCGAACGCCAGGGGCTAAAGCCCGCGGAGATCAACGAGGCAAACGTCTTGCAATGGCCCAGCATCGCGGATACGTTCTGTCTGTTCGTGGCTGGCGAACTGCGCAAGGCGAAGCGGACAAAGGCGCCTGCTGCCTAAGTTCCAGTCTCCTACCGAACACGAAGATCAAGTTCGCAGATTTGCAATTCGCGGTTCGAGTGATCGTCTCTGTCATCCTCTTCCCGCGAGCGGCGCTTTGTAATTGAAGCGCTCCGTCGACGCAGGTTGATGACGTCGGCACACTCTCAACTCGAAGGGCGGGCGCCCATGTATCGATTCGAAGAGTACGACCTGATCATCGACGCGCGCTGCGAGCGGGAATTTGCGGAGGATCATATTCCCGGCGCAATCAACCTGCCGGTCGTCAACAACGACGAATACGCGGAAGTGGGAACCTTGCATCGGACCGACAAGATGCAGGCGTACCTGATCGGTGTGGCGTATTCGCTCAAAAATATTGCGCGCCACCTCGAAGGCGTGATCGCGAAGCGTCCTCGCCGCGACAGAATCCTCGTGTACTGCTTTCGCGGTGGAAAGCGGAGCCGTCTATGGTTCGACGCTCTCGATACGATCGGTTACAAGGTACAGCGGTTGCCAGGAGGCTGGAAGGGCTATCGTCGTTGGGTCAACGAACAACTGGAAACTTACCCGCGCGAGTTCTCCTATGTCGTGCTTTCTGGTCCGACCGGCTGCGGGAAAACGCGTCTGCTAAACCAGCTCGAGACCGAAGGCGCACAGGTGCTCGACCTCGAAGCGATTGCCGCTCATCGTGGCTCGGTGATCGGAGCGATACCTGGAGTTTCACAACCGACCCAGAAGTACTTTGATAGCTTGCTTCTTCAGAAGCTTTCGACGTATTCCAGGGACCGTACTGTTTGGGTCGAAGCCGAAAGCAAGAAGATAGGTGATGTTCAGCTACCGCCGGCGCTGCTCGAAACGATGCACTCGAAAGGGATTCTCCTGCAGGTCAGTGCTCCCATGGCCGAACGCGTACGGCTTTGGCGCGAAGACTACGCGCATTTCGAAAGCGATCCGGATGCGCTGGTTGAGCGGCTTGCTTATCTACGTAGCCTCGTGGGCGGGAAGGAATTTGACCTTTGGCGTGGTTTGGCTGGAAGCCGAAAGATTCCCGAATTATTCGAACGACTAATGATCGCACACTATGATCCTTCGTACTCGCGCTCGATGAAGCGAAACTATCAAATGCACGCCGACGTACCTCGAATCGAACTCTGTGACCTGAGACCGGCCGCGTTGAATCAGTGCGCTCGGATTCTGATCGGTCGTCTTGGTTGATTTGTGGAATATAGCCAAGTTGGCTGGACGAATGCACCTTACCTGTTCAGTAATTGTTTCCGATTTTATTGATTCCGCATATACGAGTAATTTTTCTTCTCTGAAAAATGCCGCGTGAATTCACTATGCTCGGGAGACTATTTCGGAATGTAACAGAGGTAGTGCGCCGCAATATCGGAGCGGTATTTTCATATCAATGCGTCTCGCTCCTACCATCCTGGATAAGGGTGCGTGTCGAAGAAGCGCTTCGGCTTTCCGTTCGCGAGCTAGGACTGTTATGGGCATGCGCCGGTTGCGCCCACGCCACGCTGCGCAGGGCTTCGGGGACGCAGATACCAGTTCGTGAACTCGCGGGCCGGCGTCGTTCGTCATAAGGAGCGCTGCCCGTACATCGCTAGCCGGATGTGATGCGTGCTCACTGCTGCCTTATCGGCACCAAACTGATGGGTGAGAAACTATGAGTCAGCCAATCAGCATCGTTTGTCCGGCCTGCGGAAACATATTCGGCGATGACCCGTGGGACTGTTTGCCAGAAGACGAGGTTCATCAATTGACGTGTCAGGCATGTCGGGCCCAATTTTTCATGAGCCTGTTCGAATGCGAAGCCTGCGTCTCGGACAATGTAATTACCTCCATGTTGTCGAATGACTGCGTCGATCGCACGTGCAGAAAGTGTGGTTTTCACCCAGGCGCCATTGGTGAGGACTATGAGGAATCTCTTGTTTGAACGTTATATTGCCGCGTCGACCGAACAAGTCGGCATTAGGCTGTACCGCGTCGAAACCGGGTTCATCGCCGAGCGGTTTGTCGTTCAAGGGAAGCAGATGGTCGCCGTGCAGGTACTTCCGATGTTTGAACTGGCTGACTTCGAAGGCTTCGCGTCGTCCGATCCTCACTATTCGATGATGCGAGCCATTTATAGCGAAGTGCGGCAGTTGGTGTGGGGAAGGTAAGGATAGTGCAGCGCATGGAGTAGGGTGGCTGTCATGGAATTTAGCGTTGATGATCTCCAGAATGCGGCTGACGAGATGGAATTGATTCCACTCGTTAAACGCACCGTCCAGACCTACGGTGCAGACTGGTTTGTATTCGTCACCTTGCATCCTTCCGACTATTCCGACAGTCGGTCAACCTACCGATTCCTGATCGGTTGTCGCCCCGAGTGGTGCCAGCTGTATAACGCAAACCGTTGGTATCTGACAGACCCGTGCCTGGAATATGCGCGCTCTAACACAGCACCCGTGCTAGGTTCCGCGCTGCCGGTCCAGACCGCTGGGCAGCGGCGCATGCTCGTTGTTGCTGCGGAATACGGATTCCGGAGTTTCTATATCGTTCCTGTCCACACGAGTGAGAGAGGGCGCATCGGCATTCTTTATCTTGGGTCCGAGCAGGCACCCGAACAGATGGAGCCACGATTCCACGACGCACGCCCTTTCTATCGCGCGCTGGCAATGGAACTCCTGGATTGGTCCTCGGGTGCCGTGAGGGAAGAAGCTCTACAGACAACTGGCCTGACGCACGAAGAACTTCGGATCTTGCGGCTGGTAAAGGCCGGATTCACCGCCACAGACATTGCCGCGGAGCTGAAGGTATCGTCCATGACGGTCTATCGTCAGTTCCAGCGCATCAATGAGAAGCTCGGCGTTGCACGCATCACTGCGGCAGTGAAATTCGCGGACGAGCATGATCTCCTGGCGTGAAAAACCTGGGTGGTACTGGTTGTCGTCGACACTGCCAGCTTCAGCCATCGTCGCTTTTCAGTACGATCACCCATGGGTGTACCTCGGTTGCATGATCGCTGCAATTCTTGTCTTCGATACGATGCTCGGTGAGCATGTCGCCGTGGAAAATCAACAATGCGATGTTGCATCGGCGCGGATCGCTGTTCCCATCGGTTTCATTTGCTTGTGGTTGCTCGCGGTCCTGGATTCGACTTCCCGAATCAAGCAGGTCGCAGTGCCGGAATTTGTGGGCCTTACTGTTGTATGCGGCGTTCTAGGCGCGTTTGTAATGGCGCACATTCACGAGGTGATGCACCGCGATAGCCGCTGGGCAAGAAGAGCTTCCGATGTAGCGATGACACTCGCAGGCTATCCACACTATCGATTGGTACACGAACTGCATCACGCACATGTAGGCAATCCCCAGTTCGGGTCAACTGCACCCATCGGACTGTCGCTTTGGAGGCATGTGGGGCGTTCCTTCGGCAACTCACTGATTGCGGTTCTTGCCGACGATCGCCGACGACTAGCTCAAGGGCGAAAGCGCAGGCTTTGGTTTCCTGTCTCTGTGTGGCTCGGAATGGCGGTGCTATTCGTGTCCTTTTGTGGGCCCCGCGGCATACTGTTCTACGTGGGGCAATGTGCGATCTCTATTTTCGTTGTCGAAACGATCGGCTACATACAGCACTACGGGCTCGTTGATGTCGGTGATCCTGTCGCCTGGAACTGCCATTCGTGGCTGTCAAATCGACTGTTTGTGAATAACGGTCTTCACGCCCATCACCACCTCGAACAAACACTTTCCTATGAGCACCTCAAGCGCGGCGCTGCAATGCTGCCTGCAGGTTACATTCACATGTTCTTCCTCGCGCTCATTCCACCGCTTTGGTTCTCGGTCATGAAACGCCACGCCATCAGAAGCGCTGGCGAATCGCCATAGCATCAACGAGTGCAGAAAACAAGAATAAACACGCCTCTTGAACTTATCAGGGTGTTTCAACGAGAGTGTCAGTGCGGTGTCGATTGAGTGTTGCCTTCGACGATCGATGTGACAGGTAGCACGACGAAAGTACGTAAGGGGAGGTGGGAATGAGTGACGTCGTTCGCTCGCAGTGTCGATTACCCAAGGAATTAAACGATTGGTTGGCCGAGCGCGCAAAGCGTGAGTCACGCTCGAAGAACGCGCAGCTGATCGTTGAGCTTCGTGCCCGGCACGCCGAAGTGGAGGGAAAGCGGCTGGTGTGCTTTCGCGCCGTCTGCACACGGTAACGTTCGCACAGGCGCTTAATCCGCGAGAGTGATATGACCTCGCGAGGGCACTTACTTGTCACTAGCGAGCAGTGCCTGTAGTCGCTTAGCGACCGTATCTAATTCTTTTGGGGTCAGCAGGTTCCGCAGGCCGATATGCCCTAGAACCTGGGAGAGTTGGTCGGTTGTCAAGGGAGAGGGAGCAACCTTCCCCAATGCGACCTCGTCGCTTGGTGTTAACAGGGCGTTGCTGAGCTGTGCCACCAATTCGCCGTTTAGAGACCGCCCGCTCGCCGCCGCCGCCGCTTTAAGTTGGAGGTAGACCGGCCACGGCAGCCGGAACTGGGAGCGAAATGTGTCATCCATAGGTGCAACATTTGACACTACGTAGACACTAACGTATAGTGACGCGTAGTGTCACTCGGAGTGTCACTATTGAGTGACATATTAAGGCAGGCCGCGTTCACGTACGGAAACGAGTGCTTGATGTCCCTGTTGGAATCCTGCACGGTAGCCAGTGAGGAAAATGGGCATGACTAATGGTTCGCGTCAATCGCCGAAGTTTTCGAGGTTGCCATGATGTCGATAGATTTCGATACTCTCGCACAACAGTGTGCTCCGGCTGTTCATCCGATCACACTCCAGGCGATCGTCCGTACGGAATCCGATTTCAACCCTTATGCGATTGGCATTGTCGGTGGCCATCTGGTGCATCAGCCCCGCAATCGCGCGGAAGCTTTTGCGACGGCAAAAGCACTGGATGCACGCGGCATCAACTTCAGCTTGGGGCTAGGCCAGATCAACAAGGTCAATTTGACCCGCTACGGCCTGACGTACGAAACCGTATTCGACATGTGTGCGAATTTGAGCGCTAGCGCGGACATCCTGCGTCGCTGCTACGAACGTGCAATTGAGACCATCGGTTCCGAAGGGCGGGCGATGGGCGCCGCAATCAGCTGCTACTACAGCGGAAACTTCAAGCGTGGATTTGTCACTGAGCTCGATGGTGCGAGCTACGTTTCCCGCGTGTCGGCGAACGCTCAGTACGCGGAAGGTCCAGTAAACGTTGTGCCGGCGATTCCGGTCGTTATGAATCGGCCGGCGGTAATGAAAGCATCTTTGCCGCGGCCGAATCACGTGCGCCGGGCGACAACATCAGGGGACGAAGTGGGAAGTGACCCCGCCTCACGCACACATCCGTCCTGGGATGCATTTGGGGATTACCCGTGCGACGGTAACTCGTGCAAATGAATTTGACCCCGCCGCTGCGCGGCAGTTGATCGATTGCGAACAGATGGAGGAATCATGTGTAGCCGGATCAAGCTCAAATCTTCGAAATCAGTACTGCAGAGGAAATATGTGGCATACGTTGCTGGCTGCCGTGCCACAGGCTATATGCGGATGGCGTTCGTTCTGACCAGCATCACCGGAACTCAACTGGCCTTCGCCAGCGGTCTGGACTCGGCGACGCAGGGCGCGAATACGTTCAAGATCTGGCTCTACACAATCTTGGGAATTATCGCGTCATGTGTGTTGCTCTGGAAGGGCGCGGAATGCTGGGCGGACCGCGCGCACTGGGCAGAATTCGTTACGCTGGGCGGCAAGGTCGCGGTGGTAGGCGCCGTGGTCGGTACTCTCGCCCCGTACCTGTGGAACCTTTTTACCTGAGAGCGCGCCATGTCAGATGAGAAGGCCCACTATCCAGGCTTCAACGGACTGGGCCGTACGCCGAACATCTGGGGTGTACCCTACATGGCTATGCTCGTGGTCGTTGTGTCTTCCATGCTGCTCGCGATGTTCGTTGGATTCTTCCTCGGACCGGGGGGGCTTGCCTTTGTCTTTCTGGGAGGCCCCGTACTTCTTTATTTCAAGAAGGTGTGCGAAACCGACGATCAGGGACTGCGCATCATGTGGCTTGAGATGCGCTGTCGCTTTTACTTTCTGATGCAGAAGCTCCGCGCGTCCGTCAGAGCGAGCCGCGCCGCTCCACGCTTTGGTAACACGCTGACACTGGCGCCGCTTCGTTACGGACGCCAGCGAAGGGTCTATCGCCACTTTCTCAGCCCATTGCCCCGCGGCACGCACCGTCTGCGCGAGCTCGATCCGGAAGAGTCATGACACAGAAGCCCGAAATTTCGAGTGAGATACTTGGCGGCCTCGGCGCCGTCGAGGACTGGCTGCCAAGGTTCGGTCATCCGGTCACGAAGCACGTCCAGCATCTTGACGGCAACCGGTTCATGGTGACGCTCGCGATGAGCGGTGTGCCATTTGAGGTGCACGACAATCCGGCGCTCGAACGCATCTTCGACCGTGACACAGAAACCTACAGCAAGCTTGGGCGCGATCTGGGAGGCCGGCTCGGCTACTGCACGACATTCGCACGGCGCAGGGTGAATTTTGACCGCGTCTATCGGTTTAAACAGCGCTTCATGCAGTGGTTCGCGCATGAATACATTGGGCACTTCAACGACGACCGCTTTTACGAAAACCGCTACTACTTCTCGCTAATCCTGAAGTACGAGGATTTCGACGATGGCCTGAAGGAGATCGAATCGCTCGCGAAGCAGGCGGTGCTGCAGTTCGCCGACTACGAGGCAGGGCCGCTTGAGGTGTATCCGCGCACGCACATGAACGGCATGCAGATGCTCTTCTCGAAACAGTACGGCTTTGTCAGCGACCTCATCAATGCGGTATGGACTGACGTGCCGGTCGCGGCGGAGCCAGGTAACGACGTCATCCCGTCAAGCTATCTGCATTTCGGCTACAACACGGTGGCGATTCGTGGGCCCGGGGTTGCGGCTGGTCGGCAGTTTGCAACCTGCCTTGACTTGCGGGGATTTCCAGACAAGCCGGGCTGGGGCCAGTTGAATCCGCTGCTGACGCTGCCAATGGAGTTCACGATAACCCAATCGTTCAACTGCCTCACCGGGTTCGATGCGAACCGGGCGATCGATTCGGCTGTCAACAAGCTGGAGTCCGCTGGCGACAAGGCGGAGCATCAGCGCAAGGAGCTGAGACAGGCCCAGGGATATGTCAACACAGGCGAGCTCAGCTTCGGGGAGTATCACGGCGCGGCAGTCATTTATGGCGAGACGGCGAAGGAGGCGATCACAAACGGCGATCTGTTTGTTTCACGTTCGCGCAATGAATGCGGCGTCGAATGGATGACCGCTACCGGCTCGGCGCCGTTCACGTACTTTTCTCAGGTGCCAGGCGCAAGGGTCAAGCCGCGGCCCAAGGTACAGTCCTCGCGCAATTTCGCTTCGATGAATGCGTGTCACGACTACTCCACAGGCAAGGCGGAGGGCAATCCCGTCGGTGATGGGTCGGCGATCGTTCCGTTTCGCACGAAGGCTAACAACGTCTATAACTTCAATTTTCACGCGACACGTCTGGGTGATGTCAACGTGGCCGAGAGACTAGCCGGTCATACCGAGGTGAAGGGGACGACAGGTACTGGCAAGACAACCCTCGTTGCCTCGGCAATATCCCTGCTCATGCGGTTCGAACCGTTGCTGTTTGTGCTCGACAAGGGACGGGGCTGGGAGCCGACTGTTCGCATGCTGGGCGGGGCGTATGTCTACGTGGAGAAGGGCGCACCTACTGGCTGGGCGCCGTTCCAGTTAGCTGATACCGCAGAAAACCGCGAATTTCTCTACGGCCTCGTTGAATTGTGCTGCCGCAAGAGCGGCCCCGATCATCAAGGCAAACCCGTCAAGCTTGACCTGACTGCAACCGAGAAAGCCCATTGCCGTACCGCCGTCGACGCAGTCATGGATATTGAAGATGTGCGGCTGCGTCGCTTCAGCATTCTTTTGGACAGCATCCCGGACGAGGGCGACGACTGCCTGCGTGCGCGCCTGTCGATCTGGTGCAAGTCGGAGAGCGGCCGGTTCTGGTGGGTGTTCGACAACCCGCCAAACCTTTCGCTGAACCTCACCGAGCAGCGGTGCATCGGCTTTGATGTCGAGGCATTCCTCGTAGAGAACTATGAGCCGTCAGAGGCGGTGTTCGCGTGGCTCTTTCACCTGAAGAATCTCATGCGGAAGAAGGGTGCGCTGATGGCGACCGTTATTGAAGAATACTGGTTGCCCATCCGCTTCCGCACGATCCGGGAGCAGATCGAGGAAACACTCGCGAGCGGTCGCAAGGAAGGCGAATTCATGATTGTGCTCACGCAGCAGCCGGAGCAGGCACAGAAGGCGGCCGACCTGTATCCGGCGCTGCGCAGCCTTATCGCGACGAAGCTGTACCTTGCCGACCCTGCTGCCGAAGAGGCACCGTATTTGCGCGATGGCCAGACAAAGAAGGAATTTCAGGAGTTCAGGAAACTGACGCCGCAATCACGCGGTGTCCTGATCAAGCAGGGCAATCAGTCGGCCTTCGCCAGTTTCGACTTGCGCGGTATGGACGACGCGATCGCCGTGTTTTCAGGCGACCGAGAAAACGCCCTGATTCTCGATGGCGTGCGCGCCGACGTGGGCAATGATCCCGACGTATGGCTGCCCGTCTACCTGTACCGCGTATTCGAACGCAAGCAGCGTACGCGGTTGATCGCGAAGTACGGCGTGGATGAGGCGCTGTGGAGCGATGAACTGACCGTGGCACTGATGCGCAAGCGTGCGGAGCTCGAAGCAGTCTACGGCCATCTCGTGCAGATCATGACCGAAGTGGCAGCGGCCTGACCCTCAAACCGAATGGAGATATCCGTGGAACCTTTGATTGCCGTATCGACCGCATTCCGAGGACTCACGCGCCGCGGCCTTCCGGTCGTCTCTTTTCTTTGCGTTGGGCTGACCGCGCAAGCCCAGGGGGTACCGACCATCTCGCCCGCGGAGCTCGCGCAGCAGATGACGATGGTGCAGAAGCTCGTCCAGCAGATCCAGAATCAGGAGGATCAGATCCGTGCCATCACCGGTAATAGCGGCCTCGGGACGATCGCGAACAACCCGGCACTACGCAGCTATCTACCCGATGAGTGGCAGGACATCTACTCGCAAGTCAGGGCTGGCAGCCTCTCGGGCATTAGTTCATCCATGCAGACCATAGAGCAGCAGGAGGGTATGACCGGGGCGAGCACGCCCGCCCAGCAGCGCTACTACGACACACTCGCCGCCAACAAGGCGATGGACGAACAGGCGTACTCGGCGATCATGGAGCGTTTCAGCAACATCCAGTCGCTCATGCAGCAATCGAATCTGACTCAGGATCCGACCGAGAAGGCCGACCTTCTAAACCGTTTGGCCGCCGAAGAGGCGATGGTGACAAATGACCAGACGCGCCTGCAGCTCACTGCAAACCTGCAGGGCCAAGAACTCAGACTCGCGGAGGAGCAACGTGATCGAGAGTTCGACAACGCTTTCCTGGGGAAAACCAATGGCCAATAAAGCACTTCTCGGAGCAGTTATCTCCCTGCTGGTTGTGATCGCAGGCTATCTCGGATATCTCGCATGGGACCGTTATCAGCACAACTTGGAGGAGGCGCAGCAGCAACAGCAGGATCTTAAGTTCGATGCTTCATTTCTTGGTACGACGCCAGAAAAACTGGCTGCTGAACGCAAGGCGAAAGGTATCAATCCGGCGAGCGACGCTGCCGAAGCGGGCGCGGCAGGACTGAAATAGTTCTACTTGGCCATCCCCTTGATTGAAGCAGGAGGCATCCGTGGCAGCTATCCAGCTTTTCACGTCAATGACGAATTCGTTCGATCAGAACGTGCTGAACACGATCTCGTCCGGTTCGACGCGAATTATTTCGCTGATTTCGCCACTGATGGCCGTGTGCTTCAGTATCTACGTACTCCTCGTATGTTGGGGCTACTGGCAGGGCCGCAATGATGATCCGATCGATGACTTCATGAGGCGGGTGGTGACCTGGACATTCATCCTAACCTGTGGGATGAATATCCAGTTCTACAGCACCTATGTTGTTCCGTTTTTCAATGGGCTGGGAGAGCAGCTTGCAGGCACGTTGACCGATGGCAGCAACCCAGTATCGGGGCTTGATAACCTGCTCAACGCCTATATCAACGCCGCACAGGCCATTTACCTGCAGGCGTCTGGTCTCAAGATCATTGCCGCAATCTGGACGATCGCGCTGATGATCATTCTCGGTGCTCCCTTCATGGCGATTGCGATTGCCTACATCATTCTCGCGAAATTCGCGCTCGGCCTTTTGCTCGCCCTCGGGCCATTGTTCATTTCGGCCGCGCTCTTCCCGCCGGTGCGGCAGTTTTTCTGGAACTGGGTGGGGCAGTGCATGAACTACGTTTTGCTGGTCGCGCTTTTCGCGGCCGCATGTGCACTGCAGGTCAATTTTGCGATGGGTATTGTGCCCCTCGATGGCTCTCCGTCTCTCGCGCAGGTTATTGAGCTCGACGTCATGGGGTTGTCGTTCTGGATCATTTCACTGAATCTGCCTGGCCTCGCCTCGTCTCTCGCCGGCGGGGTCGGAATTTCCACCATGGTGGGCAAGCTCGGGACTGTCGCCAGGCTCGCGACCGAACTCGGAAAGCTTGGTGGTGCTGGCAAGGCGGCGACCGGAGGCAGTCTGCGCGAAGCGGGGTAAGCAATGGCCCGATTCCTTCTACTGATGGCGCGGTGGTGGTTGATCGCCGCCGTGGTAGCAACGATCGGTACGATCGTATCGATCAAGCTGTTCTTTTGAACACCCGAGAGAGAGTGAGGGCCAGGTGAAAGCAAGACATACCTATATCGCGAGAAAGGTGGAGGCGATAGCCGTCGTCCTGGTGGTGGCGATCTTCTCGGGCTGCAGTTCACCCCCGAAGCCGCCGGAGCCCACAGGTCAGTGGGTACCCGTCAACCCGATCACGGCGCAGGTGAGCCGGACACAACAGAAGTGAGGGTGGGATGTCAGCCTTGATCAGGCGGTGGATTGCCGCAGCGATGCCGGCGCGCGGGCGCAAGGCGGAGACTGCATCATTCGTTGCTCCGGCAGAGCACGAGACGCTCGATCTAGCTGGCAACGATGTGGTGGGATGGTACCTGAAACAGGCGCTCACGTTCGAGCGCTCGAAGGTGCAGGCCGCGCAAGAAAAGGCGCGGATTGCCGACCGCAGGTCGGTGCTCTCGGGTGGCGTCGCTCTTGCTGCCGTTTTTGGCATGGGAGCTTTAGGAATACTAAATAGGCCAAATCCACCCGCTGTACTACGAGTGAACGATACGACGGGCACTGTGGATGTCCTGCCGACGACGGCGAACGGCCATGTGACCTTTACGCAAAAGACTGACCGCCATGACCTCCATACCTATGTTGTGCTGCGCGAGAGCTACGACTGGGAAACGATCGAGGACACTCACAAGGCCGTGATGGTGATGAGTGACGATCGCGAGAAACAAATTTACGACACCTTCATGCGGGGAAGTGGCGGTCCCCTCAAGATGCTGAAGGACCAGGCGCGGGTCATTGCCAGTGTCGGCTCGATTACGTTTGTTGGGTCGACCGCGCAGGTCTTCTTTTCCAGGCAACTGATCCCCCTGAACCCGGCGGCACAGCGTCCCGATCCGACGTTCTGGATCGCGACCGTGGCCTTTACTCGTGTGAACGTTCCCGAGAGGACTGACGAACAGGATATCGACCCGGACGGATTTCGCTGCGCGAGCTATGAAGTTTCACGGGACTGGACGCGCGCGCCTGCCGATGCCTCGCCAGGCGGCAGCGCAGCGCCGGCCGCTTCCGCGATGTCGTCGAGCGGAGGTGCCGCATGACGGTGCGCGTGTTTCCCGCCTGTCCCGCTCTGGCGCTCGCGACCGCGCTTGCGGCGGGCACCGCGGCGTTCGCCGTCGAAACACCGCATAGCTGCGGCGGCGATCCGCATGTTCAGTGCGCGACCTATGATCCTAACCAGTCTTATCGCGTCGCGACTGCTGCGGGAACTGCCGTATTCATCCAGTTCGAGCCCGGTGAACATGTGATCGACAATGGCGCCGGAATGGGCGACAGGAGGGCGTGGTCACTCGGCATGAACGATAGCGGTGCGCTACTGAAGCCTCAGGCCCTGCAGCCGCAGACCAACTTCCTCATCGTGACGAACCGTCGTGTCTACGCGATATCGCTGGCCGACGCGACGGCGGTCCAGCCGGCCACATGGATATTGCGCTTCAACTATCCCGATACGCGCGCGAAGGCGAGCGCCGCGCAACTGCGCCGGGAGCAGGAGGTCACAGCGACGCTCGGCGCTGCTTCACACGGGCCGATCCCCGGGACAGCGCCGACGGCGAGTTTGCAGGCGGCGGGTAGTCCGGGCGTGCCGCCATCGGTGCCGGCGGTCTCGACCGCTAATGCGTCGAACATGCAGTACATGATGCGCGGCGATCGGGTGCTTGCGCCGACACTGCTGTGGGACGACGGGCGCTTTACGTATTTCAAGTATTCGACCACGCGCGATCTCCCGACGATCTTTACGAAGCTGCCTGACGACAGTGAGGCGACCGCAAACTACCACATGGAAGGCGATACCGTCGTCGTCCACGAGGTTTCGAAAGCGTTCGTCATTCGGTACGGGCAGTCGGTGCTTGGTATCCGCAATGACGGTTATTCGCCAGACGGGCGCTATGACGCTTCGGGCTCGTCCCTGCCGGGAACGGCGCGGCTCACGCGCCGGCATGAAACGTCTACCCCCACTCCGAATCCGGGCAGCTGAGCTCTGCGCATATACAGATGAAAGAGCGCAACGAAATCGCGAATGGGTCATCTCCCGATGTCGGGCCGCAGCCTTCGCTTGAGCTTCCGGCGCGGCGCAAGACGCGAACCGGCAAGATGCGGATCGCGCTGGTCGCGCTTGCCATGATCGCGCTCGGCGCTTCGGCGCTGACGATCTACCTGCAGCGTGTGTTCCAGCAACATGAGGAATCAAAGGCGGCAGATCTTAGAAAGCCGAAAGATTCGGGCAGTAGCGACACCGGTACAGATATTGAGTCGCAGAAGGACCGCATCAAGCGCGACGAGGCAGCGCAGGCCAAGGCCGCTTCGGACGCAGCTGCCGCAGCGCTCGCCGCATCCGAAGCACGCGCCAGGCTCACACAGCCCTCGGGCGCAGCGTCACAAGCCGGGATGGGGCAAGCGGCTAGCAATCAAGCGCGGCCGCTGACGCCGGCCGAACGGCGTCTGTCGGGTGGTGTGCTTGCGCTTGGGAACGAGCGGGGCGTCGGTGGGACGGGTGACGTTCCCGGCGGCGGATCAATGGATGCGTTCGGGCGCAACGGCCAAGCGAGCACTGAAAATGCTGGTGGTGACAACCAGGGCCTCGCGGGCATGGTGCGCCCGATGGGCCAGTCGGCCTTGCGCGGCGAGGCGGGCGTGAACGGCGCGCCGCGTGCGGAAACCGGAAGCTCTAACAGCGGCGCACTGGAGAGATCTCTGCAGCCGTCGAGGCTGCAACCAATGCAGGCCTCGTTCCGGTCCAACCGTCACTACCTGCTCAGCCGAAACACGATGATCCGCTGTGGGCAGGCGACGGCAATCCGGACCGACCGGCCCGGTCTGATCGGTTGCCCGATAGCTCAGGATGTCTGGTCCGACGACGGCACGACGCTGCTGGTGCGCAAGGGGGCGATTGCCAAGGGTGAAACGCGTGATGCCGTGATGCAGGGGCAGGCCGTAATCGGTGCGATCTGGGACGAGATTGACGACGGCGACGTGCATATCCCGCTCCACTCACCGGCAACCGACACGCTAGGCGCGGCAGGTATCCCCGCCTACGTCGACGAGCACTTCTGGCTACGTTACAAGGGGGCGCTCATGGTGAGCCTGATCGGCGATTTCGGCCAGGCGCTTGCCAACAAGGCGACAGGCGCGGGCCAGACGATCACCTTCACGAACAGTTCGAACGCGACACAGGAAGTGGCGGCCGAAACGTTGCGTTCCACGATCAACATTCCGCCGACCGCGTATTCGAATCAGGGCTCACTGATCAACATTTTTGTGGCCCGGGATATCGATCTGAGAAGTGTGTATGAAAACGTCGACCTGGACGGCAACGAGGTTGGCAATACAGGCCAGCAATGAACAGAGGCCTGGCTCTTGTCGATGAGGATGCGGGTTCAATTTCCGGAAGATTTACCGCTGTGAGGCATCCAGCGCACCGAGTGGATCACGTTGTCGAACGTCGAACAGTTTGATTGTGAGTTAGGGAGGATTGCTGATGATTGACTCTGCGATTATCGACGTGATCGAGAAGGGGACCATCGCCCGGAACTTCCTGAAACAGATGGGCATATCGAACTTCTTCGACGGCTCACTGACCGAAGTGGCGATCAATCGGCCGGGCGAGATCTGGACGGAGGGATCGGACGGCTGGAGGCGGCACTATGCGCCTGCCTGCACGTTCGATGCTTGTTTTAAGCTTGCGAATGCGCTCACCGTGATGAAAGGAGGCAAGTTCTCCATGAATCAGCCTATTCATCCTGTGGTGTTGCCCGATGGTGAGCGTGGACACGTGCTGATGTCGCCCGCCTGTGAGCAGGACACCATCTCGATTACGATCCGCATTCCGTCGAATGTTCGGTATACGGTCTACGAGTACGAGGAGAACGGCTGGTTCAGTGGCTATCGAGATGTGTCGCCGCGGCGTGATAGCGCGCACCACGATCTGCTTCAGCCGTTTGAGCTTGAAATGCTGAGGGCGAGGAGCCAGTGCGACGTCGTACGTATGCTCGAGCTAGCCGTCGCCAACCGGCTGAACATCGCGCTCGCTGGTGGCACCGGCTCCGGTAAGACGACATTGAATAAAGGCCTCTCTGACCTCGTACCGTCGTGTGAGCGAATCGGCACGATTGAAGATACGCCGGAGCTCTCACTGCCAAACCATTCGAATCACGTCCATCTATTTTTCAGCGACACGCTACCCGCGAAGGATCTCGTGCGCTCCACACTGCGTATGAAGTTCGATCGTGTGTTCCTCGCCGAGCTACGAGGCGATGAAGCGTGGGATTACATCACGCTGCTGAACACCGGTACGCCTGGTGGCATTACAACTGTGCATTGCAACGACGCCCGTTCGGCCCACTCGCGCATCGCCACGCTCGTCAAGCAGAGCGCGGTGGGCCAGACACTCGATTGGCGTTTCATTATGGACCAGGTGCGTTCGACGATCGATCTGGTGCTCTTCATGCGCAACAAACGGCTTGCGGAAATCTGGTACGACCCGATCGGCAAATGGCAACTGCTGGGCGGTATCTCGTGAGCTTCGCCGTGGTGAAGGAATCGGCGAACGCTGTTGCAGATTGCGTCGTGTGCAGATGGCGAACGGATGGCGAATTTGCCCTCATGCATCAGACAGGCTGGGCGATAGCACGATACGCCGTTTGCGAGGAATGGCGCTATCTGCTTTGGGAGCCGACGACCCGGTGCGGGTCATCGAACGGGCCTGCGCGCCATGGACGGTTCGATGACGTGCGCGACTGCAATGCAACCGCACCGGCGCCTCGTGCTACATGAAACGGAGTAGGGAAGGAGACGGGGATCGCGATACACGTGAGGCTCCGCATCGACGACGGTTGCATCGTCGTGACCAAGAATTGAGGGAAGCCATGCCTAGATATCTCAGGATCGTTGTCCCCTGCGTCATATTGCTGGTCATCGTGGCCGGTGCGGTGGCCTTGGGCCAGTACATCGGTGGCGTGCTCTTCGCGCGCATACAAAAGCTGCCGCCTGAAACGGCAGGCGTATTCACGCTTCACGATTACTGGCTGGGGTACGGCGATGTGCCCGCGGTTCGGCGTGCGCTGAAGGTCTGCACGCTGCTCTCGGTAGCGATCGGCGGCCTGCCGGTGGCGGTGATCACGATGGCGCTGGTTAAGAGCCGCGGACGCGTCGCCCAGTTTGGCGAAGCCCGCTTCGCTTCGAGGCGCGATATCGAGAAAGCCGGCCTGCTGGATCGGCGGGGTCGCGAGCCATGAGCCAAGTGTACCCCCCGTTTATCGTCGGCAAGTACAAGGGCGAATACCTGAAGTACCACGGCCAGGACTTCCTGATGCTTGCCGCCGGCACGCGCGCCGACAAGGGCGTATCCATGGTCATCCCGAATCTTCTTACGTATCCGCATTCGGTTGTGGTGGAGGATATTAAGGGCGAAAATTTCCTGTACACCTCCGGCTATCGGCGCCAGTGCGGGCAGGAAACGTGGCTGTGGGCACCGTTTGCCGAAGACGGCCGCACGCACGCGTATAACCCATTCACATACATTGAACACCGGTCAGCCTATACGCGTGTAGGTGATGTGATGGCCATCGGCGAACATCTCTATCCGTCGAACGTCGATCCACGGCTGAAATACTGGAACGACAACGCACGCAATCTCTTTATCGGGATCGTGCTGTATCTGCTCGAGACGCCGTCGTTGCTCTGCACGTTTGGTGAGGTGCTGCGGCAGGCCTCTGGAAAGGGGCGCTCGATCCGCGAGCATATTTCTTCGATCGTCAGCACGCGTACGAATGCTGCGGTTGCGCTGCCCGCGCTCAGCTTCGAATGCCTGGACTGTCTGAACCGGTTCCTGTCCCAGTCGAAGGAGGCATTTGGGAACATCGTGTCCACAATGACCGCGCCGCTGAATGTCTTCATCAATCCAATCGTAGACGCAGCAACGTCGCGGTGTGACTTCAATCTCGCAAGTGTGCGCCGGAAGCCCATGTCGATTTACGTGTCGATCAGGCCGAACGAACTCAAGGCCGGCGCGCTGCTCATGAACCTCTTCTACTCACAGTTGATAGATCTGAATACGCGCGAGCAACCCGCCGAGAACCCTGAACTTCAATATCAGTGCGCGCTGATGATGGACGAATTTACGGCCCCCGGAAAAATCGACATCATCGACACCGCCAATGCCTTCATTGCGGGCTACAACCTTCGCCTGATGCTGATTTTCCACAGCATGTCCCAGCTCGAGGACCCGAAGCTGTACGGCAGGCACGGCGCGCAGACGCTCGCTGTGAACTGCAAGATGCGCAATATTTTTGCGCCCCGGACACGAGAGGATTCCGAAGAGTATTCGAAGATGCTGGGAACGTTCACCTATCTCGCGCGTTCGCGCGGGCGCAGCCGAGGTCGCAGTTCGTCCACAAACACGAACGAGACCGAACACGCGCGCCCGCTGATGCTGCCTCAGGAATTGCGTGGCCTGCCCAGACGCAGGCAGATCATCACCATCGAAGGGTGCAATCCGATCTTGTGCGACAAGGCGTACTACTACGAAGACGCCGAGATGGTGGATCGCCTTGTGCAGCAAAGCCCGTATCTGCAGGGCGTCATGGCGGGCCTTCAAAAAGCCAATCGCCGGCGCGAATTCTTTGGATTTGCGCCGAAGTTTCCGGACGAAGCACAGATGAAACACGCGGCCTTCGTGGAACGGGAACTCTGCGCGCCGGTGCCGCAGATCGACGTTGAGCAGTGGTGGCATCGACAGAACGACGTGCGCCGTGCCCAGGCGGCCGAGATGGCGGCGTCGTCCACACTGGTGCGCGAAGTGCGCGAGCACGAAATCGATGTGCTGAAAGCTGTCCACTTTGCCAACCGTACCAGCATTCGCGCTTCGCTTTTCAAGCTGATGCCCTACCTGAGCGAGGTGCTACCTGATGCGACCTCGGGTGACAAGCCCGCGGCCGCGCCTTTCCCCGTATCTGAAGGAGCCAGGCTATGAACGAGATTGAATTCCCGGAGGACCAGCTAGGGTTCCACGAGCGCGACGCCGCCAATTCCGACGACGCGTCGGCTATCCGAGCGCGCCAGACGTTACCGGCAAATGAGCCCGATGTACGTACCGCGTCGAAGGCAACTGAAGCGTCGCTCGACGAAGCAACGCAGAAGCGGATGAAGAAAATACGCGGAACCGACCGGAAGGAGGTTGAAGCTTTGCTCAAGGATAGCCCGCCGGTCAATAACGCTGTCACACCGGCCGCCGGCATTGGGAGGACGCTTGCCGCGAAGGAGACCGACAACGCCATCCAGCCGAAGCCGATCATCGAGAAGACCGGCTACGAGGTCCCGAAGTCGGTTCGCGATCAGTATGTGGCATTCGAGGGCAAGTATCTCGATCGCAAGAGCGAGACCGTGCATTTCGAGGACAAGGGCCGTTCGCTGGCCACGGCGAGCGAAGATCGCGACGTGATCCAGCACATGGTTGCGGTGGCTCAGGCGAAGCACTGGAGCGAGCTCCAACTGAAGGGCAGCGACGAGTTTCGCCGTCAAGCGTGGATCGCCGCCGAACTGGCCGGCGTGCCCTCGCGCGGCTTCCGGCCTAAGGCTCAGGATCGGGCGACACTAGCTGCCGCGCGTGAGGCGATGCGTATTGCTGCCGGCGAACGGTCGACAGCTGGCGAACCGGCACGCACGAATACGATTGAATCAGAGGCCGATGCGAAAAGCCCCGAACAACCCGTTGCGTCGGGCGAAAACAGGGGGGCGCGGAAGGGCGCGCCGCGCACAGCAGGTGAGGCACCTCGCCCAAATAAGGGTAACGGCTTTCCTGGGCCGGAGAGTCCCGCACCCACGCCGGTTCGATCTGGCGCCGGCGCCACCGGCGGCCTAGCACAGGGCGACGCGCGACAGCAGGCACAAGCCACGCTCCAGACCACGACTCCGCCGGGAGTCACGGCGGGTGAGCTACTCGCGCACGGGCCGGCGCCTTTCAATCACGATCCAAAGCACAAGGACAGTTACTACGCGACCGTCCGCACACAGGCAGGAGAGCGCACCGTTTGGGGCCTCGATCTCGAACGGGCGATTGCGGACAGCGGTGTCCAGATCGGGCAGCGCGTCGAGCTTGAAAAAGGTAGCACCCGGCAAGTCACCGCCCTGCAGCGGCAGTTCGACGGTAAGGGGCGGGAAATCGATCCGAAGCCCGTGACGAGCCGGCGCAATGAGTGGCTGGTGTCGTCACCCGACGTGGCAGGCTTGCCGACGCGCGAGCAGCGTCAACAGATGGCGAGTGTGCGCCGGGAAGTCAACGAACAGCGCCGCATTAACGAGGCGCGTGACCGCTTCCTGAATGGCAATTGGCGCTACACGAAGGAGCAACAGGCCACACTCGAAGCGGCGCGCGAGCGCATCAAGGAGCAGGCTGCGCGCGAGGTGCTGGAAGACGAAATCAAAGGATTGCCCGAGCAGCAGAAGGAGCAACTGCGAGGGGAGTTCGAAAGCGCCGTGGCCGAGGCGCGCGCAACTAACCGTCCGCTCGAGGTTCCGATGCCACAGGTCAGTGACGCGACGATCGAGGCGGTGCGCGAGCAGATCGAGCGCGAGCGTGCGACGCAGGAGCCCGGCCAGCAGCACGCGGGGAGCGCCGCTACGGAGAGCGCGTCGGAGCAACCCTCGCTGGAGGCCGGACATGACGCGCCGCCGTTTGAACTTGAACCCTGATCGTTACGTGAAGCCGGACGCTGGCCCCGTGCAGACGACGGCCACTCCTGCCAATTCTTCTCCGGAGCAGCGAAGCATGAAAATAGCAGTGTTAAATCACTCAGGCAACGTCGGCAAGACGACCGTCACGCGTCATGTGCTGGCACCTCGCCTGGAAGGAGCGGTGGTGATTTCTATCGAATCGATCAATTCCGACGGCACCGACACGGCCGCCCTGCGCGGCAGCCAGTTTGACGAGGTGCAGGACCGGCTGATGAGCGTGAGCCGTGCCGTTGTCGACGTCGGCGCGTCGAACGTCGAAGACTTCATTACGCTGATGAACCGCTATGACGGTTCGCACCAGGACTACGACCGCTTCGTCGTGCCAACTGTGGCCGGGGCCAAGCAGCAGGTCGACACCATTTCAACCCTTCAGACGCTCCAGCAAATTGGCGTCCCGCGCGAGAAAATCCGGGTTGTTTTCAACATGGTCGACCCGAAGCAGGATCTCACGAGCGCATTTTCGAGGCTTTTCGAGGCGGTCGGGCGCGACGGCTGGTGTGCCCTTAACCCCAATGCCGTGATCTACGAGAATCCCATCTTCGAAAAGATCAAGGGGATCGGCAAGACCATTGCCGATATCCGGAACGATCCTGCGGACTACCTCGCCATGAACGCCGAGGCAATCGACTCCGGCATGCCCGAGGAGCAACGCGCGCATATCCGGCGCATGGTGGCACTGAAGCGGCTCGCACGCCGGGTCACATCTGAACTCGACGTGGTGTTCGCGGAACTGGTGAGCTGACATGGGCGCAAAGGACGATGCGATCCGCGAGGAGCTGATTGCTGCCGCGCTAGGTGAGGTAACGAATGTGCGCCGCGAGGTGAAGGAGCTCGGCGAGCTGGTCGAGGCGTATCGCAAACAGTTTAAGGACGATGGTGAGCTCCTGATGCTACGGCTCACCGCGCGCCACGAGCAGTTTTTGAAGCAGTTCTCCGAAGCGAGCCTGGACGTGCTGGAGAAGGCCGCCAGTTTCGGCGAGGCACGCGATCAGCTGCTCGCCGAACTGTCGCTGCGCCAATACGACGAAGCGAACGGCCGTAGTCGTGAGCTCCTGCGCGAACTACTCCGGCACGAACGACGTCGTGGCGGTTTCGTCAGTCGCGGGGAGATCGCGAGCTGGGTGCTGGTTGCGGCAATCATCGCAGCGGCGCTGTCTGTGGCACTACCGACCATTCTGGCCGGCCTGCATCTGTTCGGACGATAGGGGGCGACGCAATGAAACGACGATCAGTTGCGGGCGCACTTTGCCGTGCGCTCCTCATATGCGCACTCGCGACGCCGCTGGCGCGCGCGAACGATGACGTGGACGCGTGCGGGGTGGTGCTCTGTCTTGCCGGTGTGATGGGCGGTGGCAGCGGTGGCAAAACGTGCGACGAATACGAAGCGACGTACTTTTCCATCGTGCGATTCCATCACGGGCATTTCGATCCAGGTGGTACGACGAATGCACGCGGCGACTATCTGAACGAGTGCGAGTCGGTCGGAAGCGACTTGAGGGGCTCGGTCAATTCGAGGTATGGCGCCGTCGAAAAAGGACCTTGAATCGCGCGCCGCCTTTTTCATGCCGTGCCGCTTTGCCACGCTTACGTATCACCAGCGATGAGGAGAACCCGCCATGCGCCTGATCGACAGGGATCGTCCCGACCGCATCGAGCGGCCGCTCACCCCGGAAGAAGCCGCCGCGGTGCGCCGCTTCTGTGGAGAGGGACAGCAAGTTCAGCCTGGCGACGTTGGACTCGTGACGGCCGTGCTCGAAGCGATGCACGACGGACGGCGCGTCCGGCAGTGGCTCGAATGCGACTGCTGGCCGGGTTCGCAGAATCAGCCGCGGCTCACCGCCCGTGTGCGCGATGAGGGCGCGCGCCATTTCGTGCGCATGCACCAGTACGGCGGACATCGCTGTGCACTGACCTCGTTCCGGCAGGGTCCGGAGCCGGAAGCCGAACTCGATAGTGCGCTGGCGGTCCCCGGTAAGCATCATCCACTCAGGCCAGTCGGTGATGCGCTCGACTATCTCGACGATCTCCATGAGAGCGTCGCGCCGTCGGGCGGCCCCGGCGAGCCGCCCGTGGGCGGTGGTGAAACTGGCAGGCGTCTGCCGCGCCTTGGGCGCATCATGCATACGCTGCTCGAGGACGCGGGGTTTGCTATCGTCCATGCTGACCTGCTGAAGGATAGGACCCGTTCGTGGGAGCGCCTTGAAAACTGGGCGGGCGCCGAGGCATTGAGTCCGGAGTTGACCCTGGGGCAGGTCCTGTACTACAAACCGTGGATCAGCCCTGCCGAAAAAATGGCTTTCATCGATGGGCTGCCCTGGCCAGGAAAGAAGGTTCGCAGCGCGCTGCTCCTGTTTGTCGCTGATGATGTTCGCGACGGTGCCGCAATCAAGTACACAGCGATGGGCGAACGCCTCGTCCGCCCGATAAAGTTCATCCGTGCCGGCGGCCGCGATCACGCCCTGAAGCGGCCGCCATACTGGGTGCTTGCCGTAGTTGACCGCGACCGGAATGGGTACGCCCGATTTCGCGAGGGGTACGTCCAGCACGCATATTCCGCGGCACATCCGGTTCCGTTGGACAGCCACTACGAGCGTGTGACGCTCGAATCGCTGTTTGCTGTGATGGAGTGGGTCAGGAAGCGTGGTGTCGATGTGACGCTTTGCAAGCCGCTCTTTGACCGGGAGGTGCGCCAGCCTGACGGTTCGAGCCTCTGGTGCCGCCCAGACTTCGAGCTGACGTTCCGCACGCTCGCGGCCGGTCACATGGCAACACGTCTGCATCGCATCGTCGTCGAGACCATGGGCGCAGATGAACCGGAATACCTTGAGCGCAAGTCTCGTACACACGCAATCATGAAACGACGGGGGATTCTCATCGAGCACCATGTCGCAGACGACAGCGGGCAGGCTCAGCGCGACGACGCGTTCTTTCGTCACGTCGGCGCAAAGATTCTGCATCTCGCTGGAGTACGACGGACATCAACGGATCAGGAGGCGCGGCAATGATTCCGCACTCCAAATCGGTCCAGCTTGTACCGCCGCCACGCAGCAGGCAGCAGCGATACCTGCCATGGAGGGGAGCATCGCGAGGGATGGCAGGCGAGCTGGCAATGCCTGCGTCACGAGAGGACGAGGTGCTGTGGTGGGGGACCAGACACCTCGCCCGCGCACGGGCAAGCAATGCTATCCGGTATGACAAGCCAGCGCGGGCGGTGGTTTGGGCCCATCCTGCAGGACGCTAGGCCATGCCGCGGAGGAAAGCTAAGGATGGGGTGGGACTTGGCAAGCCGATCGCATTCAGGCTCCCGGAGGCGGACCGGGAAGTCTGGCTTGCGAAGGTGGCGGCGTCGGGCCTTACGCAATCCGAGTTTTTCCGGCAGGCAGTGCTGACGAATCGTACGCGCGTGATCGCGCGACCTGCGGTCAGTACGGACCGCAAGCGGTTGCTGTACATCTTTAACAAGACCAGCAGGACCCTGAACCAGGTTGCGTATTGGGCCAACTCGGAGCACGTACGGGGCACGCTGTCCGAAGCGACCTACGAGCAGTTGCTCACGCAACTGCAGATGATCTCGCGATATCTGAAAAGCACCCTGGTGAAGGTGGATTAGCCGCAGTGGGATATGCGTAGCAAGGATTGGCACTTTGCCATCCTTGGTGTCATGCAGGCTTGCGTCGTGTCCAACATCGCGAGCAGCGGTTCATAGAACGGGAGCGCTGAACGATGCTGATCCGGGTACGTGGCTATCACGATGGGATCAAGGAATATCTGGAGAAAGGCCAGAAGCAGGACCGGGAGGTGGGGCGCGACGAAATGGACGAACGCGTGATCCTGGCTGGCGACCTTGCACTGACAAACGACATCATCCGGTCGATGGATACTGGAGCGGAGCGCTACCTTCACGTCACGCTGTCGTTCAAGGAGGACGACGTCCCGCGCAACGTGCTCGAGCAAATCGTGAGGGAATTTGAAGCGTTTGCGTTCGCTGCTTACCGGCCTGATGAGTACAACTTCTACGCGGAAGCCCACGTGCCACGGGTCAAGAGCTACGCGAATCGCCGCAGCGGCGAGTTCGTCGAGCGCAAGGTTCACGTGCATGTTGTTATCCCGGAGGTGAACCTGCTGACCGGCCGGAGACTGGAGCCGTTCGGCAAGGTTGACAGGAACCACAGGTTCCTCGAGGCGTTTCAGGAGCACATGAACGCGCAATACGGGCTGGCGAGTCCGAAGGACAACCGTCGCGTACGGTTCACCGACGCGTCGGAGATGATCAGCCGGTACAAGGGTGACATTTTCCGTCCACTGAATCGCGAACTGAAGGCCCGGATCCTTGAGGCGGTGGTCGCGGGCAACGTCACGCGCTACGAGGACTTCCTTACGCTGCTCGCTACCTTCGGTGAGACACGCACACGTAACGCCGGGCGCGACGACGCCTACGAGAACGTCAAGGCACCCGGCGCCGACAAGGGCACCAACCTGAAGGAGTTCGTGTTCTCGCGCGAGTTCATCGAGCTCGATGCAGATGGCAAGTGCGCGGCGCTTGAACAGGATGTTCACGCGGAGTACGTCCAGCCGGGCTCGTCACGCGCCACGCCCCAGGCGTATCTCGATGCCCTCGCGCAGTGGCAGGACATTCGCGCGCGGGAGATGAAGTACCTGAATAGCGGGAGCAGCTTCTACAGGACGTGGCAGGCCGCGTCGCCGACAGAACAGCGGCGCATTCTGGAACACCGCGAGCAGCGGTTCTATGACTCAGCAGGAGGACACGATGGCGGAGAACGACGAAACGACAATGGACGTGGATCCCGGGACCGGCGAGATTCATGGGATGGGCGAGGGCACTGGTGGACAGAGCCGCAAGGACAGCGCGAGCCAAAGTGGCGGCGGCAATGGCAGGAGCACGAAGGCTCGGACCACGAATCCCCAAGGCGCTGGCGACGCGGAGCAGATCACGACTTTGACGCTCGCTTCAATCGACCCGGTGCGCCGACCCAATCCCCACACCGTGTGCGAGGTGTGTCCGGCCGCAGTGTGGATGGCGACGCCGCGCGACGTCAAATGCTTTTGCCGCCTGATGCACTACTGGAGCTGGGAAACCAGCAGGCCGACCGAATTGACGCATTGCGATGGACTGGCGATCGCGAGCGAGCGGGAAGAGAGCAGCTAGCGCCTGGAGCGCGATGGCGCGATGGCGCCGGGCACGATTTCGACGCAGGCATGGATTTTCCGGCACTGCGGGCGGGCGTGCTCTGGTCAGACGCATCGGGCGACCGCGTGCCGGTGCTCGACGCGATCGCTGCCCGGATGTACGCGGCGTGGGATACGGCCGATGACGCAGCGCGGGGCCGCCTTGCCGCGTCTGCCGCTGACAAGTTTATTCGCGCTGGTGGCCCGTTCGGTTCGCGAGAGCCTTTCGGCATGAATCCGGCACTGGGGGGCGGATCGCTACCGGAGGGATTCGGTGCGCGCGAATCGATTCGCAGCCTCGCGGATATCCAGTCGCTCGATGCGATCCGCTCTCTGCCCTTCGCTGAGACACTGCCTGCCAGCGACGTTGCTGACCCGGCATTCAACGCGCGGGCCCGCATCGCCACCGGGCGCGAAGCAGATACCCTGCGTGATCAGCTCGCGCGCGACCACGTGGAATCGCGCGCCGCACGCCGTGCGTGTGATCGCGACGAATTCGCCCAGATCCGCGTCACACTCGATGGGACGCGGTTGCTTGCAGCGCTCGCGCACTCGCATGGCCTGATCGTCGAAAAGTACGGCATCGGAAAGGGCGCGGATGGCGGTGACCGGATCCGGGCCGGCTCGCGAAACCTCAACGTATCGGACTTCCTCACGAAAGAGATGGGCTTGCCATGGGACGAGGCGGCACAACTGCTGCGCGAGATGTACCGTGCGCAGACGGCCCATCGCTCCGAATATGTACCGCGTCGCGCGCCCGAACGCGACCTATGGGGCGAATTCCTGCATTGGCGTGCGGCGTACCGTGACGGACTGCGCCGGGCGTGGGATCAACAGATGCAACACGAAGAAAAGCGGCGGAGCGCGATCAGGGAAGGGTTCGACAAGGTGCGGAGCACATTCGCCGATCGCGCTGACCTTTCCTCCACCGAGCGACGCGAGCAACTGTCGGCCGCCCGCGTGGCGCGTCTTCAGGCCGAGGCGGCGTTGCGCGATCACATCCGCAGGGAACGCGCTGCGCTTAAGGGCGCGGCGCGGCGGCCTATCAGCGAGCATTACCGCGACTTCCTGCAAGAGCGTGCGCAGACCGGGGACGATCGGGCGCTACGCGAGTTGCGACGCATGCAGCAGCTACGCCTCCAGCCGCAGTGCACCGATGGGGACCGTACCATGGCGCTCGCACCCGCCTCGTGTGGGCCAGAGATGCCGCAGCAACAAAACGAGATTTTCTGGCGCGGTCCTTCGATCACATATGAGGTGCGGGCTAGCGGAGAGGTTGATTACCTTAAGGACGGGGCGGTGCTTCTCGTCGATGAAGGCCGCACATTGCGGCTGTGGAACAGCGAGCGCGACGCCATCGAGATCGCACTGCGATTTGCCCAGCAAAAGTTCGGTGCCACGCTGTCGCTGTCGGGCCCGGAAGACTTTCAGGCGGCCGCGGCGCATGTGGCCGCAGACCTGCGCATGCATATCGCGTTCGAGCAACCCGAGACCGAGCACCTGCGCATGATTCGGTTGGCCGAGCTTGATGCGGAAGCGGAGGAGCGGCGCGTGCTGCAGCGCGAGCGTGACGTGCAGGAGAGCAACCAGCTGCGCGACGCCGTGCGCAGTGTGCCACCCGCACACGATCAAGATGTAACGCCACCCACCGAACCGGACGCCCCCGACGACCTCCCAGGGACTCAGAGATAGCGCGGTAATCTGGAGGGCGGAATGAATTGGACACTATGCGGGCCGAATGTCAAACCGCTACCCACCATCGTACGCTGTGTCAGTCCAGTCTGAACTTCATGCCAAGGGCTCTCTTCCGTTGCGCGCTGCCGGCGCTCCGCCGTATTGGCGCAGCGCAGCCATCTCAATATCGTGAGCGTTTGACTCTTCGCACAGGCTGCGCCAGCTCGAGTAGGGACTTTCGTTGGCGCGTAGCACATCGAGAGTGAACTCTTCACAACGGAGAGAGTGAGAACTTCGCTAATTTCTTATACGTCAACTTTGCATCGTAAGATACATCATGGCGTATCTCGCAACTAACCGTCCGACCGGCAGCTTGCAGCAGACATTCAGCTGAACCGCCGCGGACCGCGCGGCAATCAGTACGTCTCGAATCTTGAAGTTAGCGTCACAACTACTTCGATTCGAATACCTAAGCAATTGCGAGGGTATGGCGACTGCCAGAGGATGGAAAGACTCACGGGCACGATTTACATCACTGACCTACTACGGGCGAGATAAGATAAGAAGGCAATTATCTCAATGGCAGAGTTTCACGTCGATTTCCGAAGAAAACTCTATCCGCACGCACAAAAGCAGCGAATGTGTTGCTGGCTCGTCGAGCGCGGGCGAGGCGAACGTCGCCGCATCGAGCGGTGGCTATGGTCAAGGTCGAGGGACGCGCGCAGGCCGCTCTCAAGGAGGATAGGCGCATCGCTTCCCCCAGTGTTGGAGGAAGCGAAGGCTTGAGATCACTCCGCTACGGGCATCGAGAACTCGGCACCCTTTTCGGTGCTTTCCGGCCAGCGCTGCATGATCGACTTCTGCTTCGTATAGAAGCGCACGCCTTCTTCGCCATAAGCGTGCATGTCGCCAAAGAGGCTGCGCTTCCAGCCGCCAAAGCCGTGCCATGCCATTGGCACCGGAATCGGCACGTTGATGCCCACCATCCCCACTTCGATCTGGCGGCCGAATTCACGTGCCACGTGGCCGTCTCGCGTGTAACAGGCCACGCCGTTGCCGAACTCGTGGTCGTTGATCAACTGCACAGCCTCGGCGAAGTCCTTCACGCGGACGCAGGCGAGCACCGGCCCGAAGATCTCTTCCTTGTAGATCCGCATCTCGGGCGTGACATTGTCGAACAGCGTGCCGCCCGTAAAGAAGCCATTCTCATGGCCGGGCACCTTCAGGCCGCGCCCGTCGGCCACGAGCTTCGCGCCTTCCTCCACGCCGGTCGCGATATAGCCTTCGATGCGCTCGAGCGCCTGCTTCGTTACGATCGGGCCCATTTCCGCGTCGGCTTCCATGCCGTTCTTGATGACTAGGCTCTTCGCGCGTTCAGCCAGGCGCGGCACAATCTTGTCAGCCACGTCGCCCACCAGCACAGCCACCGAGATCGCCATGCAGCGCTCGCCCGCTGAGCCGTAGCCTGCTCCGATGAGCGCATCAACGGTCTTGTCGAGGTCCGCATCGGGCATCACGACCATGTGGTTCTTCGCGCCGCCGAGCGCTTGCACGCGCTTGCCGTGCTTTGCACCAGTCCCGTAGATGTAGTTCGCGATCGGCGTGGAGCCCACGAAGCTGACTGCCTTCACGTCGCGGTGTGCGAGGAGGGCGTCAACCACCACCTTGTCGCCCTGTACGACGTTGAACACGCCGTCGGGCAGGCCGGCTTCCTTGAGCAAGCGCGCCATGAAGAGCGAAGCCGAAGGATCGCGTTCGCTAGGCTTGAGGATGAACGTGCAGCCCGCGGCGAGCGCCACCGGGAACATCCAGCAGGGCACCATGCAGGGGAAGTTGAACGGCGTGATGCCGGCCACCACGCCCAGCGGCTGGCGCACGGTCCAGTTATCCATGCCCGTGGAAACCTGTTCGGTGTAGTCGCCCTTGAGTAGTTGCGGAATGCCGCAGGCATATTCGATCACATCGATACCACGCGCCACTTCGCCCCGCGCGTCGGACAACACCTTGCCATGCTCGGCCGTGATGATCGCCGCAAGTTCGTCAGCGTGACGATTCATCAGCCCGAGAAAACGCAGCATGACGCGCGCGCGGCGAATCGGCGGCGTGTCGCGCCACTTCGGGAACGCGGCTTTCGCGCTCGCCACGGCCGCGTCGACATCGGCACCTTCGCCCAGCACGAGGCGGCGTGCGGCGGCGCCGGTCGCGGGGTTGAAGACCGCTTGCGTGCGCTCGCCGGCGCCACGGGCGGTCTTGCCGCCAATGAAGTGAGCCACGTCTGCGGTATCAATAAAAGGTTGCATTTCGTCTCCTCGGCAATGGTTGATGATCACCAGTGTACGAAGCCTGGAAATACATGAAAAGAGACCGCGACTGAAATGATTGTTTACGTATACGAACAATCATCGGTCGAGCACGTAAAAAATAGAAAGGGCAACGAACGTGCCATGATCGGCGATTAACTCGCGTAAGCAGGTCTCAGGCGTATCCGCGCGACGACTGAACGGATGGGATGGACGAGTGGTAGGTGCCGTCGAGCACGTCTTCGGTACGCTCAAGCACTGGATGGGTCCTGCACACTTCCTGACCCGAACGCTCGCACGATGGGCGCGGTAAGAACCCTGAAGGCCGTGAAGTTGGCTGGGAGCTAAAGCCCCGAGGGGTGTTGTTGTGCTCGTGACATTCGACTCTTCAAACTCACCGTAAAAAAGTTTGACCGGTCCGGTCATGAATTGTTCACGCGGTAGAAAAATACGTTTCGACACGCCCTGGACCCACTTCGGCCGTTGAAACTAGCTGGACATGAACGCTGGTTTCAGAGGTCCAGCGTTCATCCACGCGTGCGTGCTGTCCGTCAAGTCATCGGCCCAAACTGCCGCCGCTCGTCGCAGCAAGACGAGATCGTTCGGCGGAGCCTTCGAAAGCCTTCGCGACCCAGCGAGGCGCCCCATGCTGCCTCGCGCGTCACGTCTTTTTGTTGTGCTTGGACTGCCACTGCGTCATAAAGGCAATCTCCTCCTTTTGTGCCTTGATGATTTTTTTCGCCAGCGCCTTCATTTGGGGATCTTTGCCGTACTTGAGCTCGACTTCGGCTTGATCCACCGCTCCCTGATGATGCGGGATCATGTGCGCCACAAAGTCCGCGTCTGTATCTCCGGTGTATCCGGGTGCGCTCATGTTTTTCATCATCTTTGCCGCGTTGTTCTCAAAGGCCGACGTCGGCGCAGACAGCGGCCCACCGGTTTCCGCAGGCGTATCCATTTTTCCAGCAGACATGTTCATCTGCCCATTTGCCATGGCAGTGGCTTGCTGCGCGCTCGCGTTGAGTGCGATGCCACACAACACGATTCCGACGTTGATCGAGAGGACGGTGAGTAAATGGTTGACTTTCATCTGAATGTGCCCAATAGGTGGATAACTGGATCGTTAGCGGGCGACTGCGCTCCTAATCAGGCCCCGCGTATTGATCATCACCCTTCCTATCGTTGGAAGGTCAAGCGTCCAGGGACCAGCGCACACTTTTGCAGAAACCGAGACTTGTAATTGCGCGAAGGGCTGCTTTGCCTGACAACTTATCGGATCGAATCCGTACCTGAATGGCCGGTATTTAGGCGCTCGAGACGTTCGAATGGCAAAGTCGACGCGCCGGCCAGCGTCCGAAAGTGGCCGACCAGCGCCCCGCGACCGGGCTCGGTGATCGCCTAGGGCGCGGCTCTCATGCAAAAGCATGAGCGGAAGTCTGTATTCGAGACTCAGTGCCGCAGAGCGGTCTGTCGAGTTACCACGTGACGTGGAGGCTTCGTTCCTGTGTGCGTGCCCCGACTCACTGCGACTAGGTGCAAGAGGCTTCAGTCTCAACCTCTCGTGACGAACCCGGCCATCGGCGAGCCCGCATCGAGGATGAAGCCTTCGCAAACGGGCCAGTTAACGAACGATGTCGGCCGCATAGAACTAACGAACTCAACCAGCAGCTAGAGGAGGGAGCAAGGTTGCGCGTGAGTGAGCCGAAACATCACTTCCCATTGGAAGACAGTATGGAGCACTCGATACTCGTCGCCGGCGGAATTGGCATCAGGCCAATTATCAGTATGGCTGATAAGCTCGCTGATTCCGGTCGTTCCTTCGAACTCCATTACTGCGTAAGAACTTGCAATAAAGCTGCCTTCCTGGAAGAACTCACAAGGGAGAGATTCTGTTCGGCAGTGAGATTGCACGTTGACGACGAACCGGATCAAAAGTTCGATGCAGAGTCGATTTCCAAACATGCTCCGGGGCGTAACAGACGTGCGCCGCCCATCTGCCAGATGCCGACTTTGTGGTTGACCGCCCCGGCGGGCCGCCAAACGCGTGGCTTTAATTGTTCGTACGGTCTGGTGCGCATCGTGGGGGC
>NZ_CAJMYY010000044.1:0-53747 GCF_905220185.1 Paraburkholderia sp. J11-2 | reverse complement strand
CGGTCGACTGCGGAGAAGACTGGGTCATGAGTGCTTTGCTCTTTGCTCGTCAGAAAGTGGGGCCGGGCAGCAAGGCCGCCGCGGCGCATCTTACGAAATGCTTATATGGGCGCAACAGGCTGCGCTGCAAGCGCTCTCGCAACGCGCGCCGGAGTCGTGCGCGCTGCGGCGCCTTAGCTGCGCGCGAGCACGAACACGCCGATCAGGATGATGCCGATGCCGACGAGCCGCTGCACGCTCATCACCTCGCCGAACAGATACCACGCCGCGAACGCGTTGACCACGTAGCCGAGCGAGAGCATCGGGTAGGCAATCGAGACATCCACGCGCGAGAGCCCGACGATCCACACGACCACGCTGAACACGTAGCACGTGAGGCCGCCGAGAATCGGCACTTGCGTCGCGAGCTTCAGGCCAATGGGCAAGATGTTCGCACGGCTGAATTCGAAGTGTCCAACGGCATTGACACCCGCTTTCAGCAACAGTTGCGCACAGGCGTTCAGGCCGACGCCGGCGAGGATGCAGATCAGGGAAATCGGATTCATCGAGAAGGGTGATTCAACGGGTTATCGGGTTGCGACGGGAAGGCCGGCGTGAGCTGGCCGCCGCCGCGCGGCCAGCCCGATTATCGCGCATGCGTCAATCGGGGCCAGCAAGGTGCCAGGGAGGTGCCAGAAAGCGCTCAGGATTGCGGCTTCTCGACGATCACGCGCCGCGCGTCGCGGGCGATCACCTGCATCGGCAGGCCCTGCGCAGCCAGTTCCTCGTAGCGCTTCACCGGAATCAGCGCGAGCGCATAGCGGTCGGCTTTCCAGCGCGCTTCCCAGTCGGCGATGGTCGGTACCCATTTTTGCGGTTCCTCGGAGATGCCGAAGGCAAGCTCGTCAGTGACCTCGACCATCGTCATCGTGTGGCGCACGTAGAAGGGCATGGTGTGGTCGAGTACGCCCACGGAGTAAAAGGGCGTGTCGGGCGGCAGCTTCGCAATGGCAGCGCGCACCGCGGGTGCGAGCGGCGCGCCGGAGCTCAGCGTGCCGAACACATCGTGGCCCGTGCCCGCGATGGTCGCGAGCAGCAGCCAGGCCGTGCCGAGCGCGAGCGCCGGCGCGCGCGCGCCGGTTTCGGGCGTCCGCTTCGCGCGGTTCAGGCGCAGGCCGACCATCGTGACGACGAAGGCCACCGCGGCGGCGGCGAACACCCACACCTGGAACTCGCGGTAGAGCGCATTGGGGTTGCGCGCGTCGCCAAGATGCGTGAGCACGAACGAGCCCCCCATCAGCACGACGGCGAGAAGCGCGTAGCCCGCAAGGTGCTTGTTCCACTGCGCGCGCGTCATGACCGGCAGATACATGCCGATGATGAGCGCAACCGGCGGCGCGATCGGCAGGACGTAGGAAACGAGCTTCGAGTGCGAAGCGCTGAAGAACAGAAAAATGAACACCGTCCACACGAGCATTAGCACGACGGGCGAGAAACCGTTGGGCTGGCGCGGCGCGCGCAGCGCATGGCGCACACTCTGCACGCTCACCGAAAGCCACGGCAGGAAGCCCACCAGCATGACCGGCACAAAGTAGTAAAACGGGCCGGGACGGTTCTGCGCGGGCGTGAGGTAGCGCTGGAACTGCTGGACGATGAAGAAGAAGTTGAAGAACTCGGGATTGCGCTGCTGCACGAGGATGAACCACGGCGCAACGATCGCGAAGAACACGATCAGGCCGCTCACGAGATACAGACGCTTCCAGAGCGCCCAGTCGCGCGAAATCGCGGTATAGAGCACGAGCACCGCGCCCGGCAGGATCAGGCCGACGAGGCCCTTGGAGAGCACCGCCATCGCCATGGCCGCCCAGCACACCCACATCCACAGGCGTGCGTGGTTTTTGGGCAGGGTCGGGCACTGGGCGAGCAGCAGCGCGCACAACGTGAGCTGCATCCAGAACGACAGGCCCATGTCGAGCGTGTTGAAGTGGCCCATCAGGTTCCAGTACGGCGCGCAGGCGAGCACGACCGCGGCGAAGAAACCTGTGGCGGCATTGAACACGCGCGCGCCGGTGAAGCCGATCAGCAGCACGCCGGCGAAGCCGGTGAGCGCCGTGTAGAGGCGCGCCTGCCATTCGCCGATGCCGAACCACGCGAACGTGAGCGCGTTCATCCAGGTTTGCAGCGGCGGCTTCTCGAAGTACTTGTAGTCGTTGTAGCGCGGCGTGATCCAGTCGCCGGTCGCGAGCATTTCGCGCGCCATTTCGGCGTAACGGCCTTCGTCGCTCGGCAGCAGGTGGCGCCAGCCGAGCGGCAGGAACCAGATCACGGCGAAGGCGAGGATCAGGAGCAGGATCGCGCTGCGGTTGAGCGGTAGCCTCGATGGCGTATCGTTCATGGGTTTCAGCCTGTTCTTGTTGCAGTCGTTGCGGTCGGGATGCGGGCGTGTGCGCCAGGCACGCGCGGCACCTGTGCCACGCCCGGCGCGCGCGCTTCGCACGCGGCGCGCAAGTGTACTACGCCGCCGTTCGGCGACCTGAAGGCAAGCTTAAGGCGCGTCAGCTTTCGATCAGAAGCGCGGCCGCCACGCGGCGGCCTTCGGCCATGAGGATGTTGTAGGTGCGGCAAGCTGCCTTGAAATCCATCGCCTCGACGCCAATGCGTTTCGCGGCGAGCGCCGCGGTCAGGCGCGGGTGCGGAAAACGCAGCCGCTCGCCGCTGCCGAACACCACCACCTCGGGGTTCAGCGGCAGAAGCATCTCGAAGAGTTCGGGCGTGAGGGCGTCGAACGCGTGCACCGGCCAGGGCGTGACCGGCGATTCGGGCATCACGATGATGCTACCCGCGTGGCGTTCGAGGTTCACTTCGACGTAGTCGGCGCCGTAACCGGTCACGGTGTTCAGCGCGGCACTGGAGTCCTGGTGTAGTTTCAAAACGGGGTTCCGGGATAAGGGCAGGCCGGGTGCGCGAGCGAGGGGGCGCCTATCCTGTGCCGGCGCCGGTCTCGGCGCGAACCGCCTTGTCGCCCGCGCCGTATAGCCCGCCGTCACCCGTTTCGCGACCCGCCTCCTGGCCGATTGCGCATTGCGGAAGTTGGTCAAAATCCGCTAAATTATAACTTTTTAGCCGCCGCTGCGGCGGTGAGCGGGGGAGCCCGCGCCGGCAACCGCTACGCGCGCCATCCGCGCATCGGGCAAGGGCAGCCACAAGCTGCCGGGGCGGTCTGAGGTGATCTCAACGGACGCTTGGCGTGGCGTTGTGAGTGCGCCTGGCGCTTCCTCACAATCGTGCACGGCTTTTTTCCCGCCGGGGGCGCGCCTCCGGCTCCCTTGTATGTCTTGTCCGCCAGGGCGCCATCCGCCGGCCGGTCGACGGCATTTCAGCCTGTTCCAGCCCTTTTACCGCGTCTGACTCGTCTCCGACGCCCCGACTGATTCTTTGACCGATTTTCTGACCGACAGCCCGCCGTGAAACCGATTCTCAAATCCAACAAGCTGCAGAACGTTTGCTACGACATCCGCGGGCCGGTGCTCGAGCACGCGAAGCGCCTCGAAGAAGAAGGCCATCGCATCATCAAGCTGAACATCGGCAACCTCGCGCCGTTCGGTTTCGACGCGCCCGACGAGGTCATTCAGGACATGATCCTGAACCTGCCGGGCTCCTCGGGGTATTCGGATTCGAAGGGCGTGTTCGCCGCGCGCAAGGCGATCATGCATTACGCGCAGCAAAAGGGCATCAAGGGCGTCGAGCTCGACGACATCTACATCGGCAATGGCGCGTCCGAACTGATCGTGATGGCCATGCAGGCGCTGCTGAACGACGGCGACGAAGTGCTGCTGCCCGCGCCCGACTATCCGCTCTGGACGGCGGCGGTGAGCCTGTCGGGCGGCACGCCCGTGCACTATATCTGCGACGAGTCGAACGCGTGGATGCCCGACCTCGACGACATTCGCGCGAAGATCACGCCGAACACGCGCGCGCTCGTCGTGATCAACCCGAACAACCCTACCGGCGCGCTCTATTCGGACGACCTGCTGCGCGGGCTTGTGACGATTGCGCGCGAGTACGGCCTGATCCTGTTCGCCGACGAGGTCTACGACAAGATCATCTACGACGGCAAGACGCACACAGCGCTCGGGTCGCTCTCGGAAGACGTGATCACGGTCACGCTCAACAGCCTCTCCAAAAGCTATCGCGCGTGCGGCTACCGCGCGGGCTGGATGTTCCTCTCGGGCATGACGGGCGAGAACCGCCGCCGCTCGAAGGACTACACGGAAGGCCTCGGCATTCTCGCTTCGATGCGCCTGTGCGCGAACGTGCCGGGCCAGTACGCGATCCAGACGGCGCTGGGCGGCTATCAGAGCATCAACGAGCTGATCCAGCCGGGCGGGCGCCTCTATCGTCAGCGCGAGCTGGCGTACAACATGCTCACGGCCATTCCGGGCGTGACCTGCGTGAAACCCGAGGCAGCGCTCTACATGTTCCCGCGCCTCGACCCGAAGCTCTATCCGATCGAGAACGACCAGCAGTTCATCCTCGATCTGCTGTTGCAGGAGCGCGTGCTGCTCGTGCAGGGCACGGGTTTCAACTGGAAGCAGCCGGACCACTTCCGCGTGGTGTTCCTGCCGAACGTCGACGACCTGACCGATTCGATCAACCGCATTGCGCGCTTCCTCGACGGTTATCGTCAGCGGCACGGCACCTGAGTCGCACCTGACTCGCGCCAAACGTATTCCCTTTACAAACACTTAGACGAACACACGCTGCATGGAACCGATCAAAGTAGGTCTCTTGGGCTTCGGCACGGTGGGCAGCGGCACCTTCACGGTACTGCGCCGCAACCAGGAAGAAATCAAACGCCGCGCGGGCCGCGGCATCGAGGTGGCGCGCATTGCCGTGCGCAACCCGGCCAAGGCCACGGCGGCGCTCGGCACTGAGGCCGGCAGCGTTGACCTGACGACCGACTTCAACGCCGTGGTCGACGACCCCTCGATTTCGATCATTGCCGAAATGATCGGCGGCACGACGCTCGCCAAGGATCTCGTGCTGCGCGCGATCGCCAGCGGCAAGCACGTGGTCACGGCGAACAAGGCGCTGCTGGCGGTGCATGGCACCGAGATCTTCGAAGCGGCGCGCACCAAGGGCGTGATGGTCGCGTTCGAGGCGGCGGTGGCGGGCGGCATCCCCATCATCAAGGCGCTGCGCGAAGGCCTCACGGCCAACCGCATCCAGTACATCGCCGGCATCATCAACGGCACGACGAACTACATCCTCTCGGAAATGCGCGAGCGCGGGCTCGACTTCGCGACCGCACTGAAGGCCGCGCAGGAACTGGGCTACGCCGAAGCCGATCCGACCTTCGACATCGAAGGCGTGGACGCTGCGCACAAGGCCACCATCATGAGCGCGATCGCGTTCGGCGTGCCGGTGCAGTTCGACAAGGCTTACGTGGAAGGCATCAGCAAGCTCGACGCCATCGACATCAAGTACGCGGAAGAACTGGGCTATCGCATCAAGCTGCTCGGCATTGCGCGCCGCACCGAGCGCGGCATCGAGCTGCGCACGCATCCCACGCTGATTCCGGCCAAGCGCCTGCTCGCGAACGTGGAAGGCGCAATGAACGCCGTGGTCGTGCATGGCGACGCCGTGGGTACGACGCTCTACTACGGCAAGGGTGCGGGCGCTGAGCCGACGGCCTCGGCCGTGGTCGCCGACCTCGTGGACGTCACGCGTCTGCACACGGCCGACCCCGAGCACCGCGTGCCGCATCTGGCATTCCAGCCGGACAGCCTTTCGAACACGCCGATCCTGCCGATCGACGAAGTCACGAGCGGCTATTACCTGCGCCTGCGCGTGGCCGACCAGACCGGCGTGATGGCCGCCATCACGCGTATCCTGGCCGACAGCGGCATCTCGATCGACGCGCTGCTGCAGAAGGAAGCGGAGCAGGTCGACGCGCAGGGCAAGGCGGAAACCGACATCATCCTGATCACGCACGAGACGGTCGAGAAGAACGTCAACGCGGCGATCGCGCAGATCGAAACGCTTGCGACGGTGAAGTCGCCGGTCACGAAGCTGCGTATGGAAGGACTGAACTAAGGCAAGGGCTATGAATTACGTATCCACGCGCGGCGCGGGCGCCGGCGAGCATCACTCGTTTTCCGACATCCTGCTGGGCGGTCTCGCGCGCGACGGCGGCCTGTACCTGCCGGCCGAGTATCCGCAAATCGGCAAGGAAGAACTCGCGCGCTGGCGCGGCCTCTCGTACGCGGATCTCGCGTTCGAGATCCTCTCGAAGTTCGCCGGCGACATTCCTGCCGACGACCTGCGCGACATCACGCGCCGCACCTACACGGGCGAGACGTACCGCAACGTGCGCCACGGCGAAGACGCGAGCAAGATCACGCCGCTCACCACGCTCGGCGAGGAGAACGGCGCGAAACTGTCGCTGCTCGAACTCTCGAACGGTCCGACGCTTGCGTTCAAGGACATGGCGATGCAGCTGCTCGGCAACCTGTTCGAGTACGCGCTCGCGAAGGCCGGCCAGGAGCTGAACATTCTCGGCGCGACGTCGGGCGACACCGGCAGCGCCGCTGAATACGCGATGCGCGGCAAGAAGGGCGTGCGCGTGTTCATGCTCTCGCCGCACAAGAAGATGAGCGCGTTCCAGACCGCGCAGATGTTCAGCCTGCAAGACCCGAACATCTTCAACCTCGCCGTGGAAGGCGTGTTCGACGACTGCCAGGACATCGTCAAGGCCGTTTCGAACGATCACGCGTTCAAGGCGCAGCAGAAGATCGGCACGGTCAACTCGATCAACTGGGCGCGCGTCGTGGCCCAGGTCGTGTACTACTTCGCCGGTTACTTCGCGGCGACGCAGTCGAATGACGAACGTGTTTCGTTCACGGTGCCTTCGGGCAACTTCGGCAATGTGTGCGCGGGTCATATCGCGCGCATGATGGGTCTGCCGATCGAAAAGCTCGTGGTCGCGACCAACGAGAACGACGTGCTCGACGAGTTCTTCCGCACTGGCATCTACCGCGTGCGCGGCTCGGCGGAGACGTATCACACGACGAGCCCGAGCATGGATATCTCGAAGGCGTCGAACTTCGAGCGCTTCGTGTACGACCTGCTGGGCCGCGATCCGGCGCGCGTGACGCAGCTGTTCCGCGACGTGGAGGAGAAGGGCGGTTTCGATCTCGTGGCGAGCGGCGACTTCGTGCGCGTGCAGCAGTTCGGTTTCGTGTCGGGCCGCAGCACCCACGACGACCGTATCGCGACGATCCGCGACGTCTACTCGCGCTACAAGACGATGATCGACACCCATACCGCCGACGGCGTGAAGGTCGCCCGCGAACACCTGCAGCCGGGTGTGCCGATGATCGTGCTCGAAACCGCGCAGCCGGTGAAGTTCGGCGAGACGATTCGCGAGGCGCTCGACCGCGAACCGGAACGTCCGGCCGCGTTCGAAGGGCTGGAGGCGCTGCCGCAGCGCTTCGAAGTCGTGCCCGCCGATGCAAAGCGTGTGAAGGACTATATCGCCGGTCATACGGCGGACTGATCGACGCAGCCGGGGCCGGATCTGCCTCCGGTCCTGGCGCGTCGACATCGCATCAGCATCTATGCGGCGGCGGGTTGCTCGAACCCGCCCGCTGCAACACGCCAGCCGACCTGCGCATTCGCCTGCATGGCGCGCCAGGGATATCCACGGCATAAGGCGCAGCGCGCCCATCGCGCCGCTACAATAACAGCAGACCAACCGCTGCTGGCGGCCCGCCCGCCAAGTCCGAGACGACCTCGATGTCCACGCCTACGTCCCCGTCTTCCGCTGCGCCGGCACCCGCGCCGCGCGCGCCGATGCTTTCCACCGCCGACGCCCTTGCCACGCTGCTCGCGGCGGCGACGTCGCTTGCCGGCACCGAAACGATTTCGACGTTCGACGCGCTGAACCGCGTGCTCGCCGCGGACGTCGTCTCGCCGCTCGACGTGCCGCCGATGAATACGAGCGCGATGGACGGCTACGCGGTGCGCGTGGCCGATCTCGCGCAAGGCAGCCGCCATCTGCCGGTTTCGCAGCGCATTCCCGCGGGCCACGCGCCACAGCCGCTCGCGGCGGGCACGGCGGCGCGCATTTTCACGGGCGCGACGGTGCCGCCGGGCGCCGACGCCGTGGTCATGCAGGAGCAGACCGAGGCGGCGGACGGCGCCGTCACCTTCCTGCATACGCCGAAGGCGGGCGAATGGATCACGGCGCAGGGCGCGGACATCCGCAAGGACACGGTCATCCTGCCGGCGGGCACGCGCCTCACGCCTGCGGCGCTCGGGCTCGCGGCATCGGTGGGCTGTGCGGCGCTGACCGTCGTGCGCCGCGTGAAGGTCGCCGTGTTCTTCACCGGCGACGAGCTGACGATGCCTGGCGAGCCGCTCAAGCCCGGCGCGATCTACAACTCGAACCGCTTCACGCTCACGGGCCTCTTGCGCAACCTCGGCTGCGAGGTCACCGACTACGGCATCGTGGCGGACCAGCTCGACGTCACGCGCGCGACGCTGCGCGAGGCGGCCGCCGCTCACGATCTCATCCTCACGTCGGGCGGCGTGTCGGTGGGCGAGGAGGATCACGTGCGGCCGGCCGTGGAGGCCGAAGGCCGCATCAGCCTGTGGCAGATCGCCATGAAGCCGGGCAAACCGCTTGCGTTCGGTGCGGTGCGTCGTGCGCAAGGGGCAACGAATGCGCAAGCGGGCGAGGCGTTCTTCATCGGGCTGCCGGGCAACCCGGTTTCGAGTTTCGTCACCTTCCTGCTGTTCGTGCGTCCGTTCCTGCTGCGTCTCGCGGGTGCGACGCACGTCAGCCCCCGCGCGCTCTCGCTGCGCGCCGACTTCACTCAGACGAAGGGCGACCGCCGCAACGAATTCCTGCGCGCGCGCGTGAACCCGGCTGGCGGTCTCGACCTGTTCTCGAACCAGAGTTCGGCCGTGCTGACCTCCACGGTCTGGGGCGACGGCCTCATCGACAATCCGCCCAACCATGCGATCAGCGCGGGCGAGACCGTGCGCTTCATTCCGTTCACCGAATTGCTGTACTGAAAGCCTTAACCGATGAAGATCCAGCTGAAGTTTTTTGCGAGTGTGCGCGAGGCGTTGGGCGTCGCGGACGAAACGGTCACGCTGCCTGAAGGCATCGTCACGGTCGGCGACGTGCGCGGCTGGCTGCGCGCGCGCGGCGGCGTGTGGGCCGAGACGCTGGCGGAAGGCCGCGCGCTGCGCATGGCGTGCAATCACGTGATGACCGACCCGCGCACGCGCATTACCGAGGGCTGCGAAGTCGCGTTTTTCCCGCCGGTGACGGGCGGCTGAGCGCGACAGGAGACTCACCATGCCCGTACGCGTACAAACGGAAGATTTCGACCTCAGCACCGAGGTTGCGCAACTGCGCGCGCGCAATCCGGCGATCGGCGCGGTGGCGTGCTTCGTTGGCACCGTGCGCGACCTGAACGACGGCAGCACGATCGCCTCGCTCGAACTCGAGCACTATCCAGGCATGACCGAGAAGGCGCTGGAGGCGATCGTCGAGGCGGCGCAGCGGCGCTGGGCGGGCATCGAGGTGCTGATCGTGCACCGGGTGGGCAAACTCGCGCCGCTCGACCAGATCGTGCTGGTCGCGACGACCTCGAAGCATCGCGGCGACGCCTTCGCGTCCTGCGAGTTCGTGATGGACTACCTCAAGACCGAGGCGCCGTTCTGGAAGAAGGAGGAAACAGAGCAGGGCGCGCGCTGGGTCGACGCACGCGAGAGTGACGATGCGGCGCTGGCGCGCTGGGGCGTGGCGTCGGGGAACGTTTCGCGGGAATCCAGCTAGGCGGTTGTTCGCCGGGCGCAGGCGGGCCGATCTTATCCGGCCACCTTGCCCGCCTAACGCAACTAACTGCCTAACTCACCCTCTCGCTAGAAGCAGACAGGCTTACTCCGCCGCCGTGTTCTCGTCGACATCCATCTGGCGGCCAACGAAACGGGCTGGAAACGGCTCGCCGCTTGGGCGCGTAGGCAAGTCATGGCCGTGCCCGGCGGGCCGCCTGCGCGGCGCTACGCGATCGAGGATCGCCTGTTGCTCGGGCGGAATCGTGTAGTCCCAGCCGAAGCGGCTCAGTTGCAGGCTTTGCGCAATGCGCAGTGCGGGCTCCATGAACTGCACCGCCGCAGCGGGCTCGTAGCGTGCCTGTACGGTATCGAGGAAGAGATAGAGCCAGCGGCTGAAATGCTGCGGCTCGACGCCCGGCACAGGATCGTGTGCCTGCTGCACATTGCCGCGGTAGGTCTTGGTGCCGAGCACGAGGCTCGACCAGAAGCGGCACATCTTCGGCAAATGTTCGTCCCAACGCCCGGCCAGCACGCCGTCGAACACCGGGCCGAGCATGGCGTCGTCGCGTACGCGGTCGTAGAACGCGTAGACCAGTTCGCGGATGTTTTCTTCGGTTGGCTCGGCGTGCGGAGTGCCGGAAGGGCGGGTGTCGGGGCGAATCATTTGGGGCCTGGGCGATACCTGGAGTGCATGGAGTGTAGCGGGCGGCGGTGCGCCGGTACGTCAGCACACTGCGGCCGTGAGCCGCAGGTACGCTGCCAGGCACTGCGAAGTGACCATTGAAGTGCCCATGATACCCAGTCCGGGCAAAACCTGCATGCTAACTGCATGTTATTGTATGGGTTCTGTCACCCGCATCAGCGCCGTCATTGCCCCCGCCATGAGACTGACCGACTACACCGACTACTCGTTACGCGTGATGTTGTATCTCGCGCTGCGTCGCGACAGCCTGGCCACGATCCAGGAGATTTCGGACGCCTACGGCGTGTCGAAGAATCATCTGATGAAAGTGGTGCAACGCCTTGGAGAACTCGGCTGGGTCGATACCATTCGCGGGCGCAACGGCGGCTTGCGGCTCGCGCCGGCCTCGCTCGATCTGACCGTCGGCGCGGTCGTTCGTCAGACCGAGAGCGACTTCTCGCTGGTCGGCTGCTTTCCGGACGAACACGGCGAGCGGCGTAGCTGCATCATCGAGCCGCAGTGCAGGCTCAAGCACGCGTTGGCGGCGGCGCGCGATGCGTTCCTCGCGGAACTCGACCGTCACACGATCGGCGAACTCGCGCAGCCGGCAGACGCATTGACCGGCCTGCTCGGCCTCGCACCGATCCAGTTCATGCCGCGCGTGCAGACGGCTCGGCCCGCGTCTTCGCGCGAGCATTGAGGGGCGCGTTGGCGCCTCGTTCTCACACACCTGTTCTTCGCCTCGCAGCGGCGCTTTGCCTCGCACGGCCCCGGCCGCCTCTCAGTCATCCCCCGTTTTCTCACGCCTCGGCAACGTTGCTGGCGGCCGCTGCGCGCGCTCGAATGCCGAAAATCGGAAAAAATGACGCCAGAGCGCTTGAAACCGGCGTGTCCCCCCTCAAATTTGGTGACAGTCTAGAAATCTGGAGGTCTCGCATCAAATGAGAATCGACAAACTCACCACCAAGTTCCAGGAAGCCATCGCCGACGCGCAAAGCTTGGCGGTTGGCCACGATAACCAGTACATCGAACCCGTCCACCTGCTGGCTGCGCTCGTCGCGCAGCAGGACGGCTCCGCGCGCTCGCTCATGTCGCGCGCCGGCGTGCAGGTACAGGCGCTGCAGAACGCACTGAACGACGCGATCAACCGTTTGCCGCAGGTGCAGGGCACCGACGGCAACGTGCAGATCGGCCGTGAACTCACGGGTCTGCTCAATCAGGCCGACAAGGAAGCGCAAAAGCTCAACGACACGTATATCGCGAGCGAGATGTTCCTGCTCGCCGTTTCCGAGGACAAGGGCGAAGCCGGTCGTCTCGCGCGCCAGCATGGGTTGACGCGCAAGTCGCTCGAGGCCGCGATCGTCGCGGTGCGCGGCGGCGCGCAGGTGCACAGCCAGGACGCCGAGAGCCAGCGTGAAGCGCTCAAGAAGTACACCGTCGACCTGACCGAGCGCGCGCGTTCGGGCAAGCTCGATCCCGTGATCGGCCGCGACGACGAAATCCGCCGCTCGATCCAGATCCTGCAACGCCGCACCAAGAACAATCCGGTGCTGATCGGCGAGCCGGGCGTGGGCAAGACGGCCATCGTCGAAGGCCTCGCGCAGCGCATCGTCAACGGCGAAGTGCCCGAGACGCTCAAGGGCAAGCGCGTGCTCTCGCTTGACATGGCCGCGCTGCTCGCGGGCGCGAAGTATCGCGGCGAGTTCGAGGAGCGCCTGAAGGCCGTGCTCAACGACATCGCGAAGGACGAAGGTCAAACCATCGTCTTCATCGACGAAATCCACACGATGGTGGGCGCGGGCAAGGCCGAAGGCGCCATGGACGCGGGCAACATGCTCAAGCCGGCGCTGTCGCGCGGCGAGCTGCATTGCATTGGCGCGACCACGCTCGACGAATATCGCAAGTACATCGAAAAGGATGCCGCGCTCGAGCGCCGCTTCCAGAAGGTGCTCGTGGATGAACCGTCGGTCGAGGCGACCATTGCGATCCTGCGTGGCCTGAAGGAGAAGTACGAGCTGCACCACGGCGTGGAAATCACCGACCCGGCGATCGTCGCGGCGGCGGAACTGTCGCATCGCTACATTACCGACCGCTTCCTGCCGGACAAGGCCATCGACCTGATCGACGAAGCCGCTTCGAAGATCAAGATGGAAATCGATTCGAAGCCCGAAGCGATGGACAAGCTCGATCGTCGCCTGATTCAGCTGAAGATCGAGCGCGAGGCCGTCAAGAAGGAAAAGGACGAAGCGTCGCAAAAGCGTTTGCAGCTGATCGAGGAAGAGATCGACCGGCTGAGCCTCGAATATAAGGACCTCGAAGAGATCTGGACTACCGAGAAAGCCGCAGTGCAGGGCGGCGCCCAGATCAAGGAAGAGATCGACCGCGTGCGCGCGGAAATCAATCGCTTCCAGCGCGAAGGCAAGCTCGAGAAGGTCGCGGAACTGCAGTACGGCAAGCTGCCGGAACTCGAAGCGCAGCTCAAGCAGGTCACGCTCGCCGAGGCGAACGAGCAGAACAACCCCACGCGTTTGCGGCTGTTGCGCACGCTGGTGGGCGCCGAGGAAATCGCAGAAGTCGTGTCGCGTTCGACCGGCATTCCCGTGTCGCGCATGATGCAGGGCGAACGCGAAAAGCTGCTGCAGATCGAGGAAAAGCTGCACGAGCGCGTGGTGGGCCAGGACGAGGCCATTACCGCCGTTGCCGATGCGATCCGCCGCTCGCGCGCCGGTCTTTCGGATCCGAACCGGCCGTATGGCTCGTTCCTGTTCCTCGGGCCGACGGGTGTGGGCAAGACCGAGTTGTGCAAGGCGCTGGCGGGTTTCCTGTTCGATTCGGAGGATCACCTCATCCGCATCGACATGAGCGAGTTCATGGAGAAGCACAGCGTGGCGCGTCTGATCGGCGCGCCGCCGGGATACGTGGGCTATGAAGAGGGCGGCTATCTGACCGAGGCCGTGCGCCGCAAGCCGTATAGCGTGATCCTGCTCGACGAAGTCGAGAAGGCGCACCCGGACGTGTTCAACGTGCTGCTGCAGGTGCTCGACGACGGCCGCATGACGGACGGCCAGGGCCGCACCGTGGACTTCAAGAATACGGTGATCGTGATGACGTCGAACCTCGGTTCGCATCTCATCCAGGCGATGGCCGGCGAGCCGCAGGAAGCGGTGAAGGACGCCGTGTGGAACGAAGTGAAGCAGCAGTTCCGCCCCGAGTTCCTGAACCGGATCGACGAGGTCGTCGTGTTCCATGCACTCGATCGCTCGAATATCGAGTCGATTGCGAAGATCCAGTTGCAGCGTCTGCGCGAGCGTCTGGAGAAGCTCGATATGGAACTCATGGTGTCGGACGACGCGCTTGGTCAGATCGCCAAGGTTGGTTACGACCCGCTGTTTGGGGCGCGGCCGCTCAAGCGGGCGATTCAGCAGGAGATCGAGAACCCGGTCGCCAAGCTGATACTCGCGGGCAAGTTTGGACCGAAGGATGTGATTCCGGTCGGCGTGCACGACGGGAAGTTCGTGTTCGAGCGCGTGGTGCACTAAGACGCGTAGCGAAACCCGGGGCAGGCGTGTGCCGTGAGGCGCGCGCCGAGCCGAAACAAGAAGGGCAGCGGAGTGATCCGCTGCCCTTTTTTATGCCTGCAATTTATGGCGCTTAAGCGTCGCTCAGGCCTGCTTGTTGCCGCCGCCAAACAGCGACGCAAGCCCGCCCAGCGTGCCTAGCACGCTTTCGGTGTTGATCTGGCCGCCTTGGGGCACTTCGCCGTTCGGCGTGCCCGCGTTGACCACGTGCGGCAGCACCTGGGCGAGGAGCCCGCTCACCTGGTCGGGCTGCATGCCGACCTTCTGTGCAAGGCCGGAGACGACGTCCGAGCCGAGCACGTTGTGAAGTTGGTCGGCCGAAACAGGCTGGTTCTCGCCGTTGCCGACCCACGACTGCACGACGTCGCCGAGGCCGCCTTGCTGGAACTTCTCGATGAGGCCGTTCAGGCCGCCGGGCTGGTTGTTGACGAACTCCATCGCCGTGGCGATGAGCTGGGCCTGGCCGCCGCCTTGCTGTTGCGATTGCGAACCGAGCAGGGAACCGAGGGTATCTAGCAGACTCATGACGATCTCTCTGAGTGATGGCCGCGACGGGGGACGCGGCCGGTAAGTCGGACGGCGCGCGCGTTGGCGGCGCCGCGATTCGAAGTCCGGCACATGGTGTGCGTGCACCGGTTGATGGCAGCGATCACGCGCCGGAAGCGGCCGCTGCGGACGCGGCCTTGTCCTTCTTCGACTTCTTGGTCTTTTTCGCCTTCGTATCGGATGCCGAGGCAGGTGCTGCCGCAGCGGAGCCCGCTTCCGGCGCACTCGCAGCCGCGGCTGCCGTGTCCTTCTTGCTCTTGTGCTTCGACTTGCCCGCCGCGTCCGAGGCGGCTTGCGCGGTGGTCGCGGCCGCCGGCGTCTGCGCCGTCATCGGATTGGCCGTGGTGGCAGCGGGTGCGGCGGTCGTTGCAGCGGCGCTCTTGCCGCTCTTCGTGCTAGCCGTCTTGCCCGCCGGCGGCGCGGACGAGCCGTTGATCGTGAGGCCTGCCGCCTCGAGGTTCTGCACCGACTTCGGGCCAATGCCCTTGACGCGGTTCGCGAGGTCGTCGGCGTCCTTGAACGGGCCGTTCTTCGTGCGTTCGTCGATGATCGCCTTGGCGTGCACAGGGCCGATGCCCTTGACCGATTCGAGCGCGGTTTCGTCGGCGGTGTTCACTTCCACGGCTGCGGCGAGCGCGGCGGACAGCGACAGGCCGATGGCGAGGAACAGCATCAGCAGCTTCTTGAGCATGGCAATCACTCCATTGAGGGCATTTCAGTTAGCCGGGAACGGACGACGCATCCAGCGGAGGGGCTGCGGTACAAGAATAGGCCAGATGGCCTATTCGTGGATCGCGAGCGCTCGATTTATACCGGTCGAGGTGTGGCAAGTAAATCGCACCGCACAATATTTAATACTTCTGTGCATTTTGGCGACGCCAAATGCCAGGCTGTCAGTGCAATCCGGTTCAAGCGCGGTGCGGCCCGACGATGCCGAGCTTCGCAATGCGCCGATACAGCGTCGCGCGCGAGATGCCTAGCGCCTGCGCGGCGGCGTTCGGACGCCAACGGTGCGCCGTGAGCGCTACGACGATGCGTGCGCGCTCATCTTCGTCGGAGAGCGGCGAGGCTGGCGGCATGCCGGCTGCGGAGCCGGGCGCGGCGGCCGGTGCAAGCTGAGGCAGGCTCGCCGCGAGGTCGGCGCTCAGGTGCTGCGCTTCGACCAGCACGGTGTCGCATACGGCGCATGCGTAGCGCATCGCATTGCGCAGCTGCCGCAGGTTCCCTGGCCACGCGAAGGCCGCGAGCCGCGCGGCGAGCGTGGCGTCGAGCGCGAGCGGACGGCCGGCGGCCTGCGCTTCTTCCGCGAATACCGTGTCGATGAGCATGGCGATGTCGCGCCGCTCACGCAGCGGCGGCAGCGTGAGCACCGCACCGCTCAGCCGGTAGTAGAGATCGTCGCGGAACGTCCCGGCGCTGGCCATTTGCGCGAGGTCCCGGTGCGTGGCGCACACCACGTCGATATCGACGCGCACCGCTGTTTCGCTACCGAGCGGCAAGACTTCGCCCTCGGCGAGCACGCGCAAAAGGCGCGTTTGCAGCGCGAGCGGCATGTCGCCGATTTCGTCGAGAAAGAGCGTGCCGCCGTCGGCCATCGCGATCTTGCCGCGCGCCCCATGGCGGCGCGCGCCCGTGAATGCGCCCGGCGCATAGCCGAACAGCTCGCTCTCGATCAGCGATTCGGGCAGCGCGCCGCAGTTCACGGCGATGAAGGGCCGATTGCGTCGCGCGCTGGCGTCGTGAATCGCGCGTGCGAACACTTCCTTGCCCGCGCCCGTTTCGCCGAGCAGCAGGATCGGCAGGCGCTTGCCCGCCACGCGTTGCGCGATGCGCGCGTTTTCGGCCACGCGTGCATCTGCGCTGCGCAGGAAGGGGCCGAGCGCGCTGCGATCGTATTCGTGCGCGTCGGCGGCGTCGCGCCGCAGCGGCATCGCGCCATGCGCCGCGCTGGCGCCGCCGCTGTGGCCGCTACGTGCGCTGTGTCCGCCGTAACCGCTAGCCCCGAGCGGCGCGCGAATGCGCGCATACAGCATCGAGCCGTTCGCGCGCAGGCGCAGCGCCGCGATGGTTTCGATGCGCCCGATATCGCGCAACTGCACGTGCGACGAATCGAAAATCTCGTCGATATGACGCGGGCCGTCGAGGCACGGCATGCACTCGCGTGCGCGCCGGTTCGCGGCGACCACGTTGCCGTTTTCGTCGAAAGCGATCAGCAGTTCGGGCTGCGCCTCGACGTAGTTGCGATTCTGGTGACCGAAGAGGATCCAGCACGACGCGAGGCGATGCAGGAAATAGCCGTCTTCGATGAGCGTGGCGCTCTGGCGCACGAGCTGGTTGACGATGCGCTGGCTCTCGCGATTGTCGGGCGACTGCACGGCCGAAGCGTCGAGCACGCCAATCAGCTCGCCGCCTGGCGCGAAGATCGGCGCGGCGCTGCACGTGAGCGTGGTGAACGCGGCGCGGAAATGATCGGTCTTGTGCACCGTGATGGGTGCGAGATCGGTGAGCACGTTCGCGATGCCGCAGGTGCCTTCCTCGCTCTCCGACCAGCACGAGCCGATATAGAGCCCGGCGTGCTTGAAGTCGTTGCGGCGCTCGCGGTCGAGTCGATAGTCGATGGTCACGCCATGGGCGTCGGTCAGCATCACGCAGTAATCGGCTTCGCGCACCATATCGTGCAGGCGCGTGAGGCATTGGCCCGAGGCGCGCAGGAAGGACTCCTCGCGATCGCGGATCTCGCGCAGCTCGGCGGCGCTCAGCACGCGCGGACCGATCACGGAGCCGGGGTCCAGCTGATAGCGCTCGAACGAGCGCTGCCACGACGAGACGAGACGCGGCGAATCGGACGGCGCAGGCAGGCGGCCTTCTACGGCGCCACGCACGCGCTCGGCGTGCCGGGTAGACGCAAGGGCGTAGGGCATGAGCGGTTCCAGACGGTGGCTCGCAATGAGCGTCGGGGTACGTCGGCAAAACGTCGGATTACGTCGGACCGGAAAGCGTTCGGCGGGAGTCTTTTGTAGCACATCCTTTGCGCGCGATCACACCGCAGCGCAGCATGCGAGACGGTTGAGACGATTGTCTCAACGGCTGCTGTGCCGCATTCCGGCGCGTGACGCCGGGCGTCTCAGCCGCGGCACAGGCAGACCGCGCGGGCGTGTGCGCGTTTTCGTCCGCGCGGGTGGCCGGTTGCGCGCGTGGACGCATTGCGCGTGCGAGACGACGGCTGAGACGCCACACGCGACGCAAACGGCGCTCGCCCCACGCCATGCGATTGCCGCAGAGCCCCGTCGCGCGGCCTTCTACGCGGATGCAGCGTGTCCTCGCCGTCATTGGCATGACGCTTGCAGAGTTTGCGGGCAAAAGCGGCGCGCAGCAGCTCACAGTGCGACGCCAACAGGAGACAAGACCCGTGACGACGCCCGTGACCGTAGGCGTGATCGCGAACCCCGCATCGGGCCGCGACATCCGCCGTCTCACTTCGCATGCATCTGTCTTTCCCACGGCCGAGAAGGCGAATATGGTCGTGCGCCTGCTCGCGGGCCTGGGCGCGCTCGGCGTCGCTCGGGTGCTCACGCTGCGCGACAACACGGGCGTAGCCGCGCTGTTGCTGCGGGCGATCGGGACGCACGCGGCCATCGCTGCACACGAGCCCTGGCCCGAGGTCGTATTCGTCGATCTGCCGGTGAGCGAAAGCGCCGCCGATACGCACGCGGGCGTCGATCACATGGTGCGTGAAGAAGTCGCGCTGATCGCGGTGCTGGGTGGCGACGGCACCCATCGCGCCGTCGCCGCGCATTGCGGCGCCACGCCGCTGCTCGCGCTCTCGACCGGCACCAACAACGCCTTTCCCGAACTACGCGAGGCCACCGTCGCGGGCCTCGCGGGCGCACTCGTCGCGACCGGCGCGGTGCCCGCGGAAGCGGCGCTCTCGCGCAACAAGCGGCTCGTCGCGCGCTGCGTGGAAGGGCCGTCGCGCGGGCGCGAGGAAATTGCGCTCGTCGATATTTGCGTGGCGCGTCAGCCTTTCATCGGCGCGCGCGCGATTTCAGAAAGTTCGGATATCGAATCACTTTTCTTGACCTTTGCGCCGCCCGACGGCATCGGCCTTTCGTCGATCGGTGGAGCATGGGCGCCGGTCGGGCGCGACGCCGCGCACGGTCTGCATATGACTTTCGCTGAGCCAGGCGCGCCCGAGGGCGGCGCAGCAGGGGTGCCATTGCTCGCACCGATCGCGCCGGGCCGCGTCGAGCGCCTGACGATGCGCACGTGCCAGCGCCTCGAAGTGGGCGTGGCGCTCCCGCTCGAAGCGGGCCACGGCACGCTCGCGTTCGACGGCGAGCGCGAAATCGAACCGGCGCGCGGCGACCGCTATGAAGTGACGCTCGACTGGCACGGCCCGCTGACCGTCGATGTTGCTCGCACGCTGCGTTACGCGGCGTCGCATCAGTTGTTGCGCGAGGCCGCCGCGCGCGTATAGCGGCCTGGCTTGCTTGCTCCACTCATAACCGAAACAAGGAGACATCGGCATGGACACACCCTTGAAAGGCCAGGTCGCGATCGTGACCGGCGGTGCACGCGGCATCGGCCGCGGCATTGCGCTCACGCTCGCGCAGGCCGGTGCGGACGTATTGCTCGCGGATCTGCTTGAAGAGCCGCTGGCAGCGACGGTCGAAGAGATACGCGCGCTCGGCAGGCGCGCGGCATTCGCCAAGGTCGACGTCACCCAGGCGGCCCAGCTCGAAGGGATGGTCTCGCAGGCGATCTCCGAACTCGGTGGCCTCGATATTCTCGTGAACTGCGCCGGCGTGATTTCGATTAATCCGGTATCCGAATTAACGGAGCGGGACTGGGACTTCGTCATGAACGTCAATGCAAAGGGGGTGTTTCTCGGCTGCAAGGCTGCGTTGGCGCATTTCCTTACGCAAAAGCGCGGGCGGATCATCAACGTCGCTTCGATCGCCGGCAAGGAAGGGTTTCCGAATCTCGCGCACTACAGCGCCTCGAAATTCGCCGTGGTCGGCTTCACCAACGCGCTCGCCAAAGAGGTTGCGCGCGAAGGCATCACCGTGAATGCGATTTGTCCCGGCATCGTGCGCACATATATGTGGGACCGGCTCTCCGACGAATGGAAGACGCAGGGCGAGAGCGTCGAAGAATCCTGGCAGCGCCATCAGCTCACGCTGATCCCGCAAGGCCGCGCGCAAACACCGGAGGACATGGGGCGGCTCGCGCTGTTCTTCGCAACCATGGACAACATCACGGGCCAGTCGGTGAACATCGACGGCGGTTTCACTTTTCACTAGGAGCAGTGGCATTTCCCGCAGCAGGCGAATCCAGAGCGATACAGCGTAGTCCACCCAGGAGACAACCATGTCACTTCAGTTGAACAAGGAGCAGTTGCTCACCGCGTACCGGTCGATGCGCACGATCCGTGAGTTCGAGGAACGGCTGCACGTCGAATTCGCGACCGGCGAGATTCCAGGTTTCGTGCACCTGTACGCAGGCGAGGAGGCGTCCGCGGTCGGCACGATGAGCCACTTGAACGACACCGATTACGTCGCCACCACGCACCGCGGCCACGGCCACTGCATCGCCAAGGGCGTGGACGTGCACGAAATGATGGCCGAGATCTATGGCCGGACCACGGGCTCGTGCCGCGGCAAGGGCGGCTCGATGCATATCGCCGACTTGTCGAAGGGCATGCTGGGCGCGAACGGCATCGTGGGCGCGGGCGGTCCGCTCACGTGCGGCGCGGCGCTCGCCGCGAAGCAGAAGAAGACGGGCGGCGTGGGCGTGTGCTTCTTTGGCGATGGCGCGTCGAATCAGGGGGTGATCTTCGAGTCGATGAATCTCGCCTCCGTGTGGCGCCTGCCGGTGATCTTCGTCGCGGAAAACAACGGCTACGCCGAGGCGACGTCGTCCACGTGGTCGGTCGCGGCCGACAATATCGCCGACCGCGCGAACGGCTTCGGCATGCCGGGCGTGATCGTCGACGGTTTCGACTTTTTCGCCGTGTACGAGGCTTTGGGCGAAGCCATTGCGCGAGCGCGCAACGGCGGCGGCCCGACGCTCGTGGAAATGAAACTCTCGCGCTATTTCGGCCACTTCGAGGGCGACGCGCAAACCTATCGCGCGCCTGGCGAAGTGCAAAAGCTGCGCGAGGAAAAGGACTGTCTGAAGCGCTTCGAGGAGCGTGTGGTGCGTGCCGAACTCGCAAGCAGCGACGATCTGCGCAAGGTGGACGCCGAAGTGAAGCAACTGATCGACGACGCGGTCACGCAGGCCAAGGCCGCGCCGTTGCCGCCGGCCGAAGCGCTGCTCACCGACGTGTACGTGTCGTATCCCTGAGCGCTGTGCGCTCGGGTCATCAGGATTCCAGATCAAGGAGACGAAAATGGCACGGAAAATTACCTATTCGCAGGCCATCAACGAAGCGCTGGCCCAGGAGATGGGGCGCGACGAGAGCGTGATCGTCATGGGCGAGGACAATGCGGGCGGCGCGGGCGCGCCCGGCGAGCAGGACGCGTGGGGCGGCGTGCTCGGCGTGACGAAGGGCCTTTACGGCAAGTTCCCGGGGCGCGTGCTCGATACGCCGCTCTCGGAAGGCGGCTTCATTGGTACGGCCGTGGGCGCGGCGGCGTGCGGCATGCGGCCGGTGGCGGAGTTGATGTTCATCGACTTCATGGGCGTGTGCTTCGACCAGATATTCAACCAGGCCGCGAAGTTTCGCTACATGTTCGGCGGCAAGGCGGTCACGCCGGTCGTGATCCGCACCATGTATGGCGCAGGCTTGCGCGCGGCGGCGCAGCACTCGCAGATGCTCACCTCGCTCTTCACGCATATTCCGGGGCTGAAAGTCGTATGCCCGGCGACACCTTATGACGCCAAGGGCCTCATGATCGAAGCGATTCGCGACAACGACCCCGTGATCTTCTGCGAGCACAAACTGCTCTACACGATGGAAGGCGATGTTCCGGAGGAATCCTATTCGATTCCGTTCGGCGAGGCCAATATCGCGCGCGACGGCGACGACGTCACGATCGTCACGTATGGGCGCATGGTGCACTACGCGCTCGACGCCGCGCAGAAGCTCGCGAAAGACGGCATCGAAGCAGATGTGATCGACCTGCGCACCACGTCGCCGCTCGACGAGGAAACGATCCTCGAAAGCGCGCGCCGCACGGGCCGCGTCGTGGTCGTGGACGAAGCGAACCCGCGCTGCTCGATCGCAACCGACATTGCCGCGCTCGTCGGTCAGAAAGCGTTCAAGGAGCTGAAGGCCCCGGTCGGCATGGTGACCGCGCCGCATACGCCGGTGCCGTTCGCGGCGTCGCTGGAAGACCTCTACATCCCCTCGGCGGACAAGATTGCCGAAGCCGCGCGCGCAGCAAGGAGCTGAAGTCATGCCGATTCACATGATCACGATGCCCAAATGGGGCCTGTCGATGGAGCAGGGCCAGGTGAACGGCTGGCTCAAATCGCTCGGCGACAAGGTCACCAAGGGAGATGAATTGCTCGATGTCGAGTCCGACAAGATCGCGTCGGGGGTGGAGTGCGCGTTCGAGGGCGTGTTGCGGCGGCAGATCGCTCAGGAGGGCGACACGCTGCCCGTGGGCGCGCTGCTAGGCGTAGTAGCCGATGCCGAAGCCGCAGACGCGGATATCGATGCCGCCGTAGCCGAATTCCAGCGCGACTTCGTGCCTGCGCAAGCGGGCGACGCCGACGCAGGGCCGCAGCCGGAAAAGGCGCAAATCGGCGGCAGGATCATGCGCTACCTGAAGCAGGGTGAAGGCGAGGGCGTGCCGGTCGTGCTGATCCACGGCTTTGGCGGCGATCTCAACAACTGGCTCTTCAACCACACGGATCTGGCGGCGGAGCGTACCGTCTGGGCGCTCGATCTGCCGGGGCACGGCGAGTCGGGTAAGGCGCTCGAGAGCGGCAGCCTCGACGAGCTTGCGCAGAGCGTGATCGCATTCCTCGACGCGCAGAACATCGGCCGGGCGCATCTCGTCGGGCACTCGCTGGGCGGTGCGGTGGCGATGGCGGTGGCCGAGCAGGCGACCGGGCGCGTGGCTTCCCTTGCGCTGATTTCGAGTGCGGGCCTGGGGAGCGAGATCGACAGCGCGTATATCGAGGGCTTCGTCGCGGCGGCGAACCGCAACGCGCTCAAGCCGCACGTGACGAAGCTATTCGCCGATCCCGCATTGGTCACGCGTCAACTCGTCGAAGACCTCGTGAAGTACAAGCGGCTCGAAGGCGTGCAGGCCGCGCTCGGCAAGATCGCCGGGCAGGCGTTCGAGGGCGGCGCGCAGCGGCGCGTGTTCCGCGAGCGCGTTGCCTCGCTCGCGCCGCGCGCGCTCGTGATCTGGGGCGAGGCCGACCAGATCATTCCGGCGCGCCATGCGCAGGGGTTGCCCTCGCAGGTGCGCGTGGAAGTGATCGCGGGCAAGGGGCATATGGTGCAGATGGAGGCCGCGCAGGAAGTTAATCGCCTGCTCAACGCCTTTCTCGACGAAGGAGCCTGAGCATGGAGGCCGCTACGTCCCGTACGTCTCATGCGCCTCACGTGTCGAGCACGGCGCTCGGTCAGGAGGGGCTGCGCAGCCGCGAGAAGCTTGCGCGGATTCCGGTGAAGATCGTACCTCCCACCGGTAGCGACTCGGTCTTGCCGAAGCCGTCGTGGCTGCGCGCACGGCCGCTCATGAGCGAGACCGTCGCGGGCGTGGCGGCCGTATTGCGCGAACACCGGCTTCATTCGGTGTGCGAAGAGGCGATGTGCCCGAACATCGGCGAGTGCTTCGCGCAGCGCACCGCGACTTTCATGATCATGGGCGGCCTTTGCACGCGGCGCTGCCCGTTCTGCGACGTCGCTCACGGGCGGCCCGCGCCGCTCGACGAGGATGAACCCGCGCATCTGGCGGCGGCGGTCGCGGCGCTGGGCTTGCGTCACGTCGTCATCACGTCGGTCGATCGCGACGACTTGCGCGACGGCGGGGCGGCGCACTTCGCGCGCTGTATTGCACAAGTGCGCGAGCGTGTGCCGGGGATCGGCGTCGAAGTGCTGACGCCGGATTTTCGCGGCCGGATCGCCCGCGCGCTAGACGCGCTTTCGCTCGCCTGGCCCGACGTGTTCAATCACAACATCGAGACCGTACCCTCGCTTTATCGCGCGGCGCGGCCAGGTGCGGACTATCGCGGCTCGCTCGATCTGCTGGCGCGCGCCAAAGCGGCGAACGGTGCGCTCGTCACGAAGTCGGGGTTGATGGTGGGGCTGGGCGAAACCGACGCGGAGCTGCTCGCGACCCTGCGCGATCTGCGCGAGCATCGCGTAGAAGTGCTGACGATCGGGCAGTATCTCGCGCCGTCGAAGTTTCATTTACCGGTGAAGCGCTATGTGCATCCTGATGAATTTGCCGGGTTACGCGCGGCAGGCCTCGCGATGGGGTTTAGCGAGGTCGTGGCCGGCCCGCTTGTCCGTTCCTCGTATCACGCGGCGCAGACGGTGGAGTCGGCGCGACGAGCCGAGGCGGGGTGAGCTGTCTTTGCAACTAACCGCCAAACGCATTTTGCGACAGCAGGCTACGCGCCGGCTCGCAAAAATCGCGTACTCACCCGAGAGAGATAGAACAGAAGTCCAGCACCGGCAATCAACAGGCTCGCCATGTTGGCGAGCCAGAAGCCGCGCGCGCCCGTTGCCCAGGCGGGCATCGTGCCGGTCACGTCGAAGCCCAGCGCGTAGCCGCCGCCAAGCCCCACGCCCCAGAGCGCGATCGCATAGATGATGGTCGGCACGACCGCGACCTTGTAGGCGCGCAAAGCGAAGGCTGTCGTGATCTGCAGCGCGTCGAACACGTGATAGCAGGTGACGATGGCGACGAGCGGCATGGCCGCGACCGCCACGGCGGGGTCCGGCGTGTAGCCGCCGATGATGAGCGGGCGCAGCACGAACACGATCGCGCCGTAGCAGCAGGCAATCGCCACGGCAGTGGCCACGCCGTGCCGCGCGAGCGTGCGCGCCTCGGCCGGGCGATTGCCGCCCAGCGCCTGCGCAACGAGCGTCGAGGTTGCCACGCCGATCGACAGCGGCGTCATGTAGAGCACTGCGCCGATGTTGCCCGCGATCTGATGACCGGCGAGCGTGGTCGTGCCCATGCGCGCGATGAAGATCGCCATGAACGTGTACGACGTCACTTCGATGAGGTAGGAAAGCCCCATCGGAATGCCGAGCTTGAGCAGTTCGGCCTGGCGCTTCCACTCGGGCCAGCAGAAGTGCTTGAAGATTTCGAACGGCGCGAATACATCGACACGCGTGAACGCGACGGCCGCGCACAACGCAAGCGCCCAGTTGATCGACGTGCTCGCGAGCGCGCAACCCGGGCCGCCGAGCGCCGGCACCCCAAGACCGCCGAAGATGAGCCACGTGTTGAGCGGCACCTTTAGCACGAGCGCGCCGACTTGCAGGAACATCACGAGGCGCGGCCGCCCCACGGCATTGGCGAGCGAGCTGTAGATGCGAAAGGCCAGCGCCGCGGGCAGCCCGAACGAGAGCAGCCGCAGATAGCCGACGGTGCGCTCGCGCAGCGCTTCGGGCGCCCGCGCGAGGTCGAGCAGCGGACCGGGAAAGTAGAGGATCGTGAAGCCGATCGCCATCAACACGAGCGCGAGCCAGAACGCCTGGCGCACTTCGAGACCGATTTCGGTGTCCTTGCGCGCACCGTAGAGCTGCGCCGCAACCGGCTGCAGCGCGCTGAGAATGCCTGTGAGGGCAATGTAGACCGAGACGTAAATCGACGATCCGAGGCCGAGCGCTGCGAGGTCGAGCGCCGAGTAGCGGCCGACCATCGCGGTGTCGATCACGCCGAACGCGATGATCGCGAGCTGGCCGACCAGCACCGGCCACGCCAGCGCGGCAATGCGCCGGACGTCACCGACGAGCGTCGTCGTCACCGCAGCCTCAGTCCGGACGCTTGCGCCAGACATGCTTCTTGAGCGGCGGCGTCGGGCGGTCGGTGCGCACGTACAGGCGGAAGCGTTCGTCGCGGTCGGCCGCGCGGCGGCCTTCCCATACTAGCTTCCAAACGTAGTCCGGCATCGGGCTCGGCTCGCTGTAGTCCTGCGTGTCCTGGCGCAGGATCACGTCGCAGTCCTCGTTGAACGAGAAGTGCATCTTGCCGAAGTACGCGAAGGTGGCGATCTGAGCGTCGCCGAGGCGCACGGGCGAGATGCACTGATAGTCGGCGGGCAGGTGCGCGGAGATCTGCTCGGCCACATCCTTATAGGTCCGGCTGTAGTTGACGACCGGCAACCAGAGCGTCATGAGCAGCACCCACATGAGCGTGGTGCCGCCGCTCGAGAGCACGACGCTGCGCCACAGCACCTTCGGATGACGCGCCACGCGCCACTGCACGAGCGCCATCCAGCACACGGTGACAGCCACCGCGCACACGAACGAGAGAATCTTGAACTGCGGCACGAAGCCCGGCGCGAGGCGCGCGAGATTGCGCGCGAGCGGCGCAGGGAAGCCGGTCATGCCCGCGAGCCACACGAGCCACACGAAGGTGCCGAGAATCGTGAAGCTCAGCACCGCGAACCAGTCGATCGCGTTGATTGCGCCGCGCTTGAGCGTGGGCAGCGCGAAGGTCGCGAGCACCGAAAGCGCGGGCAGCACGAGCATGAAGAGCCGGTTCGATTCGTGGCTCTGCACGACCACGAGGATGAGCAGCGGCACGATCACCGACAGCGGAATCGCGATGTGCGGCTTGCGGCGCAGTCCCGCCCAGCTCACGAAGGCCCAGATCGCCAGCGGCCACGCGGGCCAGGTGAAGAGCGGCAGGTTCTTGGCGGCGTAGCGCAGCACGTAGCCCGGCGGTCCCGCAAAGGCATTGACGTTGGTGTGCGCCCACTGGTTGAGAAACCAGACGGCGTCGTCGGGGTAGAAGTGCAGCGCCAGCAGTGGCCATGATGCGGAGATCACGAGTGCGACGGGCAGGCCCGCCACGAGGAGCCAGCGCGAGCGCGTTTCGGGCGCGATGGCGAGCATGGCGAGCGTGCCGATCAGGAGTGCGCCCACCAGCACGGGGCCGCTCGAAAGCATCACGATGCCGAGCGCGAGGCCCCACCAGAGGGCGCCCTGAACCGGCTTGTCGATGGCGCGCACGATGCCGTACACGACCATGGCGATGCCCACGAACTGCATGAGTTGCGGCGTGGTTTCGTGACCGCGCTCGGCGAGACCGAAGCAGGCGAGCAGAATGAGCAGGGCGCCGTCACCGAGGGTGCGGCCGTAGTCGCGCGGCTCGGGCTCGCCGCCGAATGCGTACTTGAACGGCTGGACTTCGGGGCGTCGGCCCAGCAGATACGCGCTGTACCAGACGAACGCGCACGCGAGACAGAACAGCACGCCCGTGGCGATACGCGAGGCGTTGCTGGCGTCGACCCACGGTGCGAACAGGCGAATACAGGCGGCGCCCAGCCAGTAACCGAGCGGACCGTTCTCGGTCACGTACTTGCCGACGAGGTTCGGCAGCAGCCAGTCGTGCGACGTGCCGCCCGCCATCGTCCACATTACGCCGAAGCCCGCCGCATCCTCGTTCTTCCACGGGTCGCGGCCAAAGAGGCCGAACGCCGCGAAGACGATACAAATGGTCAGCAGCAGCCAGCGCGGCAGGGCGCTGGTGGCGGAGGCGGTCAGTCGAATGGCTGGCTTCATGCAGTACGAAGGGAGACGGATAAACCGGGCGTGCTCGAGCGGGCGGCTCACACGCGAGGATCAAGCAGGCATGCGCGGCAGACGGTACACCCGGCCGTGCGCCGCGGAGCAATCCGGCATTCTAGCCGGGCCGGTGACCGCGCGTCACGGCGTTAGCCGCGTATTAATCCAACGAAATATCTGAAAAGGGGCGGTAAGTCGCATCCGCCTGGCCCGCTGGACTGCACAACGGTGGCGCAGACAACAAAAAAGGGCAGCGTATGCTGCCCTTTTTGTGCACGTTCAATGCGGGACCGGCGAGAAGCCGGTGCGGCGAAGTGCTTACTTGCCGGCCTTGCCCGAGGCGCGTGCGCCGAACTTCTTGTTGAACTTCTCGACACGGCCTGCCGTATCCATGATCTTTTGCGTGCCCGTGTAGAACGGATGCGATTCCGACGACACTTCGATCTTGGCGAGCGGGTAGGTCTTGCCGTTGAATTCGGCGGTTTCGCGCGTCTGGATCGTCGAGCGGGTCACGAACTTGAAGTCGTTCGAAACGTCGATGAACAGGACTTCGCGGTAATCCGGGTGAATGCCTTCTTTCATGATTATTCCTTAAATCTGGCGGTAGCCAACCCGCGTGCCTGCAACACCATGCTGCCGACTTTGCTCGCGCGAGCCACTTACCCAAGGGTCGAAAAACGGCGATTATGCCAGATAATCAGCCGGTTGGCGAATTTTTGAGGGCTCCGCGCGACAGGTTTCAGGCGGGTCGGCCGTCCAATGCGCCCACGCGCGCCGGGTCCTGGCGGTAATACCGCGCAAGCAGCCGGTAAAGCTCGGGATATTCCGCTTCGAAGGCCTTCGGCTTGACGAAAAGCGCCTCGCTGCACACTGCAAAGAACTCCGACGGATGGTCGGCGGCATAGGGATCGATCAGCGAATCGCGCTCGAAGCGCGCCCAGCGGCGCTCCGGCACGGCGTCTACCTTGTCGCAGAACTGATCGTAGGCGTTGTCGAACACGTCGGCCCACGCCTGCGCGTCGAGCGGCGCGTGCCAGCGTCGAAAAAGGGGCGGATGACCGTCGGCCTCTCCGTTGAGCATGTCGATCTTGTGCGCGAACTCGTGGATCACGACGTTGTACGCGTCGCTGCCATCGGTCATCTGCGCGTCTTCCCACGAAAGGATCACGGGGCCGCCTTCCCAGGCTTCGCCGCTCGCATCGTGCTCGACCTCGTGGACCACGCCATCCTCGTCCTCGACGGTTTTGCGGATCACGAATTCGCCCGGATAGACGACGACGCCCACCCAGCCCTTGTAGAGATCGAGCGAAAGATTGAGCACGGGCAGCGACGCTTGCGCGGCGATTGCCACAGTCATCGGGTCGGTCAGTTCGAGATCGTGCGCCGTCGAGAATTCCTTTTGCGCGATGAAGAGGCTTGTCAGCTCGCGCAGGCGCACGAGGTCGGCGGCGTCGAGGTGCTTGAGAAACGGCAGCCCATTGACCGTAGCCTGCCAGAGCGCGTCGTCGATCGCGTAGGCGCGCAGCGCTTTTTCGCGGCGGCGCGCGTCGAACCAGTGAGAGAGTTTCGAAAGCATCGCTGGGTGTGTTTTCCCGTGCGTCTGAGTGTCGTTCAGTCAATCTGCTTTTGCCACGCGGCGAAGATCCCGCCGCACACCGCCACGCCGATCAGGAAGTAGAACCCGTCGAGCGAACTCAGAAAGCTCGCCTGCTGCGCGACCATGCGGCTCACCTGCGCGAGCGCGAGTCCATGCGCTTCGCTTGCGGACCGGCCCATGAGCTCGAACGAATGCGTGAGCGCGGCGTACGTGCGCTGAAACGCCGGGTTGAACGGATTCACGAATTCGGCGAGCCGCGTCTGGTGCAGCGCGAGCCGGTGCTGCTCGACGATGATAACCGTGGCGGTGGCGAACGATATCGTCAACTGCCGGACGACGTTTTTCAAGCGGTAACCGTGCGTGAATTCTTCGATTGCGAAGATGCGAAACGTGAGATTCGCGACGGGCAGCACGATGAAGAGCAGTAGCAGGCCGCGCAGCAGCAGCGGCGGGATGAGCCAGGCTTCGCTCGCCTCTGGCGTGAGCTGCGTCATCCAGAACGAGATGAATGCCGAGAGTACGAAGCCCGGCACAATGATCCATTTCTTGTGCGTGATGAACTTCGCGTAGCGGAAATAGAAAAAGAGCGCGCCGGCCGAGATGAGCGATGTGACACCGGTGAGGCGGCCGGCATTTTCGACAGGGTAGTTGAATCCGCCTTCGAGTAGCCGCGAGACCAGATAGCTGAGTGCCGTGCTCAGGTAGTAATAGGCCATGTAGAGCAGCAGGCCCACCTGGAACGGTTTCTCGCGTAGCGCGTGCAGGCGCATGAGCGGCTTCGGATGATGCCACTGGTGCCAGCCGAACCAGGCGAGCGCGGTGACGCCGACGAGCGTGAGCAGGATGATTTCCGGCGACGCGCTGAAGAGTTCGAAGCGCACCTGCTGCATGGCGATTTGCAGCGCGCCCTGCGCAAACGCGAAGAGGATGTACGGCCAGAAGTGCGCTTCGCCGCGCTCCTCGGGCAACAAGTGACCCGTATCGGGCAATGCGAACAGGGCTAGCACGGCATAGAGCACGCCTGCGGGCGCGCAAAAGGCAAACAGGGCGCGCCAGTCGAAATGCGCGACGAGCTGACCGCCCACGAGTGGCGCGAGCGCGCTGGAGAGCACGATGAGAATGAGGAACGCGCGCGTTGCGACCGGGCGTTGCTGCGGCGTGAAGCTGATCTGGATGAGGATGCGGCAGGTGCCCATCATCGGGCCGATGAAATAGCCCTGAAACCCGCGCGCGAAGGCGAGTTCGATCGATGATTCGCACAGAGCGGCCGCGATTGCGCCGGCGGAATAGAGCAGCAGGCAGCTAGCCACGTAGCGCCGGTAGCCCATGCGCTCCACCCACCATTGCTGCTGCAGGATGCCCAGAACGGCGCATACGGCGTAGGCGCTCGACGACCAGACGAGCTCGTCGGGCGAAGCGTTGATGCCGCCCGCGATATAGCTCGTGAAGAACGAAAAGATCGCGTTGTCGTAGTAGTCGAGACCGGTCGCGAGGGCGAGCACCCATGGGAAAAAGTCGCCGCGCAGGCGTGCCGCGCTGAAGATCGGCTCGCGGGGTTGGGCCGTGCTCATGCCGAATCGTTGTCGTCGCGTGCTTGGCCTGCAGGCTCTGTAGCCTTGCCGCTCGCGGCCGCCTTGCGGCGCCGCGTGGCGGCGAGGCGTTGCTCGATCAATTGATCGGAAGGCTCGCCGGCCAGCCGCCGCTGCAGGTAATCGAGATCGTCGGCAAGCTCCGCGCGCACCGTCTGCGCTTCCTTCAACTCGCGGCGCACGTCCGCAATGCGGGTGTCCAGCGTTGCGATCTGCTGCGTAAGCGCGTTAGCGATTTGCTGCAACGACTCCTGCGAGTAGCGCCGGCGGCCTTCGCCCGCCTGCTCGAGCGGCCGCTTGAGCATTTCGGTGATGCCGTGCAGCGAAAAGCCGAGCGCGCGCAGCCGCAGGATGCGCGAGAACTGCTCGAGGTCGTGCTCGTCGTAGAGCCGGTAGCGGCCTTCGCTGCGCGAGGGGCTGACGAGCCCACGCTCTTCGTAATATTTGAGCGTGCGCGGCGTGACATTGAGCCGCTCGGCGGCGTCGCGCACCGTGAGTAGCGCAGGGGAATCCTTGGACATGAGGCACTCTTTTTTCGCCGTGGGGCGATCGAGACATGCCGCGCATTATAGTTCAACGTGAACGTTCACGTACACGTTGTGGCGTGAAACGATGTGCTGCCGGAAAAGAAAAACGCCCGCGAATTCGCGGGCGTTTTGCACTGAATCGAGCGGGCGAGGGCGTTAGCCGCCGCGGCGCATCATGTCGAAGAACTCGGAGTTGTTCTTCGTCTGACGGATTTTGTCGAGCAGGAATTCCATGGCCTCGACTTCGTCCATGTCGTGGATGAACTTGCGCAGCACCCAGATCTTCTGGAGGATGTCCGGCTTGATCAGCAGCTCTTCGCGGCGCGTGCCCGACTTGTTCAGGTTGATCGACGGGTAGACGCGCTTTTCCGCGAGGCGGCGCTCGAGGTGCACTTCCATGTTGCCGGTGCCCTTGAACTCTTCGTAGATCACGTCGTCCATGCGGCTGCCGGTTTCGATCAGCGCCGTACCGATGATGGTGAGCGAGCCGCCTTCTTCGATGTTACGTGCCGCGCCGAAGAAGCGCTTCGGACGTTGCAGTGCGTTGGCGTCCACACCACCCGTGAGCACCTTGCCCGATGCGGGCACAACGGTGTTGTAGGCGCGTGCGAGACGCGTGATCGAGTCGAGCAGAATCACGACGTCGTGCTTCATTTCGACGAGGCGCTTGGCCTTTTCGATCACCATTTCGGCGACCTGCACGTGACGCGCAGCCGGTTCGTCGAAGGTCGAGGCGATCACTTCGCCTGCCACCGAACGCTGCATTTCGGTCACTTCTTCCGGACGCTCGTCGATCAGCAGCACGAACAGGACCACGTCGGGGTGGTTCTGCTTGATGGCGTGCGCGATGTGCTGGAGCATCACGGTTTTACCGGACTTCGGCGACGCGACCAGCAGGCCGCGCTGACCCTTGCCGATAGGCGCGATCATGTCGATGATGCGGCCCGTCACGTTCTCCTCACCGCGCATTTCGCGCTCGAGCAGCAGCACCTTGTTCGGGTGCAGCGGCGTGAGATTCTCGAACATGATCTTGTGCTTCGAGGCCTCGGGCGGCTGGCCGTTGACCTTGTCCACCTTCACGAGCGCGAAGTAGCGTTCGCCGTCCTTCGGCGTGCGCACTTCACCTTCGATCGTGTCGCCGGTGTGCAGGTTGAAGCGGCGGATCTGCGACGGGCTGATATAGATATCGTCCGTGCTGGCGAGATACGAGGTTTCCGGCGAGCGCAGGAAGCCGAAGCCGTCGGGGAGCACTTCGAGCGTGCCGTCACCGAAGATCGTTTCGCCCGTCTTGGCGCGCTTTTTGAGAATCGCGAACATGAGTTCCTGCTTGCGCAGGCGGTTCGCATTTTCGATCTCGAGGCCATTGGCCATCTCGATCAATTCGGACACGTGCAGAGACTTGAGCTCGGAAAGATGCATACGGAGAACCCGTCGGGGAGGATGCGACGAAAAGAAGTCAGGGGGAACAGAAGCGAGCGGAACCGCTCAAGGACTTTTGCTTGAAACTTTGCTTGAAACTTTTATAAGGGCGCCGGATAGACGCTTTATGAATTCTAGCATAGCACACGCCAGAAACCGTCAGTGAAGACCGACAGCAAGTTTTGACGTGTTTTTATGGTGCGTGTTGTCGCATGACAACACGCACCATTGCGTGGCTCGTTCCCTTGCTGGCCGGACAATGCGCCCGGCAGGGCGGGGCGGCCGACGAAGAAGTTACAGGTGGCTGTCCAGGAACGCGGTGAGCTGCGACTTCGACAGCGCGCCGACCTTCTGCGCCGCCACGGCGCCGTTCTTGAAGAGGATCAGCGTGGGGATGCCGCGCACGCCGAACTTCACCGGCGTCGACTGGTGCTCGTCGACGTTGATCTTTGCGACCTGAAGGCGATCGCCATAATCCTTCGCGACTTCATCGAGAATCGGCGCGATCATCTTGCACGGACCACACCACTCGGCCCAGAAGTCCAGCAGCACGGGCTTGTCCGATTTCACGACGTCCTGTTCGAACGATGCGTCGCTGATATGCTTGATTTGTTCGCTCATTGTATGAATACCTCTTTCGATTCGAGGCTGAGTAAATTGCTCGCCACGATACACCAAAACTGAAAATTCATCCGGGGCCGCCGGGGCGGCCAGACCGAACCCGAGTCACACGTCCGAATCACACGCCATTCGCACGAAAACCACGTGGCCCAGCCAATTGCCGACGCCAGTGTAGCCTAAATCCCTATGCGTTGCCGACGGTGATAGTACTCATGCCGCAAACAGGGTTTCCGTCCTGCAGACCACATTCGGCGGGATATTCCGGCAGCGGCGTGAGTATTTTCGCGGGGCGTTTTCGTGCGACACCTCGTGTTCCTGAACGCTATCTGGAGGCGGCGCGGGCCGTTGCAAGAGGGGGCGCTTCATGGTGCGCAAGGACGTCCGGAGCGGCTTGGCACGTTTTTTCGCACTGCAGCAGTCGCATTGCTGCGCGAGCGATGTTAGAATGCGCCGTGACGGGCCTCCTCGCATGGAGGGGCGGTCAACCTGGTCAGGTCGGGAACGAAGCAGCCACAGCCGTTTTCCGCCAGTGCCGAGGGTCAGGCTCGTCACCTTCCTCTTTTTTCTTCCGGTTTTTCCCCCCGATACGACATTCACGCCGCGCAATTGACTGCGCGACGCAGTGCTTCGTTCGTCGTGTTTTTCAAGCCTTCATCGCCGCTGTTTCGGCGCTCCGCAATCGCCCGCTGGTGCCGCCGCGCGGCCGCGGGGCAGTAAGCATTGGCCGCCTTTCGATTCATCTGGACGCGCGGGCGTTGCTGATACAATTTCCGGATGACCTATCAAGTTCTCGCACGCAAATGGCGACCGAAGGATTTCGCTTCGCTCGTCGGACAGGAGCATGTGGTGCGCGCGCTCACGCATGCACTCGACGGCGGCCGCCTGCACCACGCGTATCTCTTCACGGGCACGCGCGGCGTGGGCAAGACGACGCTGTCGCGGATCTTCGCCAAGGCGCTCAACTGTGAGACCGGCGTGACGTCGAAGCCGTGCGGCGTGTGCCGTGCGTGCCGGGAAATCGACGAGGGGCGCTTTGTCGATTACGTCGAGATGGATGCGGCGAGCAATCGCGGCGTGGACGAAATGGCTGCGCTGCTCGAGCGTGCGGTCTATGCGCCGGTCGATGCGCGCTTCAAGGTCTACATGATCGACGAAGTGCACATGCTCACGAACCACGCCTTCAATGCGATGTTGAAGACGCTGGAAGAGCCGCCACCCCATGTGAAGTTCATCCTTGCGACGACCGATCCGCAGAAGATTCCGGTCACGGTGCTGTCGCGCTGTCTGCAGTTCAATTTGAAGCAGATGCCCGCGGGCAACATCGTCGAGCATCTCACGCACATTCTCGGTGAGGAGAAGGTCGAGTTCGAGCAGCAGGCGCTGCGCCTGCTCGCACGCGCGGCCGACGGCTCGATGCGCGACGCGCTTTCGCTCACCGACCAGGCCATCGCGTATTCGGCCAACCAGGTCACCGAAGAAGCGGTGCGCGGCATGCTCGGCGCGCTCGATCAAAGCTATCTCATCCGCCTGATCGACGCGCTCGTGGCCGGCGACGGCGCGAACGTGCTCGCCATCGCCGACGAAATGGCGCTGCGCAGCCTGTCGTTCTCCACGGCGCTGCAGGATCTCGCGAGTTTGTTCCACCGCGTTGGCTGGGCGCAATTCGCGCCTTCGTCGGTGCTCGACGAGTGGCCCGAAGCCGACGACATCCGCCGTTTTGCGCAGTCGTTGAGCCCGGAGCAGGTCCAACTTTTCTATCAGATCGCGACCCTCGGCCGCAGCGAGCTAGGCCTCGCGCCCGACGAATACGCGGGCTTCACGATGACGCTGCTGCGCATGCTCGCGTTCGAGCCTTCCGTGGGCGCGGGCAGCGTGGGCAGTGCGCCGGCTTCGAAGCCCGCTGTGGCGGGTCCGGGCGCGCGTGCGGCGGCTCCGGTTGCGGCGTCGGCGCGCGGCGCGGAGCCTGCCGTTGCGCAGCCGTTCGCGCCGAAGCCGGCAGCACCCGTGCCGCCGCAAGCCGAAATCCTGGCGAGTGTGCCGCCGGCGGTGGAAGCCGCTCCGGCGAATACGCCCGTTGTCGAGCCGCAAGCGAGTGTGCCTGCACCGCTCGCCAAGCCAGCGGCCGAAGCGCGCGTCGTGCCGCCGTGGGAGGACGAGGGCGAGTCTGCACCGAACGTGAGCACGGTGCCGGATGCTGCCGCTGCCGCCGAGGTCGAAGCGGCCACAGCTGCACCCGCTCCAGCCGAAGGGACGCAAACCGTTCAAAGCGCCGCAGCCGTTGCGCCCGCACCGCAAGTCGAGACGCGTGAAGAGCCTGCAACTGCGGCGTCCACGCGCGGTGGCGCAAGCGCTGCGCTCGACGTGCTGCGCAGCAAGGGCATGCGCGTTGCCACGGGCCGCGCTCCCGCAGCCGCTGCCAGCGGGGCCGCCCCGGCGCCCGCGCCGAAGGCTGCGCCGCGCATGGAAGTGAAGGTGCCGACGCCCGATCCGGCCCGCCGCGCCGCCGCCGCGCAGGAAGCGCAGGCGCGCCAGCCGGCGCGCAACGCCAACGCGCAGCAAGATGCCTCGGGCGCGCCGCCGTGGGACGATATCCCGCCCGACGACTATGTGCCGCTCGGCGCCGACGACGCGTATTTCGCGCCGCCCGACGATGGTTTCGTGTCGGCCTACGACAGCGAGCCGTCCGCGCCGCGCGCCGGCGCTTCGGCGCCGACGCCGTCGCCGGCCGTGGTCGATGTGAGCAAGCTGCCGCCGGGCATCCCGCTCGATCCGATCGGCTTCACCGGCGACTGGCCCGCGCTTGCCGCCACGCTAACGCTGAAGGGCATCTCGTACCAGCTCGCCTTCAACAGCGAACTGATGGCGCTCGAAGGCACGCTGCTCAAACTTAGCGTGCCGGTGCCGCAGTACGCCGAAGCCTCGCAGGTGGCGAAGCTGAAGACGGCGCTCGCCGAGCGTCTTGGCAAGGTCGTTGAAGTGAGCGTGGAAGTCGGGCCTGCACGCCGTACGGCGGCCGCGCTCGACGCCGCAGACCGCGCCCAGCGTCAACGCGAAGCCGAGCGCGAGATCGGCGCCGATCCCTTCGTGCAGCAACTGATTCGCGACTTCGGCGCGAGCATCGTGCCGGGCTCGATCCGGCCGGTCGCGCCGGACGCCGCATCGGGCGGCAGCCAGGCCGCCCACTGATTTGCGCCGCGCGGCGCGGCAAGCGTCGCGCGCTTTTGAGCGCATCGATTCGAACGACTACGATCCAGAAGGAGCAGTGACTATGTTGAAAGGCCAACTCGCAGGGCTCATGAAGCAAGCCCAGCAGATGCAGGAAAACATGAAGAAGATGCAGGAGCAGCTTGCCCAGATCGAAGTCGAGGGTCAGGCGGGCGCCGGTCTCGTCAAGGTCACGATGACCTGCCGCAACGACGTGCGCCGCGTGTCGATCGATCCGAGCCTGCTCGCAGACGACAAGGACATGCTCGAAGACCTCGTGGCCGCGGCGTTCAACGACGCGGTGCGCAAGGCCGAAGCCACGTCGCAGGAAAAGATGGGCGGCATGACCGCCGGTCTGCCGCTGCCGCCGGGCTTCAAGATGCCGTTCTAAGGAACGTTGCGAGCGCCGCGTCTGCTTTCGGCAGGCCGGCGCCCGCGCGTCTCGCGTGCCTTCTCGTGGCCGGTACGGCTGCGCAGGCGCTGGCATCGAGGCGCCAAAGCTACCAGGCAGCAGCCAGTCGTCGCAAGAAGCTACATCCGCTTCAACCCCCGTCGCGCATCTCGCGCTGAATCCGCATGAAACAACCTTCCGCTCTCGCCGCTCTCGTCGAGGCGCTGCGCGTGTTGCCCGGCGTCGGGCCGAAGTCGGCGCAACGCATGGCGTATCACCTGATGCAACACGACCGCGACGGCGCCGAAAAGCTCGGCAAGGCGCTCCTGTTCGCGACCGAGAATCTGAAGCATTGCGAGAAGTGCAACACCTTCACCGAAGCTCAGGTCTGCGAAACGTGCCTCGACGAGGAGCGTGACCCGACGCTCCTGTGCGTGGTCGAAACGCCGGCCGACCAGATCATGCTCGAACAGACCATGACGTACCGCGGTTTGTATTTTGTGCTGATGGGGCATCTGAGTCCGCTCGATGGCATCGGTCCGAAAGAGATCCATTTCGACCGCCTCGTGAAGCGCGCCTCGGACGGCGTTGTCAAGGAAGTGGTGCTCGCAACCAATTTCACGAACGAGGGCGAGGCAACGGCCCACTACCTCGGCCAGACGCTCAAGGCGCGCGGGCTCGCCGTCACGCGCCTCGCACGCGGCGTGCCGGTGGGCGGCGAGCTCGAATACGTCGACGCGGGCACCATTGCGCGAGCCATGCTCGACCGGCGCTCGATGTAGCGTTTCGCCATGCCTTGGCGCCGTTAGCCGAACAGAACGACAGGAGACACCATGAGCGCAGCCGCTGCTTCCCCCAATTCCGCCGATTCACAATCGAACGCATCCGCAGCCAAAGGTACGGGACCGCTTGCGGGCGTGAAAGTCCTCGAACTCGGCACGCTGATCGCCGGCCCCTTCGCCGCGCGCTTTCTCGGCGAGTTCGGCGCCGAAGTGATCAAGATCGAAGACCCCAAGGGCGGCGACCCGCTGCGCAAATGGCGCAAGCTCTATCCGGAAGCGGGGGGCACGTCGCTCTGGTGGGCCGTGCAGGCGCGCAACAAGAAGTCGGTTACGGTCAATCTCAAAGCCGAAGAGGGCAAGGAGATCGTGCGGCGCCTCGCGAAGGAAGCCGATATCGTCATCGAGAACTTCCGGCCTGGCCTGCTCGAAAAGCTCGGGCTCGGCTACGACGTGCTCTCGAAGGAGAATCCCGGTCTCGTGATGGTGCGGCTCTCTGGCTACGGCCAGACGGGCCCGTACCGCGACCGCCCGGGCTTCGGCGCGATCGCCGAATCGATGGGCGGTCTGCGTCACATCACCGGCTATCCCGAGCTGCCGCCGCCGCGCATCGGCATTTCGATCGGCGACTCGATCGCGGCTTTGCACGGCGTGATCGGCGCGATGATGGCGCTGCATCACCGCAACATGAACGGCGGCAGCGGCCAGATCGTCGATGTCGCGCTCTATGAGGCCGTGTTCAACATGATGGAGAGCGTCGTACCCGAGTACGGTGTGTACGGCATGGTGCGCGAGCGCACCGGAGCGTCGCTGCCGGGTATCGTGCCGTCGAATACGTATCCGTGCCGGGATGGCAGCATCGTGATCGGCGGCAACAGCGACCCGATCTTCAAGCGCCTGATGATGGCAATCGAGCGCGCGGACCTCGCGAATGATCCGCAACTTGCACACAACGACGGCCGCGTGCCGCGCACGGCGGAGATCGATGGCGCCATCGCGGCGTGGCTTTCCACGCGCACCATCAACGAAGCACTCGACGTGCTCAACGCCGCCGACGTGCCCGTGGGCCGCATCTACAGTGTGGCTGACATGTTCGCCGATCCGCAGTTCGCGGCACGCCAGATGATTCAGCAGTTCCGCTGGCAGGCGCCGGGTGCGAAGGAAGGCGAGGGCGTGGATATCGCGCTGCCTTCGGTCACGCCCAAGCTCTCGGCAACGCCTGGCGACACGCGCTGGCTTGGACCCGCGCTCGGCGAGCATACCGATGAAGTCCTGCAAGCGTTGGGTTATGGCGCGGACCGCATCGCACGGTTGCGCGAGCAACAGATCGTCTAGGGCAGCTGGCATCATGCAAAACGGCTCGCACATCGCGAGCCGTTTTCGTTTTACTTGCCATGTTGCAGGAAGCGTTCAGGGCTCGATCACGATCTTGCCTGTCACCTTGCGCGAAGCCATGTCCTTGAGTGCTTGCGCTGTATCGGCGAGCTTATAGCGCTTCGAGACGTACGGCTTGAGCTTGCCTTCGCCGATCCAACCGACCATTTGCGCGAACGCTGCCGCGTTGTGCTGCGGCTCGCGGCGCGCGAAATCGCCCCAGAACACGCCGACGAGGCTCGCGCCCTTGAGCAGCGCGAGATTGAGCGGCAGCCTTGGAATCTCGCCATTCGCGAAACCCACGACGAGATAGCGCCCGCGCCAGCCGATGCTGCGAAACGCCGGCTCGGCATACTCGCCGCCCACCGGGTCATAGATCACGTCGGGGCCCTTGCCGTCGGTGAGCGCCTTGACGCGCTCGCGCAAGTCCTCGGTGCTGTAGTTGATGGTGGCGTCCGCACCGAAGCGGTGGCAGACTTCGAGCTTCTCCTCGCTCGAGGCCGCCGCGATCACGCGCGCGCCGAGCACCTTGCCGATCTCCACCGCAGCAAGCCCCACGCCGCCCGCGGCGCCGAGCACGAGCATCGTTTCGCCTGCGCGCAGCGCGGCGCGATCGACCACGGCGTGGTGCGACGTGCCATACGCAAGCGTGAAGGCGGCGGCCGTCGCGAAGTCGGCGCCCTCCGGCAACGCCACGCACGCCGATGCATCCGCAAGCGCCTGTTCGGCGAACGCACCCGTGCCCACGTACGCCACCACGCGCGTGCCCGGCGCGAGCTTCACGCCTTCGCCCGCGGCGCGCACCACGCCTGCGAGTTCGGCGCCCGGCGTGAAGGGCAGCGGCGGCTTCATCTGATACTTGTTTTCGATGATGAGCACGTCGGGGAAGTTGACGGCCGCGGCCTTCACGTCGATCACCACCTGGCCCGGGCCCGGCACCAGGTCGGGCGAGTCTTCGAGCGTGAGCGAGTCGGGCGGGCCGTACTGGTTGCAGCGGATTGCGCGCATCGTGTCTCCTGTCTTGATCCGGTTCGGTTGCTTTCAGTTGCATCGGTCATGGATTCGCTACAGCAGGACAGTGTACGGCAATCCGTCTTGATGCGAACGATCGTGCGATTTATTTCGTATCGTTGACACGTGTCTTTCCAGGCGTAGCGCGAATGCGAATGCGTCCCGGATCGGCAAGCGATTCGACGTTCGACTCAAGGCCCAACGCGTGCTGCCGCAAGGGCCGGGCTGTCGTTCGCGTGCCTTCTTTCCTCGGTTACAATCGCTCGATGCGAATACTACTCAGCAACGACGACGGTTATCTCGCCCCCGGCCTGGCCGCGCTCTATGAAGCGCTCAAGCCGCTCGGCGAAGTCACGGTCATGGCGCCCGAGCAGAACTGCAGCGCCGCATCGAACTCGCTTACGCTGTGGCGCCCGCTGTCGGTGTTGCGATCGGCGAGCACCGGCTTCTACTACGTGAACGGCACGCCCACCGACTCGGTGCACATCGCGCTCACGGGCATGCTCGACCAGCAGCCCGACCTCGTGGTCTCCGGCATCAACAACGGCCAGAACATGGGCGAGGACACGCTGTACTCGGGCACCGTGGCTGCGGCGACCGAAGGCATCATGTTCGGCATACCCGCCATCGCGTTTTCGCTCGTCGACAAGGACTGGGTGCACCTCGATTCCGCTGCGCGCGTTGCGGCCGAAATCGTTGCGCATTACCTCGCGAACCCGTTGCCGGGTCATCCGCTGCTGAACGTCAACATCCCGAACCGGCCGTACGACGAACTGGGCGATTGGCGCGTCACGCGCCTCGGCAAGCGTCATCCTTCGCAGCCCGTGATCCGCGAGACCAACCCGCGCGGCGAGCCGATCTACTGGATCGGGCCGTCGGGCAGCGCGCGCGACGCGAGCGAGGGCACGGACTTCCACGCGGTGTCGAACGGCCACGTGTCGATCACGCCGCTGCAACTCGATCTCACCCATACGCAGATGCTGTCCGCGACGCACGACTGGGCGCGCAAGGGCGGCAGCGTTTCATGACGGGCGAGCGCACGAAGCGTTTTCCGCTCGGGCTTGCGGATCTCGTGCGCGAGCCGCGCCGGCGCGACACGCGCCCGGGCGACGCACGCACGCCGCTCGCGGGCGCGGGCAACAGCGGCGCCTCGAAACCGGGCGTCGGCGCGCTCGCGAAGCCGGGCACGAAGGTCGGCACGCCGGCCGTTGCGAAGTCCAACGCAAACGCACCGTTCAAGGCGCCGCCTGCGAAGGCGGTCAATGCGAAGCCAATGGCCGCGAAGCCGGCAGGTTCGATCAAGCCAATGCATCCTGCTGGCAGCGCGGCCGCGCCACGCGCCGCAATGCCGGGTGGTGCGAGTGCGCCGCGTCCTGCCGTCACCGTCACGGGCGCGCCTGGCGTTGCGCTCAACGGCGCGCATGCACTGACTTCGGAACGCGTACGCGAACGCATGGTCGAACGCCTGCGTGCAAACGGCATTGCCGATGCGCGCGTGCTCCAGGCGCTCGCGGCCGTGCCGCGCCACATGTTCATCGACCCGGGTCTGGCTACCCAGGCCTACGAAGATGCGGCGTTGCCGATCGGTCATCACCAGACCATCTCGAAGCCTTCCGTGGTCGCGCGCATGCTCGAACTCGCGGGCGCGGGCCGTGTGCTGGAGCGCGTGCTGGAAATCGGCACCGGCTGCGGCTATCAGGCCGCCGTGCTGAGCCAGATTGCGCGCGACGTGTATTCCATTGAACGCATCAAGCCGTTATACGAGCGCGCGAAGACGAATCTTCGTCCGCTGCGTATCCCGAATATCCGCTTGCACTACGGCGACGGACGGCTCGGTTTGCCGTCGGCGGCGCCGTTCGACGCGATCGTGATCGCCGCCGCCGGCTTCGACGTGCCGCAGGCGCTGCTTGAGCAACTCGCCATCGGCGGGAAGCTCGTGGCGCCCGTGGCGGTGTCCGGCATGCAGAGTGCCGCCGGTGAAGCGACGCAGGTCCTCACGCTCGTGGAGCGCACGGGGCCGGCGCAGTGGCGGGAGTCACGCCTGGATCGCGTTTTCTTTGTCCCCTTAAAATCTGGAGTGATCTGAATCCGATGAGTATGTTGCGCGCGATCAAAAGAAACCGCCCGAATGTCGACCTGCCCGCAGCCACGCTGATCGCAGCCCAGCGCGGCACCGCGGTCGTCGCGCTCTGCCTTCTGGCCGCATGCGCCACGCGACTCGATCAGGCACCTGTGGTGGACCGCACCGCGCCGCTCGGCACGGCGGCCGCGCAGCCTCCGGTGCCGCTCGGGCCGCCGCCTCCGGGATACTACCGGGTGAAGCCGGGCGATACTCTCTATAGGATTGCGCTCGAAAACGGCCAGAATTATCGCGACATCGCGACGTGGAACAATCTCACCAATCCGAATCAGATCGAGGTGGATCAGTTGTTGCGCGTCGTGCCGCCGGGTGCGAATCCGTCGGCGTACACGCCGGGCGTTGTGACCGCGCCGGTTCCGGGTGTGGGTGCTGCACCGGGCGCAGCGGCAGCAGGCTCGCCTGCGCAGCCGCCGCTCTACGGTCCGGGTGCGAATGCATCGGCGCCTACGGCGGCCGTGCCGCCGCAGCCGGGTGCAAGCGGCGGTGATATGGCCGCGGCGCCAAGTGGCAACATCGCGCTTGCGTGGCCGGTGCGTGGTCCGGTGCTCAACGGCTTCGACGATACGAAGAACAAGGGCATCAATATCGGCGGTGCGCCGGGCGATCCTGTCAAGGCTGCTGGCGATGGGCGCGTGGTTTATGCCGGAAATGGGCTGCGCGGTTACGGCAATCTCATTATCATCAAGCATGACGCGACGTTCTTGACCGCGTATGCACACAACCGGACTTTGATGGTAAAAGAAGGGGATGCGGTCACCAAAGGTCAGAAGATCGCCGAAATGGGCAATACCGACTCGGACCGGGTGATGCTGCATTTCGAAGTACGCCGTCAGGGTAAGCCCGTCGACCCACTGAAGTACTTGCCGCCGCAATAAAAGCGAGCCGACCATGCCGAAATCGAAGCGCCGTCTGCAGCAATCCGAGTCTGACAGCCAAGCCGCCCAGGTTTCGGTGGAGGACGGCGCGCAGGCGGGCGACGACGACACGTCGCCCGACCTCGACGGCGGCCGCGATTTCGAGGAGCGCGACGAGCGCGAGGAACGTGAAGAGCGCGATTCCCCGGCCGACGAAGGCGGCTCGGGCGAGGGCGCCGAAACGGCCGAAGCCGCACCCGACGCCGACGATTTCCGTGCCATGCTGCAGGCCGAACTCACGGCCGACACCATCCAGCATTATCTGAACCGGATCAGCGTGAAGCCGCTCCTCACTGTCGAGGAGGAGCAGCGCTACTCGCGTCTCGCCAAGGCCGGCGAGTTCGAGGCGCGTCAGGTCATGATCGAGCGCAATCTGCGCCTCGTCGTCAGCATTGCCAAGGGTTATCTCAATCGCGGTGTGCCGCTGCTCGACTTGATCGAGGAGGGCAACCTCGGCCTCATGCACGCGATCGAGAAGTTCGATCCCACACGCGGCTTCCGTTTCTCGACGTATGCGACCTGGTGGATCCGCCAGAGCATCGAGCGCGCCATCATGAACCAGGCGCGCACCGTGCGCTTGCCGGTGCACGTGATTCGCGAGCTCAACCAGGTACTGCGCGCGAAGCGCCATCTGGAGAAGAATTCGCTCAACGCCGACTCGGCCTCGGAGCGGCGTGACGCGAGCATCGACGACATCGCCTATCTCACCGGCAAGACCACCGATGAGGTCACCGACATTCTCGCGCTCAACGAACACACGGCTTCGCTCGACGCGCCGCTCGACCTCGACCCGGCCAGCAGCCTGCTCGACCTGCTTTCGGACGACCAGAGCCAGTCGCCCGATGCCGAAGTGCAGCACCGCGAGCTGGAAACGCTTACACGCGCGTGGCTCGGGCGTTTATCCGATAAGCATCGCCACGTCATCGAACGGCGCTTCGGGCTGAATCATATCGAGCCCGCCACGCTCGAAGAGCTGGCCGACGAGATGGGCCTCACTCGCGAGCGCGTGCGGCAGATCCAGCAGGAAGCGCTGGTGCGTCTCAAGCGCTTTTTCGCATCGAACGGCGTGCGCAAGGACGCCGTTCTCTAAACCCTCGCAGTCCATCTGAATGACAGTTCCTGTACTCGTATTCGACATCGAGACGATTCCCGATGTCGACGGCATTCGCCGTCTCGAAGATCTGCCCGCCACACTCACCGACACCGAAGTGGCCGAACACGCCTTCGCTGCGCGCCGCGAGAAAACCGGCAGCGATTTTCTGCCGCATCATCTGCAGCGCGTCGCCGCGATCTCGTGTGTGTTCCGCGACGGGCAGGGCTTTCGCGTGCGCTCGCTCGGCACGCCCGAAGACGGCGAAGCGCGCCTGATCGATTCGTTCTACCGCACAATCGAGAAGTACTCGCCGCAGCTCGTTTCGTGGAACGGCGGCGGCTTCGACTTGCCGGTGCTGCACTATCGCGCGCTCGTGCACGGCATTCGCGCGGTGCGCTACTGGGAAATGGGCGACGCGGACCGAGAGTTCAAGTGGAACAACTACATCAGCCGCTACCACACGCGCCACACTGACCTGATGGACCTGCTCGCGATGTACCAGCCGCGGGCGAATGCGCCGCTCGACGCGCTCGCGAAGCTCTGTGGTTTTCCGGGCAAGCTCGGGATGGACGGCGGGCAGGTGTGGACTGCATTTCAGGAAGGCCGCATCGAGGAGATCCGCAACTACTGCGAGACCGACGTGGTCAACACGTATCTGCTCTATTGCCGGTTTCAGATGATGCGCGGCGGTTTCACAGAGCGCGAATATGCGGATGAGATTGAGTTCGTGAAGCAGTCGCTCGCCGCCGAAACCGCACCGCATTGGGGCGAGTACCTCGAAGCGTTTGTCGGCTGAGCGCGCAGCCGGCCGATTACCCCTTAGCCTAGTTCGAGCACGATCGGCTGATGATCCGAAGCCTGGGTCGCGCCGTCGATTTCGCAGCTTCGCAGGCGTGGGCGCAAATCCGCCGTGACAAAGACGAAGTCGCACGCAAGCGGGCCGTCCGACCATTGCTTCGTGTCATAGACGCCGGCCGTGGGCGGCGGCGTCGCGCCGGCGTGCAGCGCGGTCCACGCGTCGATAAAGGCGGGGCTGCCCGCGAGCGGCTCGAGCATGCGTGTGTACGCCTCGCTGCCCCATGCGCTGTTGAAGTCGCCGCACACGATCGCCGAGACGGGGCGCGCGGTGCGGGCGAACGGCCCCGCATCGTTTTCGGCGGGCGCGGGATGCGCCGCGTGATCGGCGGCTTCCTGCTGCAGGCGCCGCAACTCGTCCACTTGCGCGAGCCGTTGGCGCAGCGAGTAGAACTCCAGATGCGTGGTCAGTACGCGCAGCGCGCCGCCCGGCGCGTCGAGCACAGCTTCGAGCACGACACGCTGCATTGAGGGCGCGGCGGAGTCGGCGGGCCACGGCAGGGCGTGGCGAAACACCTGCGCGACGGGCAAGCGCGCGGCGAGCGCGTTGCCGAACTGGCGGCGCGGCATCGGCGCCGCGTCTTGACGGGAGCCTGGTGGGTCAAGGTGCGCAGGCAAGTCGGCGCCGATTGCCTCGATGACCGCAAAGCCTGGCAGCAGCGCCCGGAGTTCGGCGAACTGATCGTCGCCTGGACCGCCCGGCAGCGCCCGGAACCCGCGTGTGATTTCCTGCAGGCATAGCACGTCGAAGTCGGCAAGACGCCGCGCCTCGCGCACCGTGCGCGCGAGATCGACGGCGCCAGAAGCGTCGCGGCCCCACTGCACATTCCAGCTGACCAGTTTCATCGGCACGCTCCTCGCATGGCGCGGCGGCGGTTCCCGCACGTGTAACCCTAGCCTGGTTTCTCCTGCCGTGTTGTATGAAGAATATCGTGTGCGAAACGCTGTTCGCCCGCCCGCTGGCACGGGTAGGCGTGTGCACGCAGTGGCGTCGCTCGCTCGAGCGTATTGACGTTAGATCCGGCGACCCTGACACGCGGCGCGCGTCGTGCCGGCAACATGGTTGCTGCGGTCGAAATACACGGAGAACGGCACGTTGCGGGCGCTGCCGAGATCGTATTTGCCGAGGTCGTACTGGAAACAGTCGAGGCCGTTGGTCTGGTAGCCGCGATCGGGCGGCCCCATACGCTTGTAGACATCGCTTTGCGTCATGCCCGGCTGGATGGAGGCGACGAGTTGATCGGGCTGGATGGTCGGGCCGCACGCCGCAAGGCCCACGAGCGTCGTTGCGACGAGCGCACAAAGAGGTAGCTTGCTCACTTCGGTTCCGTTGGTGAAGGGGTGGATATCCTTGCCGCCGCAACCGGCGTCAATCTATGGGACGATTCTGAAAGCGTCTGATCGAGCTGCATCAGTCGAACAGAATGCGCAGGCCGAACAGCAGCAACGCGAACAGCGCGATGGGGATCGCGAGGTTGGCAACGCCGAGCAGCAGCCGGCGGTGCGTGCTTGCGCGTCTGGAAGCCAGCGGTTCGGCGACGGTGGCGGCGCCGAGTGCGACAAGCAAAAGCGCGAACGATTGCAGGAAGACGAGGGCAGACATGTTGACGATTCCTTCGCGTGAGTGGGGCTTATCACGCCTCAGGAATCATCGTAGTGACGGGGGGCAGCGAGCACGATCGGACAAGTTCGAAAACAGCAGCGCCGGAGCGCGGGCGCAGACTTCGACTACAATCTCGCCTTCGCCCACAATTGACTCATCGTCAGTCAGGAATCCGCTGGTGTCTCAAGCTGCCCCCGACCCTCAAGCCGAGCCTGCTCAGGCCGAGCCCATGCCGCCCACGCCCACGAAAAAGCGCAGCAAGCGCGAGCGCCGCGCCGAAAAACGCGCCGCCATCGAAGCCTCGGTCGCTCATGCCCCCATTCTCGAGATCGAGTCGCTCGACATGGAGGCGCGCGGCGTTGGCCGCACCGTCACCGAGACAGGCGAGCCCGGCAAGGTGATCTTCGTCGAGGGCGCGCTGCCGGGCGAGCGCGTGACCTACTCGAGCTACCGCAAGAAGCCCACGTTCGAACAGGCGCAAGTGGTGAGCGTGCTGCGTGAGAGCGCGATTCGCACGAAGCCGCAGTGCGCATTCTTCGGCACCTGCGGCGGCTGCTCGATGCAGCACCTCGACGTGCGCGCCCAGATCGCCGTCAAGCAGCGCGTGCTCGAGGACAACCTCATGCACCTTTCGAAGGTGCGTTCGGAGACGATGTTCCGGCCGATTCACGGGCCGTCGTGGGGCTACCGCTATCGCGCGCGCCTCACGGTGCGCAACGTGCCGAAGAAGGGCGGCGTGCTGGTCGGTTTCCACGAAAAGAAGAGCAGCTATGTGGCCGACATGACGAGCTGCGAAGTGCTGCCGCCGAACGTCTCGGCGATGCTCGTGCCCCTGCGCCATCTCGTCGCCCAGCTGTCGATCAGCGATCGCATGCCGCAGATCGAACTCGCCGTGGGTTCGAGTGTGACGGCGCTCGTGCTGCGCATTCTCGAGCCGCTCACGGCCGCCGACGAAGACCTGCTGCGCGCATTCGCCGACGAGCACAACGTCCAGTTCTGGCTGCAGCCGAAGGGCCCGGACACCGTGTTCCCGTTCTATCCGCTCGACAAGGAACTGGACTACACGCTGCCCGAATACGGCATTCGCATGCCGTTCAAGCCCACGGACTTCACGCAGGTCAATCACCAGATCAACCGCGTGCTGGTGGGCCGCGCGCTGCGTCTGCTCGCGCCGGAGCCGGGCGACCGCGTGCTCGACCTGTTCTGCGGCATCGGCAACTTCACGCTGCCGCTCGCGCGTCTCGCGCGCGAAGTGGTGGGGATCGAAGGCAGCGACACGCTGACGGCCCGTGCACTGGAAAATGCGCGCGCCAACGGCGTGGACGGGCATACGTCGTTTGCATGCCGCAACCTGTTCGAAGTCACCGCGGACGACATGCGCGCACTCGGCCACTTCGACAAGTTCCTCGTCGACCCGCCGCGCGAAGGCGCGTTCGCCGTTTCCCAGGCGCTCGCGGAAATCGCGCAGAGCGGCAATGGCCCGCTGCCCAAACGCATCGTCTACGTGTCGTGCAGCCCCGCGACGCTCGCGCGCGATGCGGGCGTGCTCGTCAACGAGGCCGGCTACCGGCTCAAGGGCGCGGGCGTGGTCAACATGTTCCCGCACACGTCGCACGTGGAGTCGATCGCGCTGTTCGAGCGCGATTGAGGATGTCAGCGCGGCGCAGGCGCGAAGCCTGCGCCGCCGCAGAAATAAAAAAACGCCACGGAAAACCGTGGCGTTTTGCTTTCCTGCGCGCCTCAATGCAGAGGCGCGGCGATCACCAGATCTGCCACCAGGACTTGTCTTCCTTGCCAGGGCGCGCGTGACCGGTGATGTACGGGCTGTCCGGGAAGGTGCCGGCGAGCACGCGGCGCGTGTCTTCGGCGAGCTGCGGCTGATCGAGCTTCTGATACGACAGGATCATGATATGCAGCGCGTCTTCAATCGCCGGCGCGCTCTTGTAGTCCTGGATCGCGAGCTGCGCGCGGTTGATGGCCGCCACATAGGCGCCACGGCGGTAGTAGTAGTCGGCCGCATGTACTTCGTGCGAAGCGAGCGCGTTCACGATGTAACGCATGCGCTGGGCGGCGTCCGGGGCGTACTTGCTCTGCGGATACTTGTCGACCACGACCTTGAATGCGTCATACGACTCGCGCAGCGACTTCGGGTCGCGCTCGCTCATGTCCTGGCCCGAGAAGCGGCCGAACAGACCCAGGTCGTCGTTGAAGTGGATCATGCCCTTGAGGTAGTACGCGTAGGCGACGTCCGGGTGATCCGGGTGCAGCTGGATGAAGCGGTTGATCGCCTGGTCGGCGGCGTCGTTCTCGTTGTCCTTCCAGTTGCAGTAGGCTACGTTGATCTGCGCCTGCTGGGCGAAGTGGCCGAACGGGTCGCGGCCCTGAAGTGCTTCAAAATATTTCGCGCACTTGCCCCAGTCGCCGCCGGAGAGCGCATCCTGGGCCTCCGTATATAATTTGTTGTTGTTCCACGCTGCCGTTTCGTCGGTCTTTTCCGGCAGGCCGTGGCAGGCCGCGACGACGGCGATAGCCGCGCCGCAGACAGCCAGGCGAACGACGTTGCCAATCTTGCCGAGCAGGTTTGCTCGCGCCGCGCGCATTGCGTTTCGGTCCACCGCGTGTTGGGCCAGTTTCGTAATCGTGTTCAAGGCTCGCATTTATCCAGTCCAGCTTCAGGTCCACAGGTGACCCAGACTCAATGACCCGTACAGTTATTCCGGGGGCCGGCGCTCCCGGCGCCCAAAACAGCATCAGCGATTATAGCCTGGGCGATGCACCCGATGACGCAGCCGCCAGTGAGGCGTTCGACGACGAACTCGCAGGCGAGGGCGCCGGTCGCACCCCGCGTGCGCGCGCCGACGAGGCCCCGCGTTCGATTCAGGTGCCTGATGAGCTCGCGGGCGAGCGCCTCGACAAGGTGCTCGCCAAAGTATTTCCGGAATTTTCACGCAGCCGTTTGCAGGGCTGGATCGAGGAGCAGCGCGTGCGCGTGGACGGCAAGCCGGCCAAGGTGCGCCAGCCGGTGCCGCTCGGCGCGACCATCGAACTCGTGCCGGACCTCCTGCCCGAGCAGCTTGCGTTCACGCCCGAGCCGGTGCCGCTCGACATCGTTTATGAAGACGACGCCATCGTGGTCATCAACAAGCCCGCCGGGCTCGTCGTGCATCCGGCGGCGGGCAACTGGAGCGGCACGCTCCTCAACGGCCTCCTGCATCGCTATGGCGAAGCGGCGGCGGGGCTGCCGCGCGCCGGCATCGTCCATCGGCTCGACAAGGAAACGTCCGGGCTGATGGTCGTCGCGCGCACGCTGCAGGCGCAAACCGACCTCGTGCGCCAGTTGCAGGCGCGCACGGTCAAGCGCCGCTACCTCGCGCTCGTGTGGGGCAACATGGCCGACGAAGGCACCATCGACGCGCCCATCGGCCGCGACCCGCGCGAGCGCACGCGTATGGCGGTGATGAAGGGGGCTTCGGGCAAGCCCGCGCGCACGCATTTCCGGCGTATCGACAAGACGCTCTGGCACAACCAGCCCATTAGCGCCATTCATTGCGATCTGGAAACGGGGCGCACGCACCAGATTCGCGTGCACTGCGCGCATGTCGGCCATCCTTTGCTGGGCGATCCCGTGTATGGCCACGCGCGCGGCAAGCGCTCGGTCGCGGCGTTGCCCGACGGCTTTGCGCGCCAGGCGCTGCATGCGTGGCGCCTCGGCCTCGTTCATCCGGTCACGGGCCGCGCGATGCAATGGCGCGCCGAGGTGCCCGACGACCTCGACGCGCTGATCGAGGCGCTTGGCTTCGGCGGCAAAGAAGACGAGGACGAAGTCGGCTTCGATGAAGACATGTTCGACAGCGCGTACACCGACGAAGGCTACGTGATCGGCAGCGACGAAGACGATTACGAAGACGACGAAGACGATTCGCAAGACGAGGACAAGCACGCATGACGACCCGCCCGGAACTGACGTCCGACGATGTGTTGCATCCCGACTGGCAGGTTTCGCCGCGTGTGCGCGCGCTGGTCACGACGCGTAACGGCGGCGTGAGCGAGCCGCCATTCGGTCGTTGGCAGGCGGCGCAGGGCGGTGAAAGCGGTGAGGGCATCGATCTTCCCGGCGGCTTGAATCTGGGCCGCGGCTCCGGCGATGATCTCGCGCACGTCGAGGCGAACCGCGAACGGCTGCTCGCGCATGCGGGCGCGCCTGCCGCGTGGCTCAAGCAGATCCACGGTCCCGTCGTGGTCGACGCCGCAGCCGCGCTTGCCGCCGCGCGCAAGGGCGCGCCGCTCGAAGCCGACGCGAGCGTCACCGCCGAGCCCGGCATCGCCTGCACGGTGATGGTGGCCGACTGCATGCCCGTCCTGCTGTGCGATGGCGAGGGCCGCGCCGTAGGCGCCGCGCACGCGGGTTGGCGCGGGCTGGCTGCAGGCGTCATCGAGCGCACCGCCGAGCGCGTCGCCGCGCTCGCAGGCTGTGCGACTGCAGACCTCCACGCCTATCTCGGCCCCGCCATCGGGCGCACGGCCTTCGAGGTCGGTGCAGACGTGCGTGACGCGTTCATGACCCATGTGGAGCATGTCGATGCGGCACAACGCGATGCGTACCGCGCGGCCACCGCGGCGGCTTTCGTCGCGCGCCCCGAGGCGAGCGGAAAATACCTCGCCGATCTTCCCGCACTCGCGCGGCTGCGCCTCGATACGCTCGGGGTGCGCCACGTCAGCGGCGGCGACATGTGCACGGTTACGCTGCGCGAGCGTTTCTACTCGTACCGGCGCGATCGCGTCACCGGCCGCATGGCCGCGTTGATCTGGCTTCACCCCTGACTTTGCCGCACCGCGCCGCCGTGACGCAACGCGGCGGCGCGTCGTGAACCGGACGATGATTTGTTGCGATGCAGCGATTCCCGCAAAGTGCCATGTGCCACCCAGCGCGCATCGAATCCCTATCTGCCGCATTGCACTGCAAGCGCTTGCCGCCACGGCAGATTTTTGTGCGCCAGACCGCACAACGATATGTCGCGACAGTTAAACAATTGATTACATCGGGAAAACGATAATTAAAAAAATATCGCAGCGCGGCAAAATCGGGCACAAGCATTGACACGCTTTGCAATGGGGAGCAAGAATGTCCCTCACCCACGGGACAGGTCGTGACGAGCGCCGCAACGGCGCCCGTATGCGTACCACCTGCCTCTCAACCAGTCCTTCGGGACACATCGGTCAAAAGCAGGCATGACGGCATCTCAACGTTCCAAGACTGCCCCGGGCTCGGGCGCTTCAACTGATGGTGCAACGCGCGGCAATCCGCCTTTCGCCCCCGACGCAGCAGGCATGCAGCACTATCTCGACGCGTGGACGAACGCCTGGAAGAGCGCCCTGAATGCTGCGCAGCAAACGGGCGGCGCGGCGCAGCAAGCACCTTTTGCGGGACTGGCTGCCAACTGGTGGCCGTCGGCGGGCAACGGTGCGTCGAGCAACCCCTTCGCTGCGGGTAACCCCTTCGCTGCGGGTAACCCCTTCGCTGCAGGCAATCCCTTCGGCGGCGCGAACCCGTTCGAAGGTTTCAAGCTTCCTACGGCGTCGATCGAACCTACACGGCTGCAGCATCTGCAGGCGGAATATTCGCGCGACGCGCTCGACTTGCTGCGCCAGGCCACCGACACCACGCCCAAAGCGCCCGAACTCAAGGACCGGCGCTTTAGCTCCGACGCCTGGAAGGCAACGCCCGCGTACGCGTTCACGGCGGCATGGTATCTGCTCAACGCGCGCTACCTGCATGAACTCGTCGACGCGATCGATACCGATCCGAAAACGCGCGAGCGCATTCGCTTCGCCGTGCAGCAGTGGACCGCGGCAGCCTCGCCCAGCAATTTCCTCGCGCTCAATCCCGACGCGCAAAGCGCCTTGCTCGAGACGCACGGCGAGAGCCTGCGCCAGGGTGTCATGAACCTGCTCGGCGACATGTCGCGCGGCAAGATCTCGCAAACCGACGAATCGCGCTTCGTGGTGGGCCGCAACCTCGCGACCACCGAAGGCTCGGTCGTGTTCGAGAACGCGCTCTTCCAGCTGATCCAGTACAAGCCGCGCACGGCCACCGTGCGCGAGCGGCCGCTCTTGATCGTGCCGCCGTGCATCAACAAGTACTACATCCTCGACCTGCAGCCCGAGAATTCGCTCGTTGCATATGCGCTCGAGCAGGGGCAGCAGGTGTTTCTCGTCTCCTGGCACAACGGTGACGCGTCGATCGCGGACCGCTCCTGGGACGACTACATCGAAGAGGGTGTGCTCACAGCGATCGAGACGACGCGCAGCATCAGCGAGCGCGAGCAGATCAACACGCTCGGCTTCTGCGTGGGCGGCACGCTGCTCGCTACGGCGCTGGCCGTGGCTGCGGCGCGCGGCGAACATCCCGCTTCGTCCATGACGCTGCTCACCGCGATGCTCGACTTCGGCGACACGGGCGTGCTCGACGTGTTCGTCGACGAAGCCCACGTGCAGATGCGCGAGCAGACCATCGGCGGCAAGAATGGCGGCACGCCGGGCCTCATGCGTGGCGTCGAGTTCGCCAACACGTTCTCGTTCCTGCGGCCCAACGATCTGGTCTGGAACTACGTCGTCGACAATTACCTGAAGGGACGTACGCCCGCGCCGTTCGACCTGCTGTTCTGGAACAGCGACTCGACGAGCCTGCCGGGGCCCATGTACGCGTGGTACCTGCGCAATACGTACCTGGAAAACAAGCTGCGCGAGCCCGGTGCGCTCACGGTGTGCGGCGAGGAAGTGGATCTTTCGCGCGTCGACGTGCCGACGTTCATCTACGGCTCGCGCGAGGATCACATCGTGCCCTGGCGCACGGCTTACGCTTCGGTGCCGCTGCTGTCCGGGCCGTTGAAATTCGTGCTTGGCGCGTCGGGGCATATTGCGGGCGTGATCAACCCGGCGTCGAAGAACAAGCGCAGCTTCTGGAGCATCGAGGCCGACGCGAAGCATTTGCCGGAAGAGGCCGACGACTGGTTTGCCGCCGCTGAGGAGAAACCCGGCAGCTGGTGGCCAACCTGGGCCGAATGGCTCGAGCAGTACGGCGGCAAGAAGGTGAAGCCGCGTGCGCAAGCCGGCTCGGCGGAATTCCCCGAGATCGAGCCGGCGCCGGGGCGTTATGTGCAGCAACGCGATTGAAACGATCGAAGCGATTCGAGCGTTTGACACGCTTGCTGCGGAATTCGGATTAACAACTTGACGGGCGGGGCGCATGGCGCGCCCTCAAGCCGCCCGGAGGATCTGGAA
>NZ_CAJMYY010000043.1:0-54205 GCF_905220185.1 Paraburkholderia sp. J11-2 | reverse complement strand
TTGCAGGCGGCGCGGTTTTCGTGGCCGTGATCTTTATATTCGTATTGCTCGCCAGGCAAACTGCGTTGCTGCGCGACGTGGGAAGCACGACCTCGGTTCCGCTGAATCGGCGAACCTTCAGTCTCGCCCGAACGCAGATGGCATGGTGGACATTGATCATTGTGGGTTCCTACATTTACGAGTGGCTCGCCTCCGGCGCCATGCCCCCTCTTTCGGCTCAGGCACTCGCATTAATGGGCATCTACAGCGTGTTGACCGTGGGATCGCGCAGCGTCGACCTGGCGCGCGATACGCAATTCCCGCCATCGGTTCCGCGATTTTTCAGCGACCTCGTGAGCGACGAAAGCGGCGTAGCGATCCACCGACTCCAGATGCTCATCTTCACAGTCATCGTCGGACTGATGTTTGTCTATCAGGTCCTGACAACCGTGTCGATGCCTGCGCTCGAACCCTATACGCTCGCGGTCATCGGCATCAGCGGCGCGACCTATATCGGTCTGAAATCGACTGAGCCGCAGCCCAAGCCGGTGGATCCTGCACAGCCGGCAACGCCCGCCGATACGCCGGCGAGCAGCAACGGCATCAAATCCGGATACGCCGAGGGTGACGCCACGCAGCAGGCGGGCGCGCAGGAGGTCGAGGACGACGTCAAAGCGGCTTATTCAGCCGGTTGAGGGCTTACGCCCGGATGAAACTTGGCCGGAGCAGGGCTTCCCGGAATGTCGTGCCATGTTCGCCTTGATGGCATCGATGTGGCATCGATGTGGCATCGATCCGGCCGGAGTGCTCTCGTCAGCCGTGCATGTCGACGTGATCCGGAACGTGAAGTGCGAAATCGGCCGCGACGACGGACATCGCGTCCGCGGCGAGGACGTACTCGGACTCGTACTTCTTTTGGGCCAGATCCTCGACATGCGCGAGCGCGTCGTCGAGGCCGGCGTCGTTGATTCCGAGGCGCGTGAGCGCGGCGCGTGTCTTCGCTCCCATCGCACCGTCCAGATTGCCGATCACCTCGCCGCATCGAATGAGCGCCGCCTGAAGTTGGGCTTCTTTTTGCGCCGAGCCGAATCTGTCGACGCGAACGCCGAGCGCGAGGATCGCGGAGGCGGCGCCGGCCGCGTAGGGGTAGTCGAAGTTGTCGCCATTCTTCGCCTCGTAGTAGTCGATCACGCGCTGATGGCTGCCCCGGCACTCGAAATGCCATGCTTCGCTCGCGCGCGAATCCGGCGCCTTGATGATAGGGTTCACGCCGTGCGTCTTCGCCAGTAGCCAGAATTTGTCCAGTTCCATATTCAGGTCTTTAAGGGAGAGATCCATTGCGCGTCCGGCTTCGTGGAAGCTGCCTCCGGGTGGCGGACTAAACGCGGATTTCTTCTTGTTCACGTAGTCGAGATGTGACTGCAACTGCATTTCGTAGCTTCGGAACAGGTCGGAAAGCACGAGCCGCCCACCGCGAGCGGCCAGGTCGCGCGACAGCGCGGCGAGCGCGGCTGCCATGTCCGGCGTCGCGCGCGCGAGCCTTTTCGGCAAGGGCACGGTCGCGCCTTGCTTATTCTTGTAGATGGACGGGATATTGATATCGACAAGTGGCGTTTTCACGTGAACTCCCGAAGACTGCTGCATGAACGACGTGCCGAAAGCCCGTGCATGACAGGGACTTCCTGCCGTAATGAATGGAAACGCGTCCTCCGAAACCGGGCGCAATACTTTTGCTGAACTATTTATTCATCGATTCATCTTTGGGATGGCTTTATTTCATCTTACTGGATGACCTGTTCATTACGAGGTTAGGTGGACTTAAAGTTGAGGAAAGCTTCTTGTAAATGGAAATGTGCGTTCACGCACAAAAAAATGGCATTTCGATCGACTCTTCGGTCATTGAATATAAGTGAATAAACAATTAAATTTTTTGAAAGAAAAGTTATTTAACAACGAATGAATTGTACGGTTCCGCACACAGCGAACAGATTTTCTGTGAATGGAGCCTCACGCTTTTCTAATCTTCTCGTCGAAGACAATCAAAAAATCAAGACCAGACCACTGGCGGAGAGGGCTCCAGACTGCCATAACTGTCCCGGGTGCGCGCAACATGCAGACAGTCTTGCGTGTTGTGTCGACCGGGGCGGACCGTACAGCACAAGCGCTATTGCTGATCGAGCGCGCATCTCTCGTCTCTCACGTTTAGGTTCAGGTTGGGGCGGCGGAGCTATCTCGTCTCCACGTCAGTCTTCGTCATTCTTTTCAGAAACTTCAAGGAGAGGGATATGGCACGCGATCTGAACGCTGAACCAGCGTTACCGACAGACGAAATTCAAGGCGATATTCTGGCTGGGCTTATTAAGCAAAACGAACATCTTCTGTTCTTCAAGATATCGGATGTGAAGCGTTTCAAAACTTTCCTCCATTCGCTGCATCTGACGAGCGTTGACGAAACGCTCGCACAGGAAGAGATGATTAAAAAGAGCAAGAACGGCACTCGTCGAAAACTGCTGCCCACGCCGGGCCTCAATATTGCGTTCACATTCTCCGGATTGACTGTACTTGGCGTTCGCGATATCGACTCGGTGGCGGCACAGGCCTTCATCGAAGGCATGGGCAAGCGCGGAGACAAGATGACCGATCCGCCCACATCGTCGTGGAGCATCCTGCGCCCGGACGCGAATCTCCATGGGGTGTTCGTCGTGACCGGCGCAAGCCGTGCTGAAATCGCGGATATCATTTCCCTGCGTCTTGCTCCGCCGAGCGAAAACGGCTGGATGCTTTTGCACACCGAGGAAGGACAGGTGCGCCCTGCGCCTGTTGCCGGTCACGAGCATTTCGGCTATGCGGATGGCGTGTCGCAACCGGGTGTGAAGGGGAGAACCTCGGCCAATGCTGCACTCACGCCAACCGCCAGTGGTGCGAAGCCCTCGGAAGGTCAGAAAGGCCAGGATTTGTTATGGCCAGGCGAGTTCGTCTTTGGTTATCCAGGCCAGAATCCGAATGCCCCTTCACTGGAAGTCAAAGGAGACGTAAAGCAGGCACCCTCGCCTTTCATGGAGAACGGTGCGTATCTCGTGTTCCGGCGTCTCGCGCAGAAAGTTCCTGAATTTAATCGCTCCGTAAAGCTCGCCGCCCAGAGCATCACTAGCACCGCCAACCCGATGGATCCGGATTTACTCGGCGCGCAGATGGTTGGGAGATGGAAAAGCGGCGCTGCCATCATCAATGCGCCACTCGGTGACAATCCCACCATTGCTGAGGGAACACCCGACGTCAATGATTTTGAGTTCGACGGCGACCGGCACGGCTTCAAGTGCCCGTTTGCCGCGCATGTCCGGAAGGCGTACCCGCGCGACGACGTTCCAGGGGATCCAAACGCCAAGGACAAGAAGGAAATCGACGCGGCGGAAGCGCGTACGCAGTCTCACCGCATGCTTAGACGCGGCATTGCTTTCGGCCCTGAGGTGACTGAGCAGGAGGCGCTCAATGAGCAATCGGCAGGTGGCGCCATGTCGCGCGGGTTGCTTTTCAAGTGCTACATCACGTCGATTGAGAACCAGTTCGAGTTCGTTCAGCAATCGTGGGCGAACACCGTCCAATTCTCACAGGTCAATAGCGGTATCGACCCGATCATCGGACAGTCTCATCAAACGCACCGATTCTTTGCCGGTGCTGCGCCAAAGTCACATAAGGCGGCCGATAAACCACAACTTGAGCTGGAGAGCTTTGTGAATCTTGATGGTGGTGCTTATTTTTTTGCTCCCAGTATCAAAAAGCTGCACGAGATTGTCTAAGCGCCGATTGATAGGTGCGGTCACTAGTTGTAGTGAAAGGGGCGGGCGTTTCAGAGCGTTCGTATTCTGCGAATGAGACCTGAAACGCCGCTCCCCTTAATTCAGTCGCTTGGCGTGATCGACTGCCTGAACCCAAAAATAGAACCGGGCAAATATCACTGTACACGGAGTCAACGGCAACCACGAGTAAGCGGGCTGCGCAGATTCTCGCGTTGCTCGATGGGATCGAATGCGTTCAAGTTCGAGCGAGAGCGGATTGTCGTCGCGAACTTTTAACGGTATCGGAGTGCAGCCGTCTTCGAGACTGGCTGGTCGCAGCTTGCGACAAGGCCCGCGCGCCTGGCATGACCTTCAACGATGCCGCGGGGGCACTCATTCGAGATTGGCATGTCTCTGCGCCATCTCGTCTTCGCCAATTCCCTTCTTGATTTTCAGCAGGCATACGACTGCTTCGCAGAGCAGGAAGAACACCTGTTCGAACAGCGTGCGCATGGGTTGAAGGCTTTGGCCTTGTTCGCCGTTCACGAGATCGGCGGGAGCAGGAATTCTCACGGTCACGTCTGCCGTCATCGAGCGAGCGCCAGTGCGGCGCGCCGTGAAAAGCGCGACGCGCGCTCCCGCTCGTCGGCCCTGTTCCAGTACGGCCGACACGCTGCGAGTTTCACCTGACCCCGAGGCAACGATGATCAGGTCCCTGGCGGCCACCGGAGGACAGGGCAGGCCGCCCGCCATATACGCCTCGAAGCCGAGGTGGTTCAGCCGCATGCAGAACGCCTGCAACAGGATGCCCGACCTGCCGGCTCCGAGGCAGAACACGCGCGGAGCGCGCTCGATTTCGGCGACAAGCGAGTCAAGGTCCGCGGAATTGACATCGCGGAGGGAGGCGTGGATTTCACCGAGTATCTCGCCCGCCAGGCTCGGTACCTCCAGTTGCTTCAAGTCGGTCATGGTCGCACTTCGTTCTCGTCAGGTTAGTGGAGTCCGGCGCCCGGAGCGGTCTTCCTCTGCGGCGGCATTCCGGTCGGCGAGAAAGTCCCGTCTGTTGGGCTAACTATAACACCAAGAATTCATGATGGTGAAGTTGCACCATTTAACCTGGTGCATTCCCTGGTCGAGGCGGACGCTAGAGGGTGTGCGGAATCAGCTAAAAAGCCCGGAAAATAAGCGTATTGTTCGAATTTTGAGGCTGCCGATGGTGGTTCAGTCCCCAAATCGATGCTGGTGATACTAGAACATTAATGTTGATTGTTGAACTTCGCGCATGTAGAGTGTGTTCATGGTTAAGCAAAGCGGCGATGCTGGAGCGCGACATGTAACCCTGCGCTCCGGAGCGCCAGGCCGAACGGCAGGCCTGAGTGCCATTCCTTGTACACAGATATAAGGCGATGAAGATGGGAGACACACCAATCCTGGAATTGCGTGGAATCGAGAAGCGGTTCCCGGGCGTCATTGCGCTCAAGGACATGGGCTTCTCTGTGCGCAAGGGTTCGGTCCACGTGATATGTGGCGAAAACGGAGCGGGCAAATCCACGCTCATGAAGATCGTCAGCGGCATCTACCAGCCCGACGCCGGCGAGATTTATGTCGGCGGGGAGAAGGTCACGATCGACAGCCCGCTAACGGCGCGTCGACTCAAGATCTCGATGGTCACGCAGGAGCTCAACTACATTCCGGAAATCACCGTTGCGCAGTCGCTCTTTCTCGGCGACGAACCGAGAACCCGCATCGGCTCGATTGACTGGAAGAAGGTTTATGCGGACGCGAAGGCGCTGCTCGAGCGGGAAGGCCTGCATTACCGTCCCGACACGAAGCTCAAGGAGCTGAGTGTGTCGGACCTTCAGATGCTCGAAATCATGAAGGCGGTATCGCGCGAAGCGAACATCATCATCTTCGACGAGCCCACCTCGGCGATCACGTCGAAAGAGGTCGATGTTCTCTTCAAGAAGATCAATGAGCTTCGGGAAAAAGGCGCGGGCATTGTCTACATTTCGCACCGCTTCGACGAACTCTTTCGCATTGCAGACGATATTTCCGTTATCCGCGACGGCACCCACGTCGGCACGCGGCCCGCGAGCGAGATTGACGTCGACACCATCATTCAGATGATGGTCGGTCGCAAGCTCGACAACGTTTATCCCGAGAAGCCGCAGCGAAAGTTTGGCGCCACTGCGCTCGAAGTCAAGGGCCTTGGCGACGACGAGCGCTTTTCGGAGGTCAGCTTCAATGTGCGCAAAGGCGAAATCATTGGCCTGGCGGGCCTCATGGGTGCGGGTCGCACGGAAGTCGTGCGCACCGTCTTCGGACTTGACCCGTACACGCAAGGTGAAATCAACGTGCACGGTCAGCCGGTTCGTATCCGCCATGTACAGGACGCGATCCGGCTCAGGATCGCCATGCTGTCCGAAGACCGCAAGCGCTACGGCATCGTTCCCATGCGCAGCATCACCGAGAACACGGGTCTCGTTTCGCTCAACAAGTTCTTCAAGCGCGGTTACCGGGACGCGAAGACCGAGAAGCGTCTGATCGATGGTGTGAGCAGCCGCATGAAGGTCAAGGCGCCGAATTTCAACACGCAGATTGGCCTGCTTAGCGGCGGCAACCAGCAGAAGGTGATGCTCGCGAAGTGGATGCTCTGCGACCCGGAAATCCTGATTCTCGATGAGCCGACGCGCGGCATCGATGTCGGTGCGAAGTTCGAGATCTACAAAATCATCTTCGAGCTTGCGCAGGAAGGGCGCGCCGTAGTGGTCATCTCGTCGGAGCTCTCCGAGCTGATTGCCATTTGCGACCGCATCTATGTGATGGCAAACGGACGAATCAGTGGAGAACTGAAAGAGCCTGAATTCAGCCAGGAAGGAATCATGCGCCTGGCAACCCTTGGTGGAGACGAAAATTGAATACTGCAACGCGTAGCGTACCCGCTCGCTGGACGCTGTTCACAAACGGCCGGTACAGCATTTATCTGATTCTGGTTGCAATGATCGTGGTGAGTTCGATCATTAGCCCAGTGTTCCTCTCCACCACCAACTTTCTGAATATCTCTCGCCAGATTTCAATTACGACGATTCTGGCATTCGGTCAAACGCTGCTCATCATCTGCGGCCTCATTGACCTTTCGGCGGGCTCCGTGCTTGCGCTCTCCGGCTTGCTTTCCGTGATGTTCTTCAAGGCGACCGGCATGTTCGTGCCGTCGATGATCGTTGGCATTGCGATTGGCTCGGCGTGCGGCCTGGTGAACGGCTGGATTGTCACCCGCTTCAATACGCCGGCGTTCATCGCAACGCTGGCAATGCAAACCGCCGCGCGCGGTGCCGCGCTGATGATGACAAGCGGTCAGAACATCTATGAGCTGGACACGTTCACTGGCTGGGGCCAGGGTTCTGTGCTCGGTGTTCCGTCGCCAGTCATTTTCCTCGTGGTGATTGCCCTGCTGACCTGGTATGTCCTGAACCATACGCGTCTTGGTCGATACATCTACGCCATCGGCGGCAACCAGGAAGCGGCCCGTGCCTCCGGCATCCGGATTTCCCGCATCAAGATGGCAGCCTTCCTGCTGAACGGCGCACTCGTGGGACTGGCCGGCGTGCTCTACATGTCGCGTGTCAACGCAGGCCTGCCGAATGCCGGCATCGGCTTCGAGTTCGACGCGATGACGGCCGCGATCATCGGCGGCACCAGCTTCTCCGGCGGCATCGGAACGGCGATTGGAACGCTTGCGGGTGCATTCATCATGGGCTTCCTCGGAAACATCATGAATCTGCTCGGCGTCCAGTCGTACCTCCAGCAGATTATCAAGGGCGGCATCATCGTTCTCGCAGTGGCATACGACATCTCATCGAAGCACGGAAAGAAAAAGAAGGTCGCGAAGCGTGGCTCTACCGAAAAGCCGACGGTGGCGACCCGCTAGCTGAGTCGGCAGTGCAGTCAGAAGTGCAAGGTTTTCTGCAGGTGTCGGTTTTCCCTACTCACATGAAGAGTGCATAACGTCTAATCTGAAGGAGACACAAAATGAAGTTGAAGAAGCTGATGGTGTGCGCGGTGGCGCTGGGTGTGTTCGCCGCAAGCGGTGCGGCGGTCGCGGAGAACGCGAAGTACCGTGTCGCTTACCTCGCCCGTGCGCAGAGCGACTCGTTCGCAGCGTGGCTCGCGAACGCCATGGTCAAGGAAGCGAAGCAGTACCCGGACATCCAGCTGACGGTGTTCGACGGCCAGAGCCAAAACTCGGTCATGCAGTCGAACATCGAGAACGCCGTCACGAACAAGTACGACCTGGTCATCATCCAGCCGTACGACCCCGCAGTGCAGCACGGCCCGGTCAAGAACGCGATGGCGAAGGGCGTCAAGTTCGTCGCGACGAATCCGAAGTTCTCCGACGACGCGATTCCTTCCGTCGACTCCAGCCCCTATCTGCTCGGGCAAGTCAACGCACAGCTCGCCTTGAAGGAAGTGCCGAAGAACGCCAAGGTCGTGGTTCTGCTCGGGCCCCCGGGCAACCCGCACTCGCTTGGCCGTCGTGACGCGTGGCAGAAGGAATTCTTCGCGAGGCGTCCGGACGTGAAAATCGTCGCGGAGCAAACGGCGAACTGGAACAAGGATGAGGCCATGCAGTTGATGGAGGACTGGATTCAGGCGAACCCCAAGATCGATGCCGTGATTTCGATGAACGACAACATGGCAGCCGGTGCGGTCGAAGCGCTCAAGGGTTCTGGCATGCAGCCGTTCCCGCTGGTGTACGGAACCGACGGAACCGGTGAAGCCTGTTTGCTCATCAAGCAAGGCAAGATGACGTCGACCGCCCTTCAGAGCGCGGACGAACTGGCCCAGAAGTCGATGGCAATGGCACACGATATTTTGACCCACAAGCAGACGGATCTGCATCAGGTCGAAGGGACCGTTCTCTACACGAAGGCGAACGTGGACGAATGCATCGCACTCCACAAGAAGCTGGGCGACATCAAGTAACGGTTTCGTAGCGGCCAACCGAACCGACTAACTGAAAGGAAATGACATGAAAGCCTTGGTCCTCGAGGAAAAAGACAATCTTCAGATTCGCGACATCGCAATCGAAGAGTCGCTCGGCCCCAACGACGTGCGCATCAAGATTGCCAAGGTCGGCGTTTGCGGCAGTGACGTCCACTACTACAAGCACGGCCGCATTGGTGACTTCATCGTGAATGAGCCGATGGTCCTCGGGCACGAAGCGAGCGGCGTCATCGCCGAAGTCGGCAGCGCGGTGAAGAACCTCAAGGTCGGCGACCGTGTGGCAATGGAGCCGGGCATCTTCGACCCGAACTCGCCCGAAGCCATGCAGGGCAACTACCACCTCGACCCGGGCATCCGGTTCTGGGCAACGCCGCCGATTCATGGCGTGCTGCGCGAGTCGGTCGTTCACCCGGCGAGCCTCACGTTCAAGCTGCCGGACAACGTCAGTCTCGAAGAGGCGGTGCTGGCCGAGCCGCTGACCTCGGGTACCCATGTCGCCCGCAAGGTTGGCATCGCGCCGGGCGACACGGCGGTCGTTGCCGGAGCCGGCACGATTGGCTCGCTGATGGCGCTCGCGCTGCTGGCTTCCGGGGCCAGCCGCGTCATCATCACCGACGTGAAGCAGGAGAAGCTCGACTTCCTGTCCGAAAACTATGGTGAGCGGCTCATCACGTGCAACGTGGCGAAGACGGACCTGAAGGAATTCGTCCTCCAGCACTTTACGAACGGCGCAGACCTGTTCGTCGACTGCAGCGGCAACGCGAAAGCCATCGCGGCGGCGCCGCACTGCCTGCGTCCGGCCGGCAAGCTCGTGTTCGTCGGCATGCCGCAGGACCTCGTCCCGATGGATATCGTCGCCATGCAGGTCAAGGAGATCGAAACGGTCGGCATTTTCCGTTATGCAAATGACTATGAGCGTTCGATTGCCCTGATCGCGTCCGGCCAGATCAACGTCAAGCCATTGATTTCGCGCCGCTACGCGTTCAAGGACAGCATCGAGGCGTTCGATCTCGCGGCGTCCGCGCAGCCGGACGTCATCAAGGTTCTCATCGACGTGCAGTAACGCAATTCACTTTCAGGAAATAGAGGTCTCGAATGTATCTCGGCATCGACTGCGGAACGCAAGGAACGAAAGTCGTTTTGTTGGACCCTGAGAGCGGCGCCCTTGTGGCCCGCGGTCATGCCAGCCACCCGATTATTTCCGAAGCCAATGGCCGCCGGGAGCAAAAGGCGGAGTGGTGGATTACGGCCCTGCGTCAGGCGCTCAAGCAACTGTTCGCACAGACCTCGCGCAGTCCCGCCGACGTTTCGGCAATTGCAGTATCCGGCCAGCAGCACGGGCTTGTCATGCTGGACGGCAAGGGCGCCGTGGTACGCAACGTGAAGCTGTGGAACGACACGGAGACCACCGAGGCGAATGAGAAACTATTCAACGCGGCAGGTGGCGAGCGTCGCATTCGCAGTCTGATTGGAACCACGATTCCTGTCGGCTTCACGGCGTCCAAGGTGGCGTGGGTCAGAGAACACGAGCCTCAGACCTGGGAGCAGGTGGAACATGTTCTTCTGCCTCACGACTACGTCAACTTCTGGCTGACCGGCGAATATGCAACGGATGCCGGTGAGGCGTCCGGTACCGGTTATTTCGACGTGGCCTCCCGTACGTGGTCGAAGCACATGGCCGGCCTGATCGACCCGACTGGCAGGCTCGAACGGGCTCTGCCGCGCATCGTTTCGCCACTCGACGCGCTCGGCACCGTGCGCCCCGAGGTGGCGGCGGAATTCGGATTCTCGCCCGGGACGCTCGTTGCATGTGGTTCCGGCGACAACGTCATGGGTGCGCTGGGCACAGGCAACGTCGCCGCGGGACGCGCGACGCTCGGTCTCGGCACATCGGGCGTGCTCAACCTCCATGCGGACCGCTTGACCGACTCGGTCGACCCCAGCATTTACGTGTTCTGCGGTCTTGACGGCGGCTGGTTGCCCACAATCGCGACGATGAACGCGACGTCGACGACCACGCTGCTGCAACAGCTCTTCGAAGTGGAGATCGCGGAGGTCGAGACGCTCATCGCCTCGGCGAACCCGGGCGCAGGCGGCGTGCGCATGTTCCCGTACTTCAGCGGCGAACGCATTCCGGCGCTGCCCCGCGCGCGTGGCGTCATCAAAGGGCTGTCGGCAGACAACATGACCCGCGCGAATCTGATGCGCGCCGGCGCCGAAGCGGTCGCGTTCGGTTTGAAATGGGGCTATGAGCTTCTTTCACAGAGCTTCGAGCGCGCGCAGCAGTTCCGCCTGACCGGTGGCGGTGCGAACAGCGCAGCCTGGCGCCAGATACTCGCGGATGTTTTCGATGTCGACGTCATTCGCGTGAAGTGCGACGAGGGCGGTGCGTATGCCGCCGCGCTGCTCGCCCTGACCGTGCATCAGCGCGCAAAGGGTGCGGACGTCACGCTATACGACGTCTGCGAGAAGTACGTCGAACTGGACGAAACGCGCGCAGCGAAGCCGCGCCCGGAAGTGGCAGCGCGATACAAGGAACTCTTCGCCGCGTTCACGGACACCATCGCGAACGAAGACTTCGAGGTGAGCTGACCGTGGAAATCGCCTGGCAAAAATCCTGTCTCATTGCGCCTTCGCTCATCACGTTCGACCTTTGCAATCTCGAACGTGAGGTGCAGGGCATCGCTGCGGCTGGACTGGACGTCGTGCATCTCGACGTCCTCGATGGGCATTTCAGCCCGAGCATGCCGCTGGGCATCGAGACCATCGCTCAGCTGCGGCGAAAGACTGACCTCGCGCTCGATGCGCACGTCATGGCAACGCGGCACGACTACTTCATCGACGCGCTTCTTGACATCGGCGTGCAGCAGCTCACGTTTCAGATTGAATCGGAGCCGCATGTCGACAGGATGCTCAATCACATCCGGTCGGCGGGCGTGCGTGCCGGTGTAGCACTGAAACCGTCGACGCCGCTCAATGCGCTCGACTATGTTCTCGAGCGCTGCGATACCGTGCTGTTGATGCTCACCAACCCGGGCTATGCCGGCGTTCCAGGTGAGTCGCAGGTGCCCTATGCCGAGCGAAAGATTCTCGCCCTGCGCGAGATGATTCAACAACGGGGACTTGAAACGGCCATTGAAATCGACGGCCGCGTGTCGAAGGACACCATTCGCAAGCTCGCTCCATCGGTCGACATGTTCGTGGCGGGCAGCATGTGCATCTCCAGAGAATCGCCCGCAGCGGGCCTCGCAGAGCTTGCCGAACTTCGGCGTGCAGTGACGGCGACGGCATCCATGAACGCCGGTTCATAAGCCGCCGCGTCTGCCGTGGAGCGCTTCGAATGGTTTGGCTCCAGGCCAACAGCGCACGATTGAATCTCGACCGTCCGGCTACAGCCATCTCGACCTCGGCCTATCCGTCGAGGTGCTGCACCGCGCGCGTTTCCATTTAACCGCCAGCCCTCTCTGTCTTAGAAGAACCCCTATGGCAACGTTCTCCAGGTCACCCACTGCGAACGCATTCTCCTTCGTGCTCATTGGCGGCACGGGGGACCTCGCCATGCGCAAGATTCTGCCGGCGCTCTATGCCGCGCATCGCGATGGCACGCTGGGCGAGGGCGGGCGCATCATTCCCGTTGCTCAGACCGCGCTTGATCAGCATGGCTATATCCAGTGGGTCAACGAACACGTGAAGCCGCTGGTCGCCATGGTTGCATCAGGCGTTGACGACGATGCGTGGCTTAGCTTTCTCGGGCGCATCACCTATGTGGCGCTTGACGCCAGTCGTGCCGATGACTTCGCCGTGCTTCGGGATGTACCGGGGATGCTCCGGTCCCAACGCATCTTCTATCTCGCGACAGGGCCCTCGCTCTTCGTGCCGATATGCGAGGGTCTCGCCGCGGCAGGGCTGACCGAGCATGCGCGCGTGGTGCTCGAGAAACCGCTTGGTCATGACCTGGCGTCGTCGCAAGCGATCAATGACGCGGTCGGCGCAATCTTCACCGAGGACCAGATTTACCGGATCGACCACTATCTCGGCAAAGAGGCGGTCCAGAACATGTTTGCGCTGCGCTTCGGCAATGTGTTGTTTGAGCCGCTTTGGCGCCGGGAGTGGGTCGAGAGCATCCAGATAACCGTGGCTGAGGAACTGGGCGTGGAGCGCCGTGGTGACTTCTACGACAAGACGGGCGCCCTGCGCGACATGGTGCAGAACCACCTGTTGCAGCTGCTCTCGATCGTCGCGATGGAGCCGCCGCATTCCATGGATGCAGATGCGGTGCGGGACGAGAAGCTGCGCGTGCTACGGGCGTTGAAGCCGCTGCGCGAAGAAGACATCCGGCAGAACGTGGTGCGCGGGCAATATCGCGCGGGTGTCAGCGGCGGCGCGCCCGCTCCTGGCTACGCCGAGGAGCCGGGCGTGTCGCACGACAGCGTCACGGAAACGTTCGTCGCGCTGAAAGTCGAAATCGAAAACTGGCGATGGTCCGGCGTGCCTTTCTTCCTGCGAACGGGCAAGCGTCTGGCCGGTCGGGTAGCGGAAATTGTCGTCAACTTCCGGCCGGTGCCGCATTCGGCGCTCGGCGCCATGCCGTTGCGAGCCGGATCGAACCGGCTCACCATCCGGCTGCAACCGAACGAGTCGGTCCGGCTCAACGTGCTCGGGAAAGTGCCGGGTATGGGTATGGATTTGCGAGGCGTCTATCTCGACCTCGCGTTCGACCGCTTCTTTCTGCGCGACAGGATGGAAGCGTATCAGCGCTTGCTGCTCGATGTTATCGCAGGGCGGCTTGCGCTCTTCGTGCGACGCGACGAGCAGGAAGCGGCATGGAAGTGGGTCGCCCCGATACTGGAAGACTGGAACCGGTCTCTCACGGCGCCCAAGCCCTATGCGGCCGGCACATGGGGGCCCGCCGCGGCGAGCGCGCTGCTTGCCCGTGAAGGCACCTGCTGGCTGGAGGAGGAGAGCTGATGGTGCAGGGCGCTGCCCGCAGGCGGGTGCGAAGTTCGCGGGCTTGCCAGCGGGTGCGCCCGCGAACGTTCGGGAAACGGCCGCCGGTCAATCGGCGATGAGTACCTTGAGACCTTTCGTCTCGAGGTCGAGCCGGTAACGGTCCGGGACATGGGAATCGGTTATCACCTTGTCGAAGTCGTCCACGTCGGCGAAGCTGCAGGTGGACACCTTTCCGAACTTGGACGAATCCACCAGCAGGATGCGCTCGACGCTGCATTGCATTGCAGCCTGCTTCCACGAGCAGTCTTCGACATAGCTGCAGGTAAGGCCATGCTTGAGCTCGTATCCCGTCGCGCCGATAAAGGCCTTGTTGGCGCGATACCGTTGCATCGCCTGGACTGCGTCGGGTCCAGAGAACGTGAAGGACTTGGTCGAAAGCACACCGCCGAGCGAAATTACCGTTGTCTCTTCCCGCTTGGCCAGCACGTTGATGGTGTTCAGGCTGTAACAGATGAAGGTGTAGGCGCCTTCGGCAGGCAGGCACTCGGCGAGTTGCTGGACCGTGGTGCCCGAATCGAGAATGACCACATCGCCCGGAGTGAGCAGCTTGCTGGCCGCCAGGGCAATCCGCCGCTTCTCGTCGGCATGCTGGCTGCGTTCGGTCTGCGCGTTGTAGTTCGCGACCGTGCCCGCGTTCTCGAGCGACGCCACGCCACCGTACACCGTACGAACCTTGCCGATGTCCGCCAGGTCGCGCACATCACGGCGAATGGTCATCTCGGACACGTCCAGTGCCTTCGCCAGATCGCCAATGCTCATGAAGTGCCTGGTGTCGACCATATCGAGGATCTGGTCGGACCGCTGCTCTTTGCTAGCCATAGAAAGATGATGTTCCGTGCAGAGCGACATCGACGGATCGGTCGGTCGCAGCCTGGTTCGAGATATGTTCAATCTCGAACATTCTACTTCAATTGTAACGGCTGCGGGCGGGTTCAAAGTGTCAGTGGTTCGAGTTCCACCACTAGAACCGCGCGAATTGACACTTGGCCCCGTTACCCCGATTGATCAGGCCCTTTGCTCATTTCCCCTGTGTGGCGCCCTTCAGGCCAATGCCGGCGTGCAACGTCCAGGTTTCCCCCTGATTCGCACGTCAATCGATTTGTATATATCTCTAACATTTAGTTGAAACTCTAACTTTTATCGATTAGGATGTGGTTGACGTAGAACATCACTTGAGCGGCCTCCCGGCGTCAGTGACCTACGGCAAAGCAGCGGAGCCAGAGCGCGCGCAGACGCACCCGGCGATTTCGCGGCAGCACGTCGACGCACACGCTTTAGATGCTTCGCCATATCAGGAGACAAACATGAGCAATCTTGAATCACCTGGGACAACCAAGCGCCAGTTTCGGCTGCCGCCCGAAGCGGGAATCGCCGCGGTGTTCTTCGTGGTCATGCTCGGCGGCTTTATTGCCACGCCGAACTTTCTCACCGTGTCGAACATGATGGTGCTCTTGCTCAATGGAGCCGTGATTGGCTTCCTGTGCCTCGGGCAGTCGTTCGTGCTTCTGACCGGCGGCATCGACCTTTCCTGCGGTTCCATCGTGGCAATGACCTGTGTTGTCGGCGCACTGCTCATGCAGAGCCTGGGGTTGCCGTGGCAACTTGCCGTCCCGCTTGTTCTCGTTATTGGGGCGCTTGCGGGGATGGTGAACGGCTGGATTATCGAGCGCACGGGTGTGCCGCCCTTTATTGTGACCTTCGCGACGATGGGCGTTGCAGCATCCATCCCGCAAATCATTACCGGCGCAGAGTCCATCCGCGTGACGCAGATTGGTTACAGCCTGATTGGTCAATCGCGGCCATTCGGCGTGCCGTTCCCGGTGCTTGCCTTGCTTGTTGCGATCGTCCTGGCCGCGGTGCTCCTGAAACGCACGGTTACGGGCACGCACATCTACGCAGTGGGCGGCAACGCGGATGCTGCGCGCCTGTCTGGCATCAGCGTTCCGCGCGTCACGTTGTTCGTCTATTCGGTGTCCGGTTTGTGCGCGGCGGCAGGTGGCCTCATCTACGGCTCGCGCTTGATGACTGGCTATCCCACCGCCGGCCGTGGTGACGAGTTGTTCTTCTCGATTGCAGGCGCCGTGGTTGGCGGTGTCAGCCTTTTCGGCGGCAGCGGCAGCATTGTGGGCGCGATGATTGGCGCGATGCTCATCGCCGCAATCTCGAATCTGATGAACGTGCTGAACGTCAGCGCCTACTGGCAACCGCTGGTCATCGGTTTGATCATTTTGATTGGCGTAACGCTCGATACGATGCGTTCGAACAAGCGAATCAGCTTTCCCTGGCTCAAGTCGCGCAAAGAGCGCACGTTTGCTCAGCCCACTGACTCGTTGAAAAGCACGTCCTAACCAGGTGAATAGCATGCGAAACCATCAAGTCGTCGCTCTCGGCCTCATTTGCTCCGCGCTCGCGCTGGGTATCTCCGGTTGCAATCGCCACCCCGACGCCAGCGCGTCCAGCGCGGGCAAGAAAACCCTTGGGGTGGTGCTTCCGAATCTCACGAACCCATACTACGTTGCCATGAAGAAAAGCTTCGAGGACAGCGGCGCCGCGAAGGGAATGAGTGTGGAGGTCTCGATCGCGGATAACGACGATGCGCGCGAACTCTCGGAAGTGCAAAGCTTCATCCAGAAGAGGGTGGACGCCGTCGCGGTGAACTGCGTGAGTTCGGGGCCGTGCGTCTCAGTCATCTCCGAGTTGAACAAGGCCAACATTCCCGCGTTCGCCATCAACATCCTGCCGGACGCCGACGGGATGAAGCAGCAGGGCGCGCACATCGTGCAGGGCGTGCAGACCGACCAGAAGGCGGGCGGCGTGTTCATTGGCCAGCAGCTGTTGAAGGACCTGGGTGAGAAGGCCAACGCGGTCATCGGCATCGTTGGCGAACCCACCTCCATTGCGGCGAATGCACGTGACGATGGTTTCAAGCAGGCCATTGCCGCCAACCCGAACATGAAGGTCGTCGCGCTCGTCAACGGCAAGGTGGAGGAAACCACGTCTCTGAAGGTCACGACGGAAATGCTGCAGGGCAATCCCAACATGACGGTGGTGTATTCCGATACTGAACCCTCCGCGTTGGGCGCGTTGGCTGCCATCAACCAGCTTGGCCTGAAAGACAAGGTGAAGCTCTATGCGTTCGTCGACAAGGAAGGCGTGAAGCAGATTCAGTCGGGCGATATTCTGCGCGCGGGAGCCATTCAGGAACCCGTGCGACTTGCCTCACTGCTGGTCGACAGCGTGAACGATCAGCTTGCGGGCAAGCAGACGACGGCCATGGTGAACAGCCCCCCGCTGCTCGTCAACAAGGACAACGCTGGTCAGGTCGTTGGCCAGGCCTACTGATGCACGTGAAGCCACTGGATACAGTGGCGTTATGCGCCGCCTCATTTTCGTGTTGGGATTGGGAATCGAGCAATGAGCAACAGTAACCGATGCTATCGTGCCCTCGACATCAAGGTCTCCTTTGCCGGCGTACCCGTGCTGCGTGGTGTTGACTTCGAGGTTGTGCCCGGAGAAATCCACGGGCTGTTTGGCCACAACGGAGCGGGCAAGTCCACGCTGCTCAAAATCCTCGCGGGCGTCAACCAGCAGGACGCCGGCGAATTGCTCATTGGCGACGAATCCGTCTCCCTGTCTTCACCGCGCGATGCGTTACAACAGGGCATTGCCTGCGTCTATCAGGAGCTGCGGCTCATTCCCGGCATGACGGTGTGGCAAAACCTCTTTCTGGGCCGCGAACTCAGAAAGGGGGGATTGCTCGACGAAGCGGCGATGAAAGAGCACACCCGGCAGGTGCTGCACGAGTACAAGCTCAAGGTAGACCCGCTCAGTCTCGTCAGGGACTTGTCGCATCCGGACAAGCAGATGCTGGAAGTCGTTGCGAATCTGGACAGGGACGCACGATTCCTCTTTCTGGATGAGCCGACCACCGCACTTGAGGGCGCACAGGCAGAGGCGCTTCTGCAATCGGTTCAGCGTATCGCGCGTGAGAAGAAAATCGGCGTCGTTCTGGTTTCGCACAAGCTCGACGAGGTGCTCGGCGTTTGCGACGAGGCAACGGTAATGTGTGGCGGGAAGGTGATCTATCACGCCAAAAGCCACATCGCGAAGCAGGATATTATCGACGCCATTGTCGGTGACGCGGCTCCCTCCCTGGAGGAAGGCGAGCGCTCGTCGAGAACGCTCGTCGATAAAACCGCTGCGCCGTATCTTGAGGTCCGTAATCTGTCGACGTCGCGCCTGCGCGATGTTTCGCTTCAGGCCTGGCCGGGCGAGATTGTCGGCATCTACGGACTGGCTGGCGCCGGACGTACCCGTTTTTGCCGGACCCTGTTTGGCCTGGAGGACGTCGCGAGCGGAGAGGTCCGGGTAGCGGGGAAGCCCTATTGCGCGCGCAGCCCCGCGCACGCAATCGACGAGGGCGTGGGCTATCTGACGGAGGAGCGCAAGAAGGACGGCATCGTGCCGCTGATGTCGAGCTTCTCAAACGCAACGTTGCCGATCCTGCAGCGGTTCCGAAAGCGCGCGCTCGTGGACCATGGCGCCGCAGCGAAAAGTGCCAACCGGATTCTGGTGGAGATGAACACACGAGGCAACCTTCGCGGTCCTATTAAATCGCTGTCCGGCGGCAACCAGCAGAAGGTCTTGCTCGCGCGCGTCATCGGTCAAGACGCCCGGCTCGTTTTGCTCGACGAGCCGACGAAGGGCGTCGACATTGGCGCGAAGGCCGACATCTACGCGATTATCCGCCGCATGGCCGCCGAGGGTCGCTGTGTCGTCGTCGTGTCGAGTGAAGAGGAAGAGCTTCTCGAGATTGCCGACCGTGTGCTCGTGTTCCATCAGGGCAGCTGCGATGGCGCCCCCGTGCCGCCGGAAGCGTTGAGCATTGCGGGCCTGCGCAAGGCCGCGTGGAGCGGCGAGTCGAACGCGGCGTGATGGCGCCTCGCGGTGCCGGCCGGCTGTTCATCTCGCATGGGCCGGCGCTGATTCTATACGCTGATTCGCTGGTCGCTATAGCTGCAGCGTGGGCCCGGGCGTGCCCATCAACTGCGTCGTATCACTTGAGATTTAACGCGGCGCGCTTATCGCACGCACTCATGCAGGCTAGAAGGGGGTAGCGCATGAACGATACGCTTGCACTCATTTGTGATTGTGACGGGGTGCTAATCAATAGCGAGGCGATTGCCGGGGCAGTGCTCGTGCGGGAGCTGGAAGCGCGATGGCCTGGCGTCGAATTGCATGATGTTGTGACACCGCTCCTTGGCGTGCAGACAGAAAGGCTCTTGTTGGAGGTGGCGAGCGCAGTTGGCAGGACATTGTCCACCGACGATATTGCGGTCATACACCGCATCGTGCAGCAAGAGGCGGTCACGGCGCCGATGGTCGACGGCATCGCGATCGCATTGGACAACATCCCGCTGACCAAGGCGTGCGCGAGCAACAGTACTTCGACTTATGTCCGCGCGGTCCTTGAACGCACGGGCTTGAGCGCGTTCTTTGCAAATCGCCTCTTCACCGCAGATAGGGTGCCGAATCCAAAGCCTGCGCCGGACGTGTACTTGATGGCGGCTGGCCGCCTCGGTGTGCGGCCCGAAAGCTGCCTCGTGGTCGAGGACAGCGTGGCTGGCGCAACGGCCGCTATGGCTGCCGGAATGACGGTTTTCGGATTTACTGGAACGGCGCATCATCCGGTGGCTCAAGGCGAAAGGCTGTTGCGCATCGGAGCGACACGGACTTTTCACACGATGTCTGAACTCCCTTCCCTCGTGCAAGTGTGGAGCGCTGAGCGCCATTCACGCCTGAGCGTCGAGGATGCGCGCGACAGGTCATAAGTCATACGCAGCGCGGCAATATTACAAAAATGTAACTGCGTGCTGTCGATCCAGGTGCGTTCTTTTGAGAGGATACTTGCCAGCAGTCGAACCTTCCCCCGCTGCACACCGGAAGCGGCGCGGACTTCGCTGGCAAAGGCGTTCATCGTTACGTGGAGGATACGGGTTCGACGGCACTGCCGCGTCGTACCTCATGGGCGCGCTGCCGGGACCGTCAAGCCGGTGAAAGAATTCGTTAACACATGCGCGTCTCATTTGTGGAAGATGAGGTCTCGCCCACTTTCATCTCCAGGACGCGAATCCAGACAGCTTCACGATGTCAGACCTACCCATCCACGTATTGTTCGTCGACGACGACGCAGACCTCTGCCAGTTGATCGGAAAATTCTTCCGCTTGCACGGCTGCGAATTCACGGCTTTGCATTCGGCGGTTGATCTGACGCGCACGATCGATCGTATCCGGCCCACCATCGTCGTCCTCGACCTCATGATGCCCAAGGTCGACGGTCTCGCGGCGCTGAATCGTTTGCGCGCGGAAGGCACGACCACGCCCGTTATCATGCTGACCGCCCGCGCCGAAGACGTGGATCGCATCATTGGCCTGGAGCTGGGTGCCGACGACTACCTCGGCAAGCCGTTCATGCCCAAGGAACTGCTGGCGCGCATTCATGCGGTTCTGCGGCACCACCGGCACGTGCCCCGCAATCCCGCTCAAGCGGCGCGGCCGCGCAACGCGTTCGGCAGCTTCGAGCTCGCTTCCACGGGGCGCACGCTGCTTCGCGACGGGCAGCCCGTCAAGATTGGCGCGCGCGAGTACAAGCTGCTGGAGATCCTCGTGTCTCGCCCCATGGAGCCACTCAGTCGCGAAGACATCGTGCGCTTGCTGGACGGCCCGGACAGCACAGCAAGCGAGCGGAGCCTCTACGTGGAGATATTGAGGCTGCGCCGAGTCGTCGAGGAGGACCCGGCCCAACCGCGCTTCATTCAAACGATTCGCGGCGTGGGCTACGTGTTCGTGCCGGAGCAAACGAACGATGAAACGCCCATTTAACACGCTGTTTCTGCGCCTGGCCGCGATGACGGTCGGGCTGATCGTGCTGCTTCACGTCACGTTCCTCCTGCTCGTCGACCGGGAAAGGGCGACGCTGGAAGTGATGCACGTCTCGCAGGCCGTCAAGACCGCAGTGACTGTGCGTGAGCACGATGCCGCGCTCTCGCCGCTGATCGCCAGCGATCTGGGCATCCAGTACTTGCCCCGCACCGCAGCCGGCACGGGTTGCACGGGCGATTGCAGCAACGGCATGCACCCGATCGAGAACGCTTTGAGTGCGCGGCTGCCCGCGGGAAGCCGTGTATGGGCCCGCAAGGACGGCATGATTACGGTCGACGTGAGCGGCGCGCCCTACACAATTGTGTTGCCACAAGGCTTTATGCCGCCAGCCCGCTTCTTGAGCGCGTCGCTTTTGATGCTCGTGTTCGCCGTGGTGAGCGCGCTCGCGTTTGCCTGGCAGCTTCAAAAGCCGGTGCGGGCGCTCGCGCGCGCTACCCGGGAATTCCGCATTCGAGGCGGTTTCAAGGATTTGCCGCTGAGCGGACCGAACGAAATCCGCGAACTGACCGCGAATTTCAACGAGATGGCCGGCGCGTTGTCCGAGACCGAGCGCGAGCGCGCGGTCATGCTGGCGGGCCTTGCGCACGACTTGCGCGCGCCGATTACACGCATGCAGGTGCGCGCGGACTTGCTGGACGATGACGACGATCGCGCCGCCTTCCTTCGCGACGCGGAATCGATGTCACGCATCGTCAATCAGTTTCTGGACTTCTCGCGCGATACGTTCGAGCCGTCGCCGCTCGCCAGCGTGGATGAGATTTGCCGCCGCGACTATGGCGGGCTGATTGCCGAGGAGCCGGATGCCGGCGAGCTGGTCGTGCTCGATCTCCAGGCGGGCGAGCGCTTCTGCTTGCCGGGTCTCGAAGTCGAACGCATCGTGCAGAATCTCGTGCAGAACGCGATGGTGCATGGCGCGCCGCCCGTCGAGATCATGACCCGCAAGGAGGGCGGCGCCTGGCTGCTGCGCATTCGCGACCACGGGCAGGGCGTACCCGAGCACACACTTGCGTCCATCCAGCTCCCGTTTGTGCGGCTCGACCCGGCGCGCGGCGGCAACGCGAGCTGCGGTCTGGGTCTTGCAATCGTCAGGCGGCTGGTGCGCACACTGGGCGGAACCCTGACCATCGCCAACGCGCCCGGTGGCGGGCTGAGCGTTTCGATGACATTCAAAGCGTAGTTTTCGACACGCACTTGAGCGACCAAAACGTATCAAGTCTGAATTCATTCAGTAGTACTAGTCGACCGCGTGATCCCGAGTTGGCAGCCGCTCAGGGATGGTCAATCGTTTTGACGCGCTTCGCTACACGCGATGCGACCTTCCAACACTCTCGCAAACTATGCATACCAATATCTCGCTACCCGTGAGAGCGACCAGGCGTTCGTGTGTCACCGGGCGCCGCATGCTCACCGCCTTGTGCGGCGTTTGTCTGATCTTCGTCTCCGCATGCAGTCGCCACGACGGGCCGCCGCCCGGCATGCAAACCGCCGAAGTGGGCGTGCTGACGATCGCGCCGCAGCGCGTCGTGATGACGGCGGAGCTGTCTGGCCGTCTCTCGGCGCTCAAGGTTTCGGACGTCAGGCCACAGATCGGCGGGATCGTGCAGAAGCGGCTGTTCGTGGAGGGCGCGGACGTCAAGGCAGGCCAGGTGCTCTATCAGATCGATCCGGCTTCGTATCAGGCGAGTTACGACCAGGCGCGCGGCACGCTGGCCAAGGCGCGCGCGACGCTCGCCTCGGCGAAGACCAAGGCCGACCGCTACGTCGATCTCGCGAAGATCAAGGCCGTGAGCCAGCAGGACTATGACGACGCGGTTGCCGCGGTGCGCGAAGACGAGGCCGACGTGATCGCTGACGAGGCCTCACTCGAATCCGCGCGGGTCAACCTCGACCGCACGCGCGTCACCGCGCCGATCTCGGGGCGCATCGGCGCATCGAGCGTGACCGAGGGCGCGCTCGTCACGTCGGAGCAGACGACCGCGCTCGCCACGATTCAGGCGTTCGACCAGATGTATCTCGACGTCACCCGCTCCAGTTCGGAATGGCTTGCGCTGCGCAAGGCGCTGGCGTCGGGGAAACTGAAGCGCGCGGGCGAGAACGGCGCGGAAGTCAGTCTGCAGCTCGAAGACGGCACGCCTTACGCGCATCCGGGAACGCTGCAATTTTCCGGTATCACCGTCGATGCCACCACCGGCTCGGTCACGCTGCGCACGATCTTCCCGAACCCCGAGCGCGAATTGCTCCCGGGTATGTTCGTGCGCGCGAAGCTCGGCGAAGGGGAGAACGACAGTGCGATTCTCGTGCCGCAAATCGCGGTCACGCGCGGCTCGGACGGCCAGGCAAGTGTGTATGTCGTGGACGCGTCTTCGAAGGTGCAAAAGGCGAATGTGAAGGCCGACACTGCGTACGGCGATCAGTGGATCGTCAGCGACGGGTTGCACACGGGCGACCGCGTGGTCGTGAGCGGGTTGCAAGGCGTGCGCGTGGGCGCCGCGGTGAAGGTCGCCGACGATAGCGCGGCTGCAGCATCGGCATCGGCATCGAGCGGCGCGTCCGCTGCTGCCGCTGCCGCACCGCTCGCGCAGCGGTAAGGGGCGCGCATGGCTCAATTCTTCATCAAGCGGCCCATCCTTGCCTGGGTTATCGCGATCGTCATCATGCTCTTGGGTACGGCGGCAATCACGACGCTGCCGGTCCAGCAATATCCCACGATCGCGCCGCCCTCGGTGCAGGTCACGGCGACCTACCCGGGCGCGTCTGCGGACACCGTTGCCGCCACCGTCACCCAGGTGATCGAGCAGAAGCTCAGTGGCATCGACAACGTGCTGTACATGTCGTCCACCAGCAGTTCGGCGGGGCAAGGCACGATTACGCTCACGTTCAGGCCAGGCACCAATCCCGACATCGCCCAGGTGCAGGTGCAGAACAAGGTCAGCCAGGCCACGTCCTCGTTGCCGGAAACGGTGCAGGAGCAGGGCATTCAGGTGGCCAAGGCGTCGACGAATTTCATGATGATCGTCTCGCTCTCCTCGCCGGGCGGAACGTATAACTCGATCGATCTCGGCAACATCGTTGCCACGCAGATCGAGGACCCCCTTTCGCAACTCAACGGCGTGGGCGACGTCACGCTTTTCGGCGCGCAGCACGCGATGCGCATCTGGCTCGATCCGGTCAAGCTGCGCAGCTTTGGGCTGATGACGTCGGACGTGACCACGGCGGTGTCGAACCAGAACGTGCAGCTCTCGGTGGGCCAGGTGGGCGGCGCGCCCGCTACCGACTCGCAGGCGATCAACGCGACAATCCGCTCGTCCGGACTGCTTACGACCGCCGACCAGTTCGGCAACATTTTGCTGCGCGTGAACAGCGACGGCTCGCAGGTGCGGCTGAAGGACGTTGCGCGTGTAGAAGTGGGCGGTGACAGCTACGACACGTCGTCGCGCTACAACGGCAAGCCGGCCGCGGCCATGGCGATCAAGCTCGCGACCGGCGCGAACGCCATGGAAGTGGCGCGCGAGGTCCGGGCGAAGCTCGCCGAAATCGAGCCGCAATTGCCGAAAGACGTGCAGGTCAACATTCCGTACGACACCACGCCGTTCGTGCAGATTTCGATCGAGGAAGTCGTCAAGACGCTGCTCGAAGCGATCGTGCTCGTGTTCATCGTGATGTATGTCTTCCTGCAGAACGTGCGTGCGACGCTCATTCCGACGATCGTGGTGCCCGTCGCGCTGCTCGGCACGTTCGGCGTGATGGCCGTCATCGGCTTCTCGATCAACGTGCTCTCGATGTTCGCGATGGTGCTCGCCATCGGCCTGCTCGTGGACGACGCGATTGTCGTGGTCGAAAACGTCGAGCGTCTCATGAGCGAGGAGCGGCTGGGGCCGCGCGAGGCCACGCAAAAGGCCATGGGGCAGATCACAGGCGCGCTGGTCGGCGTGACGACCGTGCTGACGGCTGTGTTCATTCCGATGGCGTTTTTCTCGGGCTCGACCGGCGCGATCTATCGCCAGTTCTCGATCACGATCGTCTCGGCGATGGTGCTTTCCGTGATCCTGGCGCTCACGCTCACGCCGGCGCTGTGCGCGACGCTGCTGCGTCCGGTGGAAGGTGAGCACCGCGAGAAACGCGGATTCTTCGGCTGGTTCAATCGCAAGTTTTCCTCTGGAAACGAGCGGTACAGCGGCGTGCTTTCGCGCATTGTCGGCCGGCCGCTGCGCTGGATGTTCGTCTATGGCTTCATGGGCGTGCTGGTCGCCCTGCTGTATGTGACGCTGCCTTCGTCGTATCTGCCCGACGAAGACCAGGGTTTCGTCATCGTTTCGATCAGCACGCCGGTCGGCACGCCCGCTTCGCGCACGCTCAAGGCGGTCGAGGCCGCGGAGCAGTACTTCCTGCACGACGAGCCCGGCGTTGCACAGATGATCACGGTGAATGGTTTCAGCTTCAACGGTCAAGGCCAGAACAACGCGTTCGCCTTCGTGGCGCTGAAGGACTGGAAGCAGCGCGGCCGCAATGACAGTGCCGCCGCGATCATCGCTCGCGCGAACCGCAGGCTGGGCGCGAATCGCGACGCCCAGACGTTCGTGCTGAGTCCGCCGGCAATCCAGGAGCTTGGCACGCAAAGCGGCCTGAACTTCGAAATCGAGGACCGCGCCGGGCAGGGGCACGCGAAGCTGCTCGCGGCGCGCAACCAGTTCATGCAGCTCGCGGCGAAGGAACACGCACTGGCCATGGTGCGCCCGGCGGGGCTCGAGGACACGCCGGAGCTTCAGGTCGATATCGACCGCGAGAAGGCCTCGGCGCTCGGGCTATCGGTTGCCGATATCAACGACACGCTGCAGACGGCGTTCGGCTCGGCCTACGTGAACAACTATATCGACACGGGCCGTATTCAAAAGGTCTACGTTCAGTCGGACGCACAGTACCGCATGATGCCCGCCGATATCGGCAACTGGTTCGTGCGTGCGAGCACTTCGTCGTCGTCGTCATCGACCTCTTCGGATTCGAGCACGTCGTCTTCCTCTACGTCGTCGACTTCGGGCACGGGGTATGACTCGGTCATGGTGCCGTTCTCCGCGTTCGCGACGAGCCGCTGGGGCTTCGGGCCGCCGCAGATCGAGCGTTACAACCGGCAACTGGCAATGGGCATGTCGGCGCAAACGGGCATGGGCGCCAGCACCGGCGACGCCATGGCGGCCGTGCTGAACATCGCGAAGCAGTTGCCGAGCGGGTTTGGCGTCGAATGGACCGGCCAGTCGTATCAGGAAGTGCAGGCGGGCTCGCAGGCCGCCTGGCTCTACGCGGTGTCGATCATTGTCGTGTTCCTCTGCCTTGCGGCACTTTATGAAAGCTGGTCGGTGCCGATCGCCGTGATTCTGGTGGTGCCGCTCGGCGTGCTCGGTGCGCTCGTGGCTGCCCACCTGCGCGGCCTCGAAAACGACATCTATTTCAAGGTGGGACTGCTCGCGACCGTCGGACTTGCGACCAAGAACGCGATTCTGATCGTGGAATTCGCCAAGGACCTGCAAGCCGAGGGCCTCGCCATGATCGATGCGGTGATCAAGGCGGCGCATATGCGTTTGCGGCCGATCCTCATGACGTCGCTCGCCTTCGTGTTCGGTGTGCTGCCGCTCGTGGTGAGTTCGGGCGCGGGCGCCAACGCGCGTCACGCCATTGGCACGGGCGTCGCGGGCGGCATGATTTCCGCCACCGTGCTCGCCATTTTCTTCGTACCGGTGTTCTTCGTCGTCGTGCGCCGCCTGTTCGGCGAGCACGGCCACCCGCATCAAACCCGCCCGTCGCGGGAGGGAGAAGCATGAAACTCAAGCTCCTGAGCGCGCTCGTTGCGGCGGCGCTGTGCGCGTGTACGCTCGATCCCGCCTATCAGCGGCCCGACGCGCCCGTCACATCGGCATGGCCGGCCGGCGACGCCTACCAAAGCGTCGCCGCAAAAGCCGCTAGTACGCCGCGCGCCGCCGAAACAGGCTGGCGGGACTTCTTCAAGGATCCGCGCCTGCAACGGCTGATCGAACTGGCGTTGGCGAACAATCGCGACATGCGCGTTGCCGTGCTCAACGTCGAGGAATATGAAGCGAAGTACCGCATTGCGCGTGCGAATCTCGCTCCGGAAGTCGATGCGTCAGGATCACTTACGCGCGAACGCACAGATGGAGCGATCACGTCGTCGAGCACCGCGGGCGTGGGGATATCGGCATGGGAAATTGACTTCTTTGGCCGGCTGCGCTCCCTCAAGCGGCAAGCGCTCGAAGAATATCTCTCGACCGACGCCGCCCGCACGAGTACCCAGCTGAGCCTGATTGCGACGGTTGCGACCGACTATCTGCAACTGCTGGCCGACGAAGAGAGCCTGGCGATCACGAGCCGCACCGTCGAGGCGGATCAGAACACCTATAACTTGACGCTGCAGATGATGAACCGTGGCAGCGCGTCGATGCAGGATGTGCAGCAGGCGCGCACCTCACTCGCGAGTGCGCGCTCGAGCCTGGCCTCCTATACGCGTGCCGTCGCGCAGGACCAGAACAATCTCGCGGCGAGCATTGGCAGCCCGCTGCCCGACGATCTACCGCAGGGTGGCACTTTGATGACCAGCCAGTCGATGCTGGCCGATATCGGCGAAGGCGTGCCTTCGGATCTGCTCGCGCGGCGGCCAGACATCGTCGAAGCGGAGCATACGCTGAAGGCGGCGAATGCGAATATCGGTGCGGCGCGCGCGGCGTTCTTTCCGAAAATCGAATTGACCGCGTCGGCAGGCGCGTCGAGCACGAGCCTCACTGATCTCTTCAAGGCCGGTAGCGGCGCATGGACGTTTGCACCGACGATCACGATGCCGATTTTCGACTACGGCTACAACAAGGCCACGCTCGATGTCGCGAAGATCGAGAAGAACATCGACATCGCCGACTACGAAAAGGCCATTCAGACCGCGTTCAAGGAAGTGGCGAATGGTCTGGCGGGGCGCAGCACCTACGTCGCACAAACGCTGGCCGACCGCGAGTATGTCATGGCTGCGCAGCAGTATTACGACATTGCGCAGGCGCGCTATCAGCGCGGCACGGACAGCTTCTTGACGCTGCTTGATGCGCAACGCTCGCTTTACACGGCGCAGGAGCAACTCGTCACTGACACGCTCTCGCAGCTTTCCAATCTGATCACGCTCTATAAGGCGCTCGGGGGAGGGTGGAGCGAGACGAGCGTGACGGCGCAAGCGAGCGCGGCTCCGGGATAATCGGTACGCTGGATATCGGGCGACATCGTGCAAAAAAACGGAGGGCTCGCGGGCCCTCCGTTTTCTTGTCTCCTGCATCAGACCCGGTCGTCACTTCGAGTAATCGTTTTGAATACCAAATCTTTCATTTGAAAAGCCGGGTGATGTTTCGCGCGGGAGAGGACGAAGCGTTCCCGTCTTTGTCTGCTGCCTGTCGCGGCGTGAATGCTTGCGGCGGCAGCGCGATGCGTTTTACAAGTGCGTAGCTTACCTAATTAGTTTCGGTAACATACGAACAAAAACATAGCGAGCTTAGGCCATTACACTCCATCCCTTGTTTGGTCAGGGAGGGTTTCCATGCCTATGTCCACGACACTTGCCATTGACTCGCTGCACGGTTTTGAGTTGACGCCGGACGGCCAGTATCTGATGGTGAAGTGTAATCAACCGGGTAGCGTCGCCGTTCACTGTTCGGTCATGCACGAATTGCTCGCCGCGCTCTCCAATGCAATAGGCCGGTCCGCACGCATTCGGCAGCGTGCGTCAAGCCTCAAGTTCACCATGCCGTGCGAGGCGTGGGAGATCGGGCGCGATTCCGGCACGGCGCAGCATCTCGTGATGAGCTTTCGCCTGCCGGGCGGAGCCGAACTGGCGTTCCGTCTGCGTCCGGCGCAGGCCGCGCACATATCCGAAGTCCTCTTGCTTGCCACCGGCGTCGCCGTGCCGCAGCGCCCCGATTCGATGCACGTGCAGTAAGCCGCCGTTCAATCCCCGCACGAGCGCCGCTCTCGTTGCACTCGCGATTGTCGTCTCACGCCGCTGAGCGGCGCCACCGCAGTCCTTACGACCGAATATCCGCATGACCGTTTCTTCCATTACGCGCTACGCCCGCGCGCTCTCGTTTGCCGGCTTCGGGCTGGGGATTTTCTCAACTGCGCACGCAACCGGGTCCTTCGTGGTTCAGGACATTCGTATCGAAGGGTTGGTGCGCATCGAACCGGGCACGGTATTCGCCTACATGCCGATCAAGCAGGGCGATACCTTCACTGACGACAAGGCATCTGATGCGATCCGCGCGCTTTATGCCACGGGATTCTTTCGCGACGTGAATATATCCACGGAAGGTCACACGGTCATCGTGCGGCTGAGCGAGCGCCCGACCATCAGCACAATCGACTTCGCCGGCATTCACGAATTCGATAAGGACAATTTGAGCAAGGCACTCAAGTCGGTCGGACTTTCCGCTGGCCGCAACTTCGACAAGTCGCTCGTCGACAAGGCCGAGCAGGAACTCAAACGCCAGTACCTCACCCGCGGCTACTATGCTGCAGAAGTCACCACGACCATTACGCCTGTCGACCAAAATCGCGTTGGACTGCTTTTCGCCGTCGTCGAGGGGCCCAACGCGAAGATTCGCCAGATCAACTTTATCGGCAATCACGTATTTCCCGAAAGCACGCTGCTCGACGAGATGCAGCTTGCCACGCCGAACTGGTTTTCGTGGTACACGAAGAACGACCTGTACGCCAAGGAAAAGCTGACGGGCGACCTCGAGAACATTCGCTCGTACTATCTCGACCGCGGCTATCTGGAGTTCAATATCGACGCCACCCAGGTGTCGCTGTCTACCGACAGGAAAGAGATGTATCTCACCATCTCGATCCATGAGGGTGAGCCCTATACGATCTCGGGCCTCAAGTTCTCAGGCAATCTGCTCGACCGCGAAGCAGAATTGAAGAGGCTTGTCGCGATCAAGCCGGGAGAGCGTTTCTCGGCGCAGAAGCTCAAGGACACGACCAAGCGCATGGTCGACAAACTCGGCGAGTACGGCTATGCGTTCGCGACCGTGAATGCGCTGCCCGAGATCGACCAGAAGCATCACACGGTTGTGCTCACGCTACAGGTCGATCCGGGCCGACGCGTGTATGTGCGCCACGTGAACATCACCGGCAACACACGCACGCGCGACGAAGTCGTGCGCCGCGAAATGCGCCAGTTCGAAGGCGCCTGGTTCGATTCGAACCGGCTCATGCTTTCCAAGGACCGCGTCAACCGGCTCGGCTATTTCACGGACGTCGATGTGAGCACGGTGCCCGTCGAAGGCACGCAGGACCAGGTCGACGTGAACGTGAACGTGGCCGAGAAGCCCACCGGGACGCTTTCGCTGGGCGTGGGTTACGGTTCCGGCTCAGGGCCGAGCATTTCGGCGGGCATCTCGCAGGACAACGTGTTTGGTTCGGGCAACAGCCTTTCGCTGAACGTGAATACGGGCTCGACGAACCGCACGCTCTCGGTCACGCAAACCGATCCTTATTTCACGGTGGATGGCATCAAACGCATTACCGATGCGTACTACCGCACTTCCTACCCGCTCTACTATTCGAGCACGAACGACACCAGCTTTCGTATCGTCTCGTACGGCGCGGACGTGAAGTTCGGCGTTCCGTTTTCCGAGGCGGATATGGTGTACTTCGGCCTTGGCATCGAGCAGGATCGCCTCGACGTCGACAGTGAGACACCGCAGACTTACAAGGACTACGTCAATGAGTTCGGGCGCGTGTCGAACACGGTGCCGGTTACCGTGGGCTGGTCTCGCGACAATCGCGACAGCGCCCTCGTGCCTAGCCGCGGCTACTACGCGCAGGCCAACGCCGAATACGGCACACCGGTCGGCACGCCGTACTACAAGACGGATGCGCAGATGCAGTACTACTACTCATTCGCGCGCGGGTTCGTGCTTGGGTTGAACTTCCAGGGCGGCTACGGCAACGGGTTGGGCGGCAAGGCGTACCCGATCTTCAAGAATTACTACGCTGGGGGCATCGGTTCGGTGCGCGGCTACGAGTCGGGCTCGCTGGGTCCGCGCGACAAGTCGACGAACGACCCGATCGGCGGCTCGAAGATGGTGGTGGGCAATATCGAGCTGACATTCCCGCTGCCGGGCACCGGCTACGACCGCACACTGCGCGTATTCACGTTTGTGGACGGCGGCAACGTGTGGGGCACGGAGGGCAGCAGCACCGGCGCGAACGGATTGCGCTACAGCTATGGCGCGGGCCTCGAATGGATTTCACCCATCGGCCCGCTCAAGCTCAGCCTTGGCTTCCCGATTGTCAGGCACGCGACTGATCAGTACCAGAAGTTCCAGTTCCAGATCGGGACGTCGTTCTAACCGGAAGCGAGAGGGCTTCCGGAGCGACGAAAAAAACCGCCCAAATGAGCGACCAGCCAGCGAGGCGCTGCGGCTCCGACGAAGTGGGAGGAGTGCTTATGTAATGCGTTTTTCAGGCTTCTAACAAGGGGAGCGATTGTCTTGTCGGCATCACGCCCGCCACGCCTTCGCCCGATATGCCGGATAGCCTGCAGATCTGGCAGAACGAGCTCAGGGCATGCTCGCGTGCCATACACGCATCTCGAATGGTTGCCCATTTGCCGATGAACGCGCGCTCAGCTACGTCGTGACTTCTGCAGGAGCGATTTTTTGCCTGGCATTGAGCAAGCCTTCCACCATTCTTGCTTCAGCCTTGGCAATACCGTCAAGAGACACCACGGCTAGCTGGCGACCGAAGAGTTCGAACGCCACACATACCCAGGCGTAGTCAGCATCATCCATCACCCAGACGCCGTTTTCCTTCTCGGCAGCGTCGATATGCATCATCGCCGCGTGGGCTTCCTGTATGTCCGCAATTTCGTTTGGATAGTATCCGAGCCGACACAACTCCCCGGCAATCAAGAGTTGTCGCTCCAAGGTCGTGAAGAGCTCACGCGAGCCGTGCCCTCGCCGAAACGCGTCCAGGCCCGTGTAACACTGAAGGAGCATGGCTTGCGTTACGGGCTCATGCGCAGCCCGACTGAAAGTAAGTGCACGCAGCAATGGTGACATCGCCGGCCGGGTGTGTTTGCGGGTTCGTGATTTACCGGGCATGTTGATTTCAATCTCGTTGAATAACGCTCAGTCCTGCCACCAACGCAACGCTCACTGACAAAACGCGCGGGCGATATGCTGGCGGAAAAGTACAGGACCTCGGACGTGCATGCGACGATGATGGGAGGCAAAAGTTAAGACAGGCTTAAGCACCGCCGCGAGCAACGCTGTTCCTGAGACATTACTCCGCGCGTGCCGCTTGTTTCTGCGCGGCCTGTTCCTCCGCGTGCTTTTTCGCCAGGTGATGTCCGACGATACAGCCGCCAACCGCCCCTGCGACTGCGTGATGACCGGCATAATGTCCGGCAACGCCACCCACAACGGCGCCCTTGATGCAACCGGCTGCGTTTGCCGTTCCGATACCTGCGAGCGCGGACATTGCAATAGTGAGCGTGAACTTGCTAATTGCTTTCATCGTGTAAAACCCTTTGGTTGAGTTGGGCTGATGTTGAGGCTGTTATCGAGTTTTCAACTGCAGCGCACGCGTTGCTCGTTGGCCGATAGGTTCGGAAATGCGCACATCGGAGAAATGTCGCTGCCTATGTTGACGGACATAACGCTTGAGCTATCGTCGAAGTGCACGTTGGAACCGCGACGTTTGTAAGCAATTGTCAGAGGCTCACAGTAAGCGTGGCAAAGAGCGCCCGCAGGTTCTTGCCGTTCGTGGACCGTTGGCCGGGCAAACGCAAATTCCGGCAACCCGTGCAAGGATGTTTTTCGAAGGCAACCGGTGGTTGTTCGCCGGAGAAGCGAATAGCTGGCCGTGTTGCGGGTGTTGCGCTGGAAATCGCGAAGCCGAGCTCGTCATTCGGTTGACCTGTTGCCGTGCTTTCACGCGCCTGATTTCAGAGCCGTGACGCGTAGCGTCATCCGCACGTTCCGGCCTCACTCGCTCCCGCGTAGCGCGATACCTTCGCTGATTGCGCTAACCGACCTCACAACAAATGGTGGGACAGGTGTTTCATGCGACACGTCTCGTTACACACAAAAACACCGGTAATTTGCCGCCTCAATATAGTGCGTTCACAACTGACAAGTGAGGCACTTATGAAAAGAATCTTTGCGCTGACGCTGATGGCCGTATGTCTTGGAACCGCGCTGAGCGGCTGCATCGTGGTACCTGCAGGCGGCTACTATCACCGCTATTAACCGTAGCTGACTTTCTGCGCATTCAACTGAAACCGCCAGGCATACCTATCACGGAAAGAAAATTATGAGCATTGCACCTCGCCGCTGGTGCGCGATTACATTGGTTGCCGGCATCGGCATAGGTGTATCGGCCGCCGCCTCCGCGCACGTCGATGTTGGCGTGAACATTGGCGTCCCCGGTATTGCAGTTGCACCGCAACCAGTCTACGTCGCGCCACCGCCGGTGTATGAGGCGCCTCCGCCCGCTGTTATCGTCAGTCCTGGCTGGTATGGTGAGAGATACTACGATGGGCATCGCTACTGGGAACGCAGGGAGTGGGAGGAGCGCCATCATGATGAGCGGGAGTGGCGCGATGCCCGTGCCCATTACGACGAGCATCGCGGTGACTGGGGCCGTCACCATGACGAAGGTGGCCCGCGGGGCGACTGGCATCACGACCACGGGGACGGCGACCGCAGGCACGACCATTGATGCGAGCAGTGCCCGTCAAGTTGCTGGGCGCATCGTTCGCGGCGCCTTAGACGCCCCGTCTCCAAGCCGGACTGCCGGGTTCCCCTCGCGTGCCAGCCACGTCACAGGCCCGGCTTGGACTTGACCATATTGTCCGCCCGTAGCATGCCCGGCAGCGCATCGACGAAGAAGTCCGCCTGCAATGCTGCGCCCGCCTTGACGTCGTATTGCGCAAAGTCCCGGACACCGGCTGCCAATAGCACTTCGTCATCGAGAAAGAAATTTCCCGTGCACTCCCTCGACGGGCGGGTCAGGATATAGTGGGCCGCATCGGCGACTATCTCCGGCTTGCGACAGGCCGCAATCATATCCGCACCGCCAATCTCGTTTCGCACGGCAGCAGTCGCTATCGCGGTTCTTGGCCACAGCGAATTCACGGCGACGCCACGGTCCTTGAACTCACCAGCCAGCGCGAGGGTGAAAAGGCTCATCGTGTATTTGGCGATGGTATAGGCCGGGAAATCCTTGAACCACTTTGCGTCGGTGACGAGCGGTGGCGACAGCGTAAGGATGTGCGGATTCGCCGAATTGAGAAGGTGGGGCAGGCAGGCCTGGCTACAGACAAACGTGCCTCTCCCATTCACCTCATGCATCAGGTCGTAGCGCTTGACGGGCGTATCCAGCGTTCCCGTCAACCGGATGGCGCTGGCATTGTTCACGAGTATGTCGATGCCGCCGAACACCTCAACGGTTGTGGCAACCGCAGCCTTTACGCGTTCCTCATCGCGAATGTCGACGACCAGCGCAAGCGCCTTTCCGCCAGCAGATTCCACGGCCGCCGCCGCCGTATGTATCGTGCCCTCAAGTCGCGGGTCCGGGTCGGCCGTCTTTGCTGCAATCACGATATTTGCGCCGTCACGCGCCGCCCGAAGTGCAATGGCAAGTCCGATGCCGCGACTGCCTCCTGACATGAATAGTGTTTTGCCGGCGAGGTTCATGGTCGTCTCCTGAATACTTGGGCTGGCATGCGGTTAAGTACGAAACGCTGCGTTGCTACGAGTTAAAACAGAAAGACTGAAGTGGAAAGCGTTGCCACGACGGCGCGTCGAACGATGGCGGCGCTGCTTTCACGGCTTCTTGACTGGAATGACCTGTCCCGTGATGTCCTCGACCAGACTTCGCTTGTACGCTTGAGCTACCACCGCGGCCGGAGTACCCGCCGAGTAAGCTTGCCCCATCGCGGCAAGCGTTTCTGAGACCCAGCCTGGGCTGACGACGTTCACCCGCGACTTGCCGTGCAGTTCGAGAGCCGCGGACCGGACGAACGCCTCGACCCCCGCATTCACGATGCCCACTACGGCACTTCCTGTGACCGGATGCTGGGACAGAATGCCGCTGGTTAGCGTCAGGGACCCGCCTTGTGCAATGTGACCGGCCGAGCACCGGACGAGATTGACCTGTCCCATCAGCTTATTCGTCAGACTGAACGCAAAGTCTTCGTCGGTCAGCCATTCAAGCGGCGCAAATTTCGCGGCACCTGCGGTGCAAATCACAGCATCAACGGTTCCGAGTTGCCGGTACATTGACTCAATGGAAGCCTTGTTCGCGAGGTCGACCGACAAGTCCGGGCCGTTGCGGCTCGCACCAATGACCTCGTGCTCGGGCGAGAGCAGGTGAACGATTTCCCTGCCGAGCAGTCCGGTTGCGCCAACTATCAGAATGCGCATACGTCCTCCTTATCCGGAAGCGTCAGGCCAGCGCGGAGTGACGCATCGCACGTGGCGCCAAGACGAACGAATATCGTACTACCGGCCGAGGCGGCCGTTTGGGGCGACATTCAAGTACCCGCACTCGTAATGTCGATGAAGAGAGCAGTGTGACCTCCTGAGGTTCCAGTCCTTGCGCAGGATCTGCAGCTAGTCGAGGCTCGCAGGACGAGGAGGATCCCGGCTCGCACCCGTGGCACGCCGCCGGCGGGCAAGCCTCGCCGCGCGCCTCGAATCGTCGGATTCGACGACGCCGCACCGCACAACTCCCGCTAATCTTCAGAGCATGCCCGGTGCCGTTTGTCGGCGCGCCAGAACATCATCAGAGGGGAGTTCCAGTGCAAGACGCCTATATCTACGACCACGTGCGCACGCCTCGCGGCAGAGGGCGCGCGGACGGGAGCCTTCACGAGATCACGCCGGTCCAGCTTGCCGCCCAGACGCTCGCGGCCGTGCGCGATCGCAACGGATTCGACACCGGGCTCGTCGACGACGTGATTCTCGGCTGCGTCGCGCCTATCGGCGAGCAGGGCGCGAACCTCGGCCGTGTGGCCGCGATTGCCGCCGACTATGCGCAAGGCGTGCCGGGCCAGCAGATCAACCGCTTCTGTGCGTCGGCGCTCGAAGCCGTCAATCTGGGTGCCTCGCTCGTGAGCAGTGGCCAGGCGCGCAGCGTGGTGGCGGGCGGCGTCGAATCGATGTCGCGCACGCCGATCGGCGGCGACGGCGGCCCCTGGTACGCCGACCCGCAAACAGGATGGAAGTGCTATTACGCACCGCAAGGCATCGGTGCCGATCTGATTGCCGCGCTCGACGGCTATAGCCGTGAGGACGTCGACGCCTTCGCGGTCGAAAGCCAGCGCCTCGCGGCGCAAGCATGGGACGAGGCGCGCTTCGCGAAGTCGGTGCTGTCCGTGCGCGTTCGGACGAGACGCTTGCGCGCGCGCTCGACTTCGTCAGGCAGTTGCGCAAGACGCCGATCGTCGGCAACGACAGCCCGGGCTTTTTCACGAGGCGTGTGTTCGGCAGCTATGTCGACCAGGGCTTCATGATGCTCAAGGAAGGCGTCGCGCCCGCGCTGATCGAAAACGCCACGCGCGCGGCGGGTATGCCAGTCGGCCCGCTCGCAGTGGCAGACGAGGTCTCGCTGCCGTTGCAGTTGAAGGTCAACGAGCAGGCGATTGCCGATGGTCTCGACGAGCGCATCCAGCGCGGCGCGGCGATCGATCTCGTCAGGAAGATGGAGCGCGAACTTGTGCAACGTAATCCGGATGCGGGCCTACATTCGCCTGCAAAGCTATCAACGACCCTGACACGGCTCGAACTGAGGCGGAGTGTCGGGCTTCAGGTTAGTTAGCAGTTGAGTTGCCTGCGATCGACGTCTCCGAGTTGCCTGGAGAAATTCTTATGGATCAGTTAATTGGGCCTGTTTTCGTCACGCCAGATTTCGTTTGCAAGGGGTAGTTCTCGGACCAGTCTTGTTTGCAAGGAATTTGGCTAATTGTTTGATTCTTAGAGGGGAGCGTTCGCGCCCCGGCGTTTGGAGGTCATCCAGGTGCGTGCTGGTAATTTTACAATGCAGCGAAAGTGCGCTTGGTGTGGGAAGGGCGTTGCCTGCAAACCGTCATGGCGTAAGGAGTCGGAGGGCGAGGTCGATTTTCCAGGACAGTTTTATTTGCGAAGAATCGTAAGAACAACTTTGTTTGCAACAGATCAGATTTCGTTTGCTGATCACCACGTGCCGCAAGTTCCTGCTCGTGAGCTATTTTGCATCGCCCTTGACTTCCATTTAGATGATGACTACCATCTAAATAACATCGAACCACGGAGCACGGGTCATCATGAGGAAGTCGAAGGTCGAAACGGCGCAAACGCGCGAGCGCATTGTGGAAGTTGCGGCCGGCGCGTTCAGGGCGAATGGCATCCATGCAACGGGCCTCGCCGACGTCATGGCCGCCGCAGGGCTTTCGCATGGCGGCTTTTATCGCCATTTCGAGTCGAAGGATCAACTGGTCGCCGAAGCCTGCGAAGCGGGCCTGGCCGGCATCGTCGAAAATCTCGCCGCCGCAGCGGCCGGGGCTACGGGCGAGGACGCGTTCCGTGCGGTCGTGGACGCGTACATGTCCACCGGTCATCGCGATGCGCGCGCAAATGGTTGCCCACTGGCCGCCATGGGCAGCGAGCTGGCGCGCGCGGACGACGCTGCGCGTGCGGCGGCGTCGCGCGGGTTCGACGCGCTCGTCGACATGCTGGCGGCGCGCATGGCAACGCCGGAAGAAGAGGCGGACCGGTCGCAGGCCGTGTTCACGCTAGCGGCCATGATCGGCGCGCTGACCATGGCGCGCATCATCCCCGATCAAGCGGCTTCTGCGTCGCTGCTGCAGGACGTCAGGCAACACATCGAAATGCTTTGAACGAAAACTGTCGCCAGAGAATGGCGATTCGATTCGCGCTCATATGTGCATATGCACTCGAAATGGAGAATTCATCATGCAACAGCGTAAGTTCCTGATTACCGGCGCTACCGGCAAAACCGGCGTGCATGTGGTGGGCAATCTGCTCGAAGCCGGACATGCGGTGCGCGCGATGGTCCATCGGGAAGACGCGCGCAGCGCTGCGCTGCAGGCCGCCGGCGCCGAAGTCGTGGTGGGCGACTTGCTCGATCACGACGATCTGATTCGCGCCACCGCAGGCGTGACGGGCGCTTATCTTTGCTATCCCGTGCGGCCCGGATTCATTCAGGGCACGGCGTATTTCGCAGACGCCGCCCGCCGCGCCGGTCTTGAAGTCGTGGTGGAAATGTCGCAGATCTCGGCGCGCGAACAGGCGAAAAGCCACGCCGCGCGCGATCACTGGATCGCGGAGCGCGTACTCGACTGGTCCGGTGTGCCGACCGTTCATATTCGTCCGACCTTCTTTTCCGAATGGCTGATCTTCCCTTGGGTGCGCGACACGATCGTCAAGGAAGGGCAGATCACGCTGCCTTACGGTGCGGGACGCCATGCGCCGATCGCCGCCGTTGACCAGGCGCGCTTCATCGCCACGGTGCTCGCGCAACCGCAGGGGCATATTGGCAAGACGTATGAGCTTTGCGGCCCGGTCGAATTCGACCACCACGGTATTGCCGAAGAAATCGGCAAGGTCATCGACAGGAAGATCGTATATCGCCCCGGCACGCTCGACGAATATCGGGCGCATTTGCAGAGGTACGACTTGCCGGAGTTTGTGATCCAGCACTTCATTGAAGTCGCCGTCGACTACCAGAACGGCGTATTCGAAGGGACCGATAAAGTCATCGAGCAAGTTACCGGAAGGGCGCCGCAGACGGTCGAGGCATTCGTTCGCGCCAACCGCGAGCTTTTCCAGTCTTGATCCAATCGATCTTGATTACTTTGCAGTACTGATCCAGGAGATTAAAAATGAAGATCAAGAATTCCGTTGTGTTCGTTACGGGCGCAAGCCGCGGCCTCGGTCTGGCCTTTGCACGCGAGGCGCTCGCGCGCGGGGCCGCCAAGGTCTATGCAGGGGTGCGCAACCCGGAAGGCTTTAGCGAGCCCGGCATCATTCCCGTCAAGCTCGACGTGACCGATCCGGCTTCGGTCACGGCCGCGGCGAAGGTCGCGTCGGACGTGACGCTGCTTGTGAACAACGCCGGGATCGCGGAAATACTCGAGACGCCGCTTTTGGCAGAGGCGGAAGAACAGGCCCGGCGCATTTTCGAAACGAATTTTTATGGTGTCATTCGCACGACCCGCACTTTCGAATCCGTGCTTCCGAGCGATGGAAACGGTGGCGTCATCAACGTGCTCTCCGATGTTTCGTGGCGAGCCGTGCCGTTCCTCGCGCCGTATTCCGCTTCGAAGGCGGCGGCATGGAGCTATACGAACAACATCCGGTTGCATTTCAGGGCGCGCAATATCGGCGTGGTCGGCGTGCATGTCGGCTTTGTCGATACCGATCTCACCAAGGATTTCGACGTGCCGAAAGTCAGCCCCGCCGATGTCGTCCGGCAAGCCTACGACGCGCTTGAGGCGGGCGAAAGCGAAGTGCTGGCGGACGCGGGAAGCCGGGAGTTGAAGCAATCGCTTTCGGCTGCGGTGCCGGGCTACATCGACCCCGCGGTGCTTCAGGCATGAGCGGCAGGTGGCCGGTCAATCGCCGCTCGGCAAGTCCAGCTGCGCGTCGAGCCCAACGATTCTCCCGTCCGCCACCCGATTGCGCAGCACGAGCGTGCCGCCATGGGCGGCCGCCACGCTGCGCGCAATCGTGAGCCCCAACCCTGTACCACCCGGCGCATCGCTGTGACGCGAATCAACGCGGAAATAAGGCTCGAACACGCGTTCGAGCAGCGCGGTGTCGGCAATGCCGGACCCGTTGTCGCTGATCACCACCCGCACGCCATGCTCAACGTCGCTTACGGTGACGCTTGCTTCGCCGCCATAGCGAATTGCGTTGTCGAAAAGATTCTGCAGGCAGCGTTTGAGATTGCGCGCAAAGCCCGGAATGGGCGCATGCACGCTGCCCGTCACGCTCACATGATGGCCCTGCTCGCATGCGTCGCTCGCGAGGCCTTCGAGCATCGAAACGAGGTCGATGCGCTGGCGCGGCTCGGTGATCTCCACACCCTGCACGGCGTCTAGCGTGGCGCGCACCATGCCTTCCATGTCTTCGAGGTCGCCGCGCAAGCGCTCGCGCGACGCCGCGTCCGGCAGCATTTCCACGCGCAGCCGCAGCCGCGTGAGCGGCGAGCGCAAGTCGTGCGAGACCGCGCTCAAAAAGCGCGTGCGCGCGGCAAAGCTGTCGATCAACTGCTGCTGCATGGCGTTGAACGAGTGCGCCGCGTTGCGCACTTCGCGCGGCCCCGTTTCCTGCAAGGGCGCGCGATAGATGTTGCGCCCGAGCGCTTCGGCCGCCGCCGCGAAGCGGCGCAACGGCGCAAGCGCAAAGCGCACCGCAATCAACGCGATCAGGCACACGGCGACGAAGCGCAGCGCATAGATGCGCAGCAGGTAATCCATCACGAGCGCGCCGCGCTCGGTATGCATGCCCGCCTGGCCCTCATTCGCGTGGATATCGAGCCACCCTTGACCCGGCACCTCGAGCTGCACGTGAAAGTCGCCGGTCGGCATGCGCGAGTCGAACAGGCTCAGCACGCCGCCTTCGCGGCGCGCGCCGTCGCGCACCTGGGCGTCGATCAGGTGCACGTCGATGGGCTCTTGCAGGCGCTTGCGAATCACGCCCTCGATCAGCCCGGCGGTGGCGCGCTGCGCGAGCGAAAGCGTGGCGGGCACCGCTAGCGGTGCGCCTTGCACCCACTTGAGGCGGTAACGGTCGTCGCCGAGCGTGCCGACGATCGCCTCGCGCGTCGCGGCGTCGGGCGCGCGCTGGATCAGGCGCACCGTATCGGCGAGACGGCTGCCGAAGAGGCGCGCGGGAATTTCGAGCGTGCGGTTGTCGTGCGTTTCGAACCAGATCGTGCTGGTCAGCAACTGACCCGCGAACATGCCCGCCGCGAGAATCACGACGAGGCGCCCGAAGAGCGTATCGGGCCAAAGCGGCCAAAGGCGCAACTTCGATGCGAAACGAGCAAACCGCCTCACGCTTCGTACCCAACGTCGGCCACGAGCATATAGCCCTCGTTGCGCACGGTGCGAATGAGCGTGGCCTCGCGCGCCGAATCCTTGAGCTGCTGGCGCAGCCGGCTCACGCAGACGTCGATGGCGCGGTCGAGCGGCGTCATGCTCTTGCTGAACACCTGGTCGAGCAGAAATTCGCGCGAGAGCGGGCGGTTCGGATGGTCGAGCAGCGTGCGCAGCGTGCGGTAGTCCGAGCCGCCTAGCGAAACGACCACGCCGTCGGGCGAGCACATCTGCTTCATGCGCGTGTCGAGGCGCCAGCCCGCGAAGGTGATGAACGCGTTCGCGTCGGCGGGGCGCGTTCCGGGCACCGCGCGCGTGCGGCGCAGGACCACCTTGATCTTGGCGAGCAGCTCGCGCGGATCGAAGGGCTTGGGCAGATAGTCGTCGGCGCCCATTTCGAGGCCGAGGATGCGGTCGAGCAGGCCGCCGCGCGCGGAAAGAATAATGACGGGCGTGTCGTGGACCCGGCGCAGCTCGCGCGTGAGGTCGAGTCCGTCTTCGCCGTCGAGCATGAGGTCGAGCACGATCAGGTCGACCTGGGCGGTGCCGAGTACCTGCTTCATCTGCGCGCCGTTGGTGGCGGCGCTCGCCTGGTAGCCCATCTCGCGCAGGTAGTCGCGCAGCAGTTGCCGGATGTTGGCGTCGTCGTCGACGACCAGTATGTGATCCATCTTTTTTCTCTTGCCGCCGCGGGACTGAAGCCGCGCCCAACACATTCCATTACAAAACGGCCGGTTTCAACACATCGCCATTACAAATGACCGTTAAAGTTGCGCTCGCAAATAGCAATCGTTCGCATTTACAGAATATATCATGTTGACCTTTCGATTGATCCCTGGCTTGACCCGCGTGGCGCTGCGGGGCGCCGTATCCGTTGCGACTGCGGCTGCAACTTCGGCCGCCATCGCCTTGAGCTGCGGCGCCACCGCCGCCCAGGCCGCCACGCCGGCGCCCGCGCAGACGGCCCAGGCGCCGCGCGTCGTGACCGATCTCGCGGGCCGCACGGTCAAGGTGCCTGCCGAGCCGCATCGCATTCTGCTTGGCGAGAGCCGTCTGCTTGCGGCGGTCGCGCTGCTCGAGGGTCAGAAGCCGCTCGCGCGCATCGTGGGCTGGCAGGGCGACCTGCCGACCATGGACCCGCAGACTTACGAGGCCTACGCGCAGCGCTTCCCCGAAATTCGCCAGATCCCGCTGATCGGCAAGGCGACCGAGGACAGCATCAGCGACGAGAAGGCGCTCGCGCTCAAGCCCGATGTGGCGATTTTCAGCGTGGCGGGCCACGGCCCGAGCCGTTACAACGCGCTCGTCAAGCAACTGGAAGCGACCGGCACGACCGTGGTGTTCGTCGATTTCCGCGTGCACCCGATGCAGAACACGCTGCCGAGCATCAAGCTGCTTGGCGCGGTCCTGCACCGCGAGAAGGAAGCCGATGCCTATATCCAGTTCTATCAGCAGCATCTCGCGCGCGTGCAGCAAGTGGTGAATGCGATTCCCGAGTCGCAGCGCCCGAAGGTGTTCGTGGACATGCTGGCGGGCGTATGGGACGCGGGCTGCTGCCACACGGCGGGCAAGGGCAACTTCGGCGAGTTCGTGGATGCCGCGGGCGGCCGCAACATCGCAGCGGGCCTCTTGCCCGGCGTGCTCGGCGACATCAGCATGGAGCAGGTGATCGCGGCGCAGCCCGACGTGTATATCGCCACGGGCAGCCGCACGAAGCCCGGCCTCGCTTCGCTGCGCGTGGGCGCGCTCACGAGCGAGCACGATGCCGATGCGAGCCTCGCGCAACTGGTCGCGCGTCCCGGCTTCGACACCATCAAGGCGATTCACGATGGGCGCGTGCACGGCATTTCGCACAACTATTACGACTCGCCGTACAACATCGTCGCGATCGAGGCGTTCGCGAAGTGGTTCTATCCGCAGCAGTTCAGCACGCTCGATGTGCACGCGACCGAGCGTGAACTGTATCGCCGCTTCCTCGCGATTCCCGATACGGGTACGGAGTGGGTCGATGCGCCGTTGCCTGCGGCGCAAGCGCAGCAGGCCGCGCGATGAACAGCGTGCGCCTGGCCGCAGAAGCCACGCGGCCGCTCGACACGATGTCCGATGCGCACGACGCCAAGGCCCAGATGCGCGCCTACGCGCGCCTCACGCGCCGCCGCGTGCTGTGTCTCGCAGCGGTCGCGCTGCTGATCGTCGCCTCGCTGCTGTTCGACCTCAGCTCCGGCCCTTCGGGTCTGCCCATTGCGACCTTGCTGCGCACGATTTTCGAGCCCGCCTCGGCGGACCCCGCCACTAGCGTGATCGTGTGGCAGATCCGTCTGCCGTATGCGGTCATGGCGCTCGTGGTCGGCGCCTCGCTCGGCATTTCGGGCGCGGAGATGCAGACGATCCTCAACAATCCGCTCGCGAGCCCCTATACGTTGGGCGTTTCGGCGGCGGCCGCCTTCGGCGCGTCGCTCGCCATCGTGCTCGACGTGGCGATTCCGGGCGTCGCGCAAACGTGGATCGTTTCGGCCAACGCGTTCGTGTTCGCGTTCGCTTCGGCGCTCATGCTCGATTTCGTCGCGCGCTGGCGCGGCATGAGCACGGCGGGCGTCGTGCTGATGGGCATCGCGCTCGTGTTCTCGTTTCATGCGCTCGTCGAGCTGATGCAGTTCATCGCCTCCGCCGACGCGCTGCAGGGCCTCGTGTTCTGGACGCTCGGTTCGCTCGCGCGCGCCGACTGGCCGAAGATCGGCGTGCTCACAGCGGCGCTCGCGCTCGCCGTGCCATTCTCGATGCGCAACGCGTGGACGCTCACCGCGCTGCGTCTGGGCGAAGAGCGCGCGGCGAGCTTCGGCATCGACGTGCGGCGCCTGCGTCTGGGCACGCTGTTGCGCGTGTCGGCGCTTTCGGCGCTCGCCGTGTCGTTCGTCGGCACCATCGGTTTCGTTGGGCTGATCGCGCCGCATATCGCGCGCACGCTGTTCGGCGAGGATCATCGTTTCTATCTGCCGGGCAGCCTGCTGCTCGGCGCGCTGATGCTCTCGCTCGCCTCCATCGCTTCGAAGCTGCTGATTCCGGGCGTGCTCATTCCGGTGGGCATCGTCACGGCGCTCGTGGGCATTCCGCTCTTTCTCGGCATCGTCGTGCGCTCGCAGGGGATGTCGCAATGAGCGGGCTGTCGATCCACGCGCTTTCGGTGCACTACGGCAAGCGCGAAGTGTTGAGCGAATTGAGCGCCGGGCCGCTCGCGCGCGGCGAGATCACGGCGCTGCTCGGGCCGAACGGCAGCGGCAAATCCACCTTGCTGCGTACGCTGGCGGGCCTGAACGCGCCGCGCAGCGGCTCGCTCACGCTCGATGGCGCGCCGCTCAAGCTAACTGCCGCGGGCGCTCGCTCGCACAGCGTGGTTTATCTGCCGCAAGCGTTGCCGGCCGGCGTGCGCCTCGCGGTGCTGGAGTCGGTCGTGGTGGCCGCGCGTGCGGGGCGCGATCCGGCGTCGCAGTTTGGCGCGTCGCGCGGGGCGTCGTCCGTGCAAATCGCGCACGCGCATGCGGTGCTCGAGCGGCTCGGGATTGCCGCGCTCGCGGGCCGCTCGCTCGACGAGCTCTCGGGCGGGCAGCGCCAGCTGGTGGGTATCGCTCAGGCCTTGGTGCGCGATCCGCAGGTGCTGCTGCTCGACGAGCCGTGCTCCGCGCTCGACCTCAATCACCAGTTCCAGGTGATGCAGGTGCTGCGCGACGTGACCCGCGAGCGCGCGATCGTCACAGTGGTCGTGCTGCACGACATCAACGCGGCCGTGCGTGCCTGCGACCGCGCGATGTTGCTGCATCGAGGGCGCATAGCGCGCCTGGGCGCACCGGCCGAGGTCGTCACCGCCGACAGCCTCGCCGAAGTGTTCGGCGTTCGCGCGCGCATCGAGCCATGCTCGCGCGGACAGCTTCAAGTTCTGATCGACGGTCTCGCCGGTCAGCAGGGCATCGCCAGCCGCCACTAGCGCGGCCCAGCCAGCCCGTTCAATCCGCCGTTTCAGCGCGCGTCTTCACGACGCCGGACCGCATTCGCCTTGCGCGAATGCGGGGCCGGTTCGCGCGCTGCGCGGCCATCGCCACACGCAACACTCGTGATCACTCGAAGGAAAAAACAATGAAAAAGACGCTCGTCGCCGCAGCCCTCGCCGCGGCTTATGCATGCGGGGCCCACGCACAAAGCAGTGTGACGCTGTACGGCGTGATCGACGCCGGACTCTCGTACAACAGCAACGCAGGCGGCCATAGCCTCTTTGCGGCCGGCAGCGGCAACGTCACGGGCAGCCACTGGGGCATAACCGGCAGCGAGGACCTGGGCGGCGGCACGCGCGCCATTTTCCGCCTTGAGAGCGGCTTCAGCGTGACGAACGGCACGCTGCGCCAGGGCGGCCGCATGTTCGGCTACCAGGCGTACGCGGGCCTCGAAAACAATCGCTACGGCGCGCTCACGCTGGGCCGGCAATACGACTCCGTGGTCGACTATCTCGCGCCGCTCAGCTTCACGGGGCGTCATCCGGGCGGCAACAATCTCTCGGCTCACCCGTACGACAACGACAATCTCAACAACTCGTTTCGCGTGAACAACGCGGTCAAGTACGCGAGCACGAACTATGGCGGCGCGAAGTTCGGCGCGCTCTACGGCTTCTCGAACGAGGCGGGCGGGTTCGACGACAATCGCCTCTACAGTTTTGGCGCGTCGTACGATTTCGGCGGATTCGAGTTCGGCACGGGCTACCTGCAGGCGAACAACGGCGGCAGCAGCAACACGAACGGCGCGCTCACGCTGACCGACCGCACGTTCATCGCGGCCCAGCAGCGCACCTATGGCGCGGGCGTGAACTACATCACGCGCAATGCGCGCTTCGGCTTTGTGTGGACGCGCACGCAGCTCGGCGGCCTCGACACGATCAACGGCGCGAACAGCCTTGGCCTCGTGCAGAACGGGCAGGGCGCAAGCTTCAGCAACTACGAGGTGAACGCGAGCTATATGTTCACGCCGCAATTCAGCCTGAACGGCGTGTACACCTACACCCAGGGCGCGCTTTCGAGCTCAGGCGGCGAACATCACCCGCGCTGGCACGAGGTGTCGGTGCAGGCCGACTATTTCCTCTCGAAGCGCACCGACGTCTATGCGCAGGCGACCTACCAGCACATCAGCGCGGATGGCTCGGGTCTGGGAGCGGATATCAGCGGGCAGTCGGCGTCGTCGACGAATCAGCAGACGGTTGTTGCGATCGGCATGCGGCACCGGTTCTAGACGTGGCGCAGCCTGCCGCAACCTAAAGCAGGCTGGCAACGCTGACGATGCTGCTTGCGCCGGCGTCCGCGCTAACACTGGCGCCGGCGCTGGCGAGCATCGTCCCGCGGCAACCAGGCGTGCCGCAGCGGCAGGTGTATTCGCGGATGGTGTCTTCGCAGGCGTCGTCGGACAATTCGAGCGCGTAGTCGATGAATAGCTCTTCGCCCGGCAGGATGTCGCGGCATGCGTCGATGAATACGTGGCCGTTGATTTCGACGGTTTCGCAGTTCGCCTGGCACGCGTGATTGAGCCAGCGCGCCCAGTTGCCGCCCTGGCCGCCGTCGATCACGCGGCCATCGGACAGGCCGAAGAGAAACGTATGCGCGCCGTCTTCACGCAGACGATAACGCCGGGCCGCGCTGCGCCAGCTCATGATCTTGCCTTTGTATTCGAAGATGCGCTCGCCGGCCCGCAGGGGGCGCAATGCGTAGACGCCTTTTCCGTGCACCGGCGACTGCCGGACAGTCATTCGTTTGCTCATGGCCATCTTCGCGCGCGTTGAACGCGTGCAGTATAAGCGGCCAGTATGAAAGCGAGTGTTGAAAATGCATATGAGCGTCGATGCTGCTTATCGCGCCTTCGCACGTTGCGTGCACCGTGTTGAAGCAGACCGCACTCGACTCGCCGCTGCTGACCCGTGCCTGGCACCCAGTTGACCTCGCGGGCAGGATCAGGGCAACATACCCGGGTTTATTTCTCGGGTTTCCCGATCCAATTCATGAGTGGGCATATGGCAAGCACGAATGAGCCAGGCGCAGAAGCCTCGTTGACCTATCGGCTGAAGGCCTTGACCAAGATCGCCGATCGTATGAGCAGCGAGATGTCGCGCGACAAACTGGGTGTGCCGTATCCGGAGGCGAGCATCATCGCCGCGATCGGCACGTTCGGACCGCAAACCGTGATGGACATCTCGCGGCGCGCCAACCTCGACAAGAGCCAGGCGAGCCGCACGGTCGAAGCCATGCTCGCCAAGGAGATCCTCGCGCGCGCCGGCAACGACAAGGACGGGCGCAGCGTCATCATTTCGCTCACCGCCGAAGGGCGCAAGATCTTCAAGAAGATCGGCCCGACGCTGGAAAAGCGCGACAGCGACCTTTACCACGGGCTGAACGAGGCCGAGCGCGTTGCGCTGCGCTTTTTGCTCGACAAGATCCTCGCGTCACATGGCTGGGACGCCACGCCCTGAGCGCCTGCGCATCCGTGCATGACTTCCCGGCACGCAATCAGTCATTGAATTGTCATCAAACTGCCGCCGCGAGACGTAGCGCGGTTTTGTGGCGGCCTTGGCGTTAACGCTCAGTGGCGCCTGAACATAAAAGAATGGCATTGGAAGCAAAAAGCGCTTCTCTGGATTGCCGTATCGTTCCCTCACATTGAAAACCTGCTGAACGTGCCATGCAAACGGTCGGTTTCAGCATGCGGATCTAATTTTTCCTTGGAGCGGGACGAAATGAAAGACATCATCGCGGAAAGCCACGAAACAAGCACACACGATCGCGCGACGAGCGCTGTGGCACACACTGGCACGAACCGCGCAAACCACAGCGCCGCAGCGCGCTCGCCGTCGAACTGGGCGTGGGCGACTCCGACCAGCCAGTACGACTGGATGGACGGCCACGCGCCGTTCGCGCTACTCGACTAGCTCAAACGTGTCAATGATCTGGAGTCCGATGCGCTCCATTAAGCTATCGTTTGCGACAGGATGTCGCGAGCCATTGCCTTATTTCGGCACTATAGTTGACTTGTCATGTAAGTGAAAGTCGGCGGCGGGCTGCGCCGGAATGGAGGCAACAATGTTCAAAAACATCGGCGAAACGTATCTGGATCTGGTGGGCGATCGCACGCGCGTGCAAACCTCGCGCGTCACGCAGACGCTATTTGTGATGGACAGGCTGGGCAGCCAGCTTCTGCTGATTTCCCAGCACGGCAAGCCGCAAGCCGCGTTTCCGGCGACGGATCGCAATATCGAGGTCGTGTTGTGCGCGGGCTTGCGCATACATGAGTACGTCATGCTCGACGGCCAGATCGACTATCAGGAAATCGCCGAAAGCCGAGACCATTTCGAAGACGCGGACGAAGGCATGGCCTTCGGCGCCGCGCACGCGTAGTCACCCGCAGTCACCCGCAGTCACCCGTCGTTGCCCGAAGTCACTGCGGCTTCGGCGCCTGAATCATCTTCCAGCCGTTGCCGGCAGGGTCGCGAAAACCGGCGTCCACGCTGCCATAGCGGTCGACAGGCTCCTGAGTGAATTCCACGCCTAGCGCCTTCAGGCGCTCGTAGCTGGCACGGCAGTCCGCCACGGCGAGCACGAGAGGCGGCATGGCACCCTTGGCGACCATGGCGCGCAGCGTTTGCGCGGTGGCCTCGTCGTGAACGGGCGGCCCGGGCAGAAAGAGCCCGAGTTGGAACGAAGGCTGCTCCGGGTGCTGTACAGTGAGCCAGCGGTACGTGCCATTGCGCACGTCGGTATGCACACGGAATCCCAGCTTGTCGACGTAGAACTTGAGCGCTTCGTCCTGGTCGTCGACGTACAGGCCCACCACATTGATACCTTGGTTCATGTCACCTCCTTGATGGATGGCCGCACTTTAGCCTTGTCCGCGCGCCGGCGCTTCTCCAAAACTGCTGTGGTGAGGTCGGGGCGCTGCGCGGCTTTGAGCACGCAGGCGGGCACGCGGTCGATCTCGGGCAGGTTGGCCCGCACCTGAACGCGCATGGCGCTGGGGCTCAAGCCGGTAACGTCGCGAAATGTGCGGCCAAAGGTGCCAAGACTCTCCCAGCCGGTGGCGAAGGCGATATCCGTGATGTCGAGATCGGAGTCGCGCAACAGGGTGGTGGCCTGCTCGATGCGCCGTGTGAGCAGATAGCGATGCGGCGGGAGGCCGAAGGCACGCTTGAAGGAGCGCGCGAAATGCGCTTCGGAAACGCCGCTGACCTCGGCGAGGCGCTTGACTGGCCACGCCTCGTGGGAGGCGGCGTCCATGCGGTCTTTCGCGCGCAACAGACGGCGCAGCAGGGCCGGGTCCTGGAGGGGTTCGGTGTCGGGCGGGGCAGGCTGCGCGTGGTTGACGGCGGGTGCGCTAGTCGGCATGCATTCGTTTGAAATGGGTGGCATGCCGGTAGTTTAGGGCCCAACAGCGATCGAGAGCCGCTGACTGCCTTGCGATCTGGTGGGCCTGCCAGGCGTTGCTCACTGCGACTCGACGAACTGGATAATCTCGCCGTTGTCGCGCTTGAGGTACAAGTCAGCGCCTTTCATGCGCACCTCGTTGCATGAATACGGCATCTTGCTGCCCTTGCTGCAGATCTTGCCGTCCTCGGCTTGCCAGTTGCCGTGGTCGGCAAAACCTTTGCTCGACTTGAAGTCGTAGTCGCCGTTATTGCCATACTGCACATGCCATGTGCTGCCGTCGGCAATCTTGAGGTCGAACGCCTTGCCTGAAAGGCGTTGCTGGAGGTCGGCCGCGCTGGGGCTCGCGGAACCATCGGGGAAGGCCGCTGCATCTGCGAAAGCCGTAGCGGGAACGATGAGCAGGAGCGCAAGCAGCTTCTTCATGGTAGGTCTCCTGAAAGCCGGATTACTGCCTTGCTTCGACACGATGGAGTGGCGCGTGCGCTCGGGGGATAGCCTTGTGCGTGGCGCGGAGGCGGGCATGGCGCGCCGCTCCGTTCATGTTTTCACTATAGCCCTGCGCGAATGCACAGATGTGGCCCGGCGCACACAAGGTGTGTAACCGAGGCCGCACGTCGATGCCAGCGCATCGTTCGGCATGACGCCTCGATGCGCTGGCGGGCCGCGAGTGACTGGCCCCCCGGACCTTACTTCAACCGTCCCGCCAGGAACTGCTGCAGCCGCTCGCTGCGCGGCGCATTGAGCACTTCCTTGGGGTCGCCTTGCTCTTCGATCTTGCCCTTGTGCAGAAACACGACGTGATTCGAAACGTTGCGCGCGAAGCCCATTTCGTGCGTGACGACGATCATCGTGCGGCCTTCCTCGGCGAGCTTTTGCATGACCTTGAGCACTTCGCCCACGAGTTCGGGGTCGAGCGCGGAGGTGGGTTCGTCGAACAGCATCACTTCGGGCTCCATCGCCAACGCGCGGGCAATCGCCACGCGCTGCTGCTGGCCGCCTGAGAGGTGCGACGGGTACTTGTGCTCGACACCGGCAGCGAGGCCCACCTTGTCGAGATACTTGCGCGCGCGGGCCTCGGCTTCGCTGCGGCTCAGTCCAAGCACGCTGACCGGCGCCTCGATGATGTTCTCGAGCACGGTCATGTGCGCCCAGAGATTGAAATGCTGAAAGACCATCGAAAGGCGCGTGCGCATTTTCTGGAGCTGCTTCGGATCGCTCACGCGCAGCGTGCCGCTGCGGTCGGCGCTCGTGCGGATTTCCTCGCCATTGAGCGTGATGCGTCCCGAGCAGGGTGATTCGAGAAAGTTAATGCAACGCAGAAACGTGCTCTTTCCCGAACCGCTCGATCCGATCAGGCTGATCACGTCGCCAGCCTTTGCCTTGAGCGATACGCCCTTCAAAACCTCGTTCTCGCCGAACTTCTTGTGCAGGTCGTCGACAATCAGCTTGTACATACTCGGTTCACTCCATCAGGACTGCAGGAAATTCTTTAATGGCCTTGCGGCTTCAGATAGGCCAGCACACGGGTTTCGAGGCGGCGGAAACCCCAGATCAGGGCGAAGACGATGGACGCATAGAGCGCCGCTGCAATGCCGTACGCCTGAAACGTCATATAGGTGGCGGAATTCGCGTCGCGCGCCACCTTCAGGATGTCGGGCACGGTCGCGGTGAACGCGAGCGTCGTGGCGTGCAGCATGAGGATCACTTCGTTGCTGTACGAGGGCAGGGCGCGCCGCAACGCGGAAGGCAGAATGATGCGCGTGTAGACCTTCGTCTTCGACATGCCATAGGCCTGGGCCGCTTCGATCTCGCCATACGAGGTTTCGCGAATCGCGCCCGCGAAGATTTCGGTGGCGTAGGCGCACTCGTTCAATGCAAACGCCAGCAGCGTGCAATTCATGGCACTGCGAAAAAAGTCGCCAAGCACCGGATTGCCATGCACGAAATGCAGGCTGTAGAGGCCCGTGTAGCACAGCAGCAACTGCACATAGAGCGGCGTGCCGCGGAACACGTAGGTGTAGACCCACACGGGCCGCGAAAGCCACGGGTTGCGCGAAGCGCGTGCAATGGCGAGCGGCACGGCAAGCAGAAAGCCCACTACGATCGAGACGACCAGGAGCCAGAGCGTAATGGCGAGGCCGCTGGTGTTGAAGCCGTCGCTGTACAGATAGTTGGGCCAGTATTGACGAAGCAGTTCGATCACAGCGCTGCCCTCCGCACACCGGTCGAATAGCGCTTTTCGAGGCGGTGCAATGCCAGATTGGAAACCGTGGTGATGGCGAGATAGATCGCGCCGGTCACGAGCGTGAAAAAGAAGAACGCCTGGGTGGCCTTGCCCGCGTCCTGCGCGGCTTTCACCACGTCGGCCAGACCGATGATCGAAACGAGCGCCGTGGCCTTCACGAGCACCTGCCAGTTGTTGCCGATGCCGGGCAGCGCGAAGCGCATCATCTGCGGGAACAGGATGCGCGTGAACACGCGCGTGGAACTCATGCCGTATGCGAAGCCCGCTTCGATCTGTCCGCGCGGAACGGCGAGAAACGCGCCGCGGAAGGTTTCCGTGAAATACGCCCCGTAAATGAAGCCGAGCGTGATGACGCCGGCCACGAACGGGTCGATGTCGATCTGGTCCATGCCCATCATGTCGGTCACGTCGTTGAGCCAGATCTGGATGCTGTAGAACAGCAGCAGCATGAGCACGAGGTCGGGCACCGCGCGAATGAGCGTGGTGTATGCGGTGCCGATACGCGAGAGCATGCGGTTGGGCGAGAGCTTCGCGGCAGCGCCCGCAAGCCCGAGCACAAACGCGGCGCCGAGCGAAAGCACCGCGAGCTTGATGGTTTCCCACGTGCCCGCGAGGAGCAGCGGGCCGAAGCCTTGAAAGACCATGGAAGGATGTCCTCGTTCAGGGGAGCCACGCTCCCCTTTGTGGTTGCAGGAGAAGCCAGCGGCGCTTAGCCGCCGTACACGTCGAAGTCGAAATACTTCGACTCGATCTTCTTGTACGTGCCGTCCTTGATCATGTCGGCGATCGTCTTGTCGATCTTCGCCTTGAGGTCGGCGTCTTCCTTGCGCAGGCCGATAGCAGCGGCGCCGGTGGGGATTTCCGAGCCTGCGAACGCGAAGCCTGCGCCGCGCGGCGTCTTCAGAAAGCCGAGATTGGCCTGCACTTCGTCTTGCAGTGCAGCGTCGAGGCGCCCTGATTGCAGGTCCAGATACACCTGATCCTGGTTCTGGTAAGGAATCACGTTGACGCCCTTGGGCGCCCAGTTCTGCTTTGCGTAGGTCTCCTGAATCGAACCCTGCTCGACGCCCACCGTCCGGCCTTGCAGCGAAGCGACGCTCGGCTGCAGCGGCGAACCCGCTTTCGCAACGAGGCGCGTGGGCGTGTTGAAGAGCTTGGCCGAGAAGGCGATCTGTTGCTCGCGCTGCGGGGTGATCGTGAGCGCGGAGAGCGCACCGTCGAACTTCTTGGCCTTCAGGCCCGGAATCATGCCGTCGAAGTCCTGCTCGACCCACACGCACCTGGCGTTCAGGCGCCGGCAGATCTCATTGCCGAGGTCGATGTCGAAGCCGACCAGCTTGCCATCCGTGGCCTTCGATTCGAACGGCGCGTAGCTTGCGTCGGTGCCGAAGCGGATGGTGGACCAGTCCTTCGCATACGCGCCACCGGCGGCAAGGGCGAGGGCGACACACAAGGCAAGTTTCTTCATGAAGTCTCCGATAGGAATAGTTGGCGTGTGCCCGGTCATGTACTGGAGGTTCGGCCCGGCAAGTTGTCTATACAATTATCGATGTGTCGAAAAGACCGGCAATCGGTGTTATCACCTGGGGATTTCACTGTGTCGAAATCGAAAGATGGCGTAATTCAGGCGTCAGGAAGCGAAACTTCGGGTATACGTGGAGCAGATTGAACTTGTATAGACAAGCTCGCTTCGGTAATCTGATTCCACCTTGTCCAGACAACTTTGACACTGCAATGAACATCAAACTGACTCCCGGCCATCTGACCCTTTCCCAACTGCGCCAGATCGCGCGCGCTGATGAAAACGGCGGCGTGAAGCTCGAACTCGATCCGGCCAGCTTCGCGGCCATCGACGCCGGCGCACGCGCCGTTGCCGAGATCACGGCGAAGGGCGAACCCGCCTACGGCATCAATACGGGCTTCGGGCGTCTGGCGAGCACGCATATTCCGCGTGACCAGCTCGAACTGCTTCAGCGCAACCTGGTGCTTTCGCACGCCGTGGGCGTGGGCGAGCCGATGTCGCGTCCGGTCGTGCGCCTTTTGATGGCGCTGAAGCTGTCGAGCCTGGGCCGCGGCCATTCGGGTATCCGCCGTGAAGTGATGGACGCGCTCATCACGCTGTTCAACGCCGACGTGCTGCCCGTAATTCCGGTGAAGGGTTCCGTGGGCGCCTCGGGCGACCTCGCACCGCTCGCGCATATGTCGTGTGTGCTGCTCGGCGTGGGTGATGTGTTCGCAAAGGGCGAGCGTATGAGCGCGCTGGAGGGCTTGCGTCTCGTCGGCCTCAAGCCGCTCGCCCTGCAGGCGAAGGAAGGTCTCGCGCTGCTCAACGGCACGCAGGCATCCGCCGCGCTCGCGATCTACAACATGTTTGCGATCGAAGACCTGTACCGCACGGCGCTCGTGTCGGGCGCGCTCTGCGTGGATGCAGCGGCTGGCTCGGTCAAGCCGTTCGACGCACGCATTCACGAACTGCGCGGCCATCGCGGCCAGATCGAGGCAGCCGCGGCCTACCGCACGCTGCTCGAGGGCTCGGCGATCAATCTCTCGCATCGCGACTGCGGCAAGGTCCAGGACCCGTACTCGCTGCGCTGCCAGCCGCAGGTGATGGGCGCGTGTCTCGACCAGATGCGCCACGCGGCGCAGGTGCTGCTCG
>NZ_CAJMYY010000042.1:0-55678 GCF_905220185.1 Paraburkholderia sp. J11-2 | reverse complement strand
CGGCGAGCTCGCCGTGCTGCACTTGCCCGCTCAATCCCTTCGCTATCCGCAGATGGTCGGTCGCATGGCCACGATAAGCGACGCGTGTCGCGTCAGCGACGTTTTCCCAGTGCCGAGTGAGTGAATTTGTCAGATCCGCTCGCGGTGATCCGCCGCGGAAATCGCGGAGTGCGTCTGCTTTGATTTGGCCGACACACCTCCGATGTCGGCGCCGATCCGTGAGTGACCGCTCAGGGATGCTGGCGGAACCAGACTGGCAGAGCGTCGAACGACGTGCATCGGCCGGGCACTGCCCGACGCGGTGGCCCGAAACCGACCCGTTGCCGACGGTCGAGTCGTCAGAGGCGTAATGGCAGGTGCTCGGAGTCAAACGGCCGCTCGGTACGGCCACTCGCGGACAAGTATTCGGTCTAACCGGTCATCCATCTCGGTATGAACGCTACCCCCGACGAATGGCGCTTCCGCCCGGGGCCTACGTCCAGCACACGTCCTTGCCGCTGTTTGACTCACCAGGGGGAATGCTGCTTCAGAGACCCACCGCTCACGCCTGTCCGGATTGGCCGCCGCGACTCTTGCGCGTGCCCGCGGGTGAATTCGAGAGCAAATAGAGCATGGCGTCCAATCCAAGAATGTAGCTATGAACCCCAAGACCGAAGATCACGCCATCCGCGACCGGGGCAATCAAACACCTGATTCCGCGTGCTTCGACATTCGTCATGTGTACTTCCACATAGGGTAGCGCTGCGCCCTTTACGCAATCGCGTAGTGCATATCCTGCATAGTTGAAGCCTGCAGGATTCATGACGAGGCCGTCGACACTCTCTTCAACGGCTTGATAGATGCGATTGATCGCCTCTCCCTCGACGTTGGTGTAGAAAATCTCCAGCTCGTAACCCTTCGAGTGTGCGTGCTGGTGGAGCATGGTGTCGAGTTCGCTCGCCGTCGTCTTGCCGTATATCTCGGGTTCACGCTTGCCCAGGTGAATCATGTTTGCGCCCTGTATCAGCAGAATTCGCCACATGGTGACTGCTCCTTCTTCCATCCGGTAAGACGCCCTGGATGCGCTGACTCACTCAAGCCTGTCTATTCGGCGAGCGCCAGCAGCGTGATGTACACCTCGACAGCGGTCCCGGTTTCCTGCCTGCAGCGAAAGCGGTTTCACGCGAGGTAAATCGCCTTCGCTGATGACTTGCAATCTACACGATACCCTTCCTTCGCAATGCTGAATAAGTGAGAAACGAATGAAGTATTCACTTTAATTTTCAGTGGCGGATTCGACCTGCCCTTTGTCTGCGTGGCGCAATTTTGCCAACTACGCTAACTCATGCAATTCGCATTTACCCACGAGTCTTCAATTTCCAGAACGTTTTATTGTCACCTCCGCGAGGTTATCATGCGACGTCATTTGCAAACCTGCCCGCGTGCGATTGTGTATACCCTGGCCGGTCGCACGGCCGTTGCTGTGTTTGGATTATTTGGGCTACTTTCGGGCGCGAATGCGACGAATGACAACATTTCTATTTCCTCGATCGGTGCCCAGGGACAAGCATCAGGAATCTCTTACGACGCGTGCGGCTATTCCGGGTTGTCCATTTCATTCGCCGCTTCCGGAGAAAAGAACGTCAACAATAACGGGAATAATCCGGTGGTCAACTCCGCCATCGTCCAGATAAATCGCTACGACTCATGCCAGGGGGTCTATATTCAGGAGACGGGCGAGGTGGATGGCATCAATCTGTCATTTGCGGGCGGGGTCAATGCTGGTCAGGTGCCAAAGGCCGCGACGGCATCCGCCCAGGTTCCCATGCAGGTCACCATTTATACGGCTACCGACGTCCTCTTCAGCACGGATAACCTGACGTTTCAACTCACCTTGACGCAACTAGGTCCTGTGACGCAAAGCAGCGGACAGGTGCAACAGAGCTATTCACCCGGCGTGTCACCCAGCACAAAGACGACCATTACGGAACACTATGACCAGAGCAATTCTTTCGCATCGGTGTCGTCAGCGTCAGTGTCCCTTGCGGGCAATAGCGTGAATCCGCTGCCTCCCTTGACGCAAGCAAGCCTGGCCAACAGCAAATACCACTCGCTGTCCATCAATCACTAGGGCACTGTTCGACAGTGGCTCACACGCGGTCGGTCGAGGAACACCGCTATGCGTAACTCGAGCCGCACGCGGGCCGAAGCCTATCTCCGGCACCTTTGCGCCCTGGGCCTGCCCAGCGAAACGGTCATCGCCTCCATTCTTCGCACCGCGCGGGAGATCGTGGGTGCGGATTTTGGGCACTTTATCTGGGCCGACGAACAGTTCCAGCTCGCACGGGTTTTCAGCGAATGCCCTGCTGCCTATGCGACCCTTCCCGCCTACAAGGAATTGCAGCGTACGGGCGAAGTGTCGAGCCTGATCGGCGACTTCACTGACTGGATGTCCCTGCGTCACAGTTTCCGGAACTCAGCCGATGTCGATAGCGCGTTGTGCCGTAGTCAGTTCCACGACGAGGTACTCGTTCCCTGTAACGGTCGGCATTTCATTCACGTGGTGGCGCGCCAGGGCGATCGAGGCTGGGGTTCGATGATTCTCGTGCGCGAGCGGGGCAGCCGGCCATTCTCAGATGCCGAGTACCGGGCGGTCGATGTGTTTGGCGCACACCTTGGCCACGCAATCCGGCATCCACCACTGCCAAGCGTGTCCTTCGGCGATAGCGACCTGTCCTGCGTCCTGATCGTGGACTGGAATAGCCGCATCCTGCACCAGAGCGGTGCTGCGCAACGGCTCGTTCTGGAAACCGTTGATTGCACCACGGAGCACGGACGATCCATGTCGTGCCTTGCCCCGGTTCTTAACGAACTGGTTGTTCGCCTGAAGCTTGCGACCACCGGCCGCAGTGGACAACCTGCGGTGACTGAGATCGCGAACCGCTGGGGGCGCTTCGTATGGCGAGCCTATCCGCTCGAGAGCGATGCAGGGTGCGTGTTGTCCTGCCAGCATCAGGAGCCGACGATCCTGCAGATGCTTTCGGGTGCCCACGTCGCGGGACTGAGTGGCCGCCAGCAGCTCATCGCCGCGCGCCTCGCGTGCGGATCCAGCTACCGGACTGTGGCGACGGACCTCAATGTTAAGGAAAGTACCGTCACAGACAGCGTCCGGCAGATCTATCAACGACTGGATACCCACAGCGTGGATGGGCTCGCGCTCAGGCTACGGCAAGCGCATCAGATGATATTCGCCGCGCGGTAGTCCGGGCTGCCCGCCCCAGATCCCCCCAACGCTGGGGGTACCTGCAGTTCCCTGAAGTACGACAATCAATGTCGCGACGAGCACTGTCCATGCATGGTGCTTTCGCCGGACGACTCCCGCTTCGGTGCCGCCACGCATCCTCGAATGCCGCGCAAAACCCGCGAAAGCAAACATCTTCAAGTCCACTGCCCGTCCTTCCCGCGGCTTTTTGCCATTGGCATTGGGTGCGCGACGATCGTTCGTATTCCTATAAAAAGCGTCGTTGCAAATTAACTGTCTGGCTGCCAGGTCGTCGACAGGTGGCGGGGCAGCTTACGTGCCTGGGCTGGCATCCCGCAGGGGTGCCTCTCGCATCAGTCAACCTGATTTCAAGGGGTAAATTATGGATCCCGACTTCTTTCTGTACCCAAGATTGCAGCCCCCCTGCAGGGGTTCCCGAATGCCATCCGGAGGAGCGGCTCGCGCGCATCGCGAACCGGCCGGGTGGCTGTCTTTCCACCCGCCTGTCAAGCGTCGCCCAACGAACAGGATCCCGTTCTTCACGATACTGCTTTTCTGCGCGCTGTCGATTCCGTTGCCCGGCCTCGCAAACGGCAATTCGTCTTCTGTGGTGACGGTTGAATCCCCCTTCGCGCTGACGGGACTGGTCGCGGGGCAAACCCTGCGGCTGGGTGTTGTCAATCTCACCGCGAAGCAGTCTTCGCCGACGTCGTGCGTCGCCACACTGGGATTCGTCGACGGCCAGGGGCAGGTGCTGCCGGTCAACGGCGTTCCGACGACCTCCGTATCGCTCGCGTCGGGAGCGTCAACGTTTCTTGACTTTCAGGCACCGGCCAATGCCACTGGCTTCGGTGGACGCTTCCCGATACGCCCCGTCGTGACGAGCAATTCTGCAGCCTGCGTGCTCAGCGCCAGTACGGAAATATTCGACAGCGCAGCGGGAGTCACGCGGGTGGCCTATCCCCCTCAGCCGATTTTGCCCCCGGGTTCCCTCGGACCACTGAATCTGTTCGGACTGAAGTGGGTTGGCCCCGGTCAGGTTGCGCGCTTCACCGCCAGCAATATCTCCACGACAGCGGTGAAAGGCGATTCGTGCCTCATCCAGCTTGGCTATGTGGATGCAGCCGGGAAGGCGCTGACCAATGCCGATGGTCTTCCGCTCGTGACGCAGGCCGCCCTCACACCGGGCGCCTCCACGACGCTGGAACTGCAGCCCTCAATCGGGGGACAAGGTGCTACAGGCTTGACTCCGGTTGTTCAACGGCTCGGCGCGCCACCCCTGCTGGCCGCACAGTGCCAGGTTGCGCTGGGGCTGGAAGTGCTGGATGGCGCAACGGGCGCAACGCAGGTGTTTCAACCGCAGGACCCGACGATTTTCCAGCCGTTTGCCCCGTTCCGCCCGCAGTTCGCGGTGATGGGCCTCGTCGCTGGCCAGAGCATGCGGCTGAGCGTGCTTAACGTCACGCCGGCCCTCGGAAGTGGTCGAACCTGTCCTGTGACAATCGGCTTTGTGGATGACCAGAACCATCCGCTGGCGGTGAATGGCGCGCCAACCACGTCCATCTCGCTCGCGTCGGGTGCCGCCGCGTCTATTGACATGCCGGCGTCCGATAGTGCGGTTGGACTCACGACCCGAACGCTGGTACGCCCCGTCGTCACGAGCAACTCTCCCTTATGCCTGCTTCGCGCGAGTGCGAACCTGATCGACCGGGCCTCGGGCGCCACGCTGGTCGCCTATCCGCCGGATCCGATATACCCCTCAGGGCCGGTATTTCCTCCGGATCCGATATTCCCCCCAGTGCCGGTTTTTCCCCCGGGGCCGGTCGTTCCTCAGGTCAACCCCTACGGGCTCGCGGGGTTAGGTGCCGGTCAGCTCGCCCGGCTCAGCGCGGTCAATGTCTCGACGGGCACCGCCTCGTGTCCGGTCCAGTTGAGTTACGTTGATGCGCAGGGCCAGCCCGTCACCAACGCAGACGGACAGCCGCTCGTCTCCAGTCTTTCGCTCAGCCCAGGGGCGTCCGCATCACTCGACGTGAGAAATACCACCCTTGCCCCGGGGTCAATCGACAATCCCGGCGTCCTGAACCAGATCCTGGTGCGCCCCGTCGTGCAACCCGTGACCCAGACGTTGCAGTGCCAGATTGCCATTGGTCTGGAGGTCATTGATACGTCGTCCGGTGCGACGAAGCTATTTTATCCGCCGGATCCCGTACTGCCGCAGGTCATCACGACGGGGCAGTAGGCAGGGCACGGAGGCTGCATCTACGCGCCTCGTTGGCTGACGCCGATTGGGCGCACAACGATGATCTAGGCGTCGGAGGAGGTCTGGCTGACGGGTGGCGTACCGAGCAGCTTCTGCGCGGCGACGCGACGCGCATCCTCGGTTATCGAATGACCGCTGACCTAGCGCAGCAGTCGCGCGAATGTCCAAATTGCGGCCGCAACTGATGACTCCTCTTGGCCGGCTGCTGACAAATCCGATTTGTATGGGTGACACCGCGCCCACGACTGCTCGACGGCTGGGTGCGACCCGAGACAGGTAGCTCGTTACTTTTTGCCCTTGAGGGTAAATGGCGCGACGAGCGACTGGACGTCGACCTGTCGCCCATGGAGCAAAAGCAGTCGCGCGTAGAGAACCGTGTTTTCGAGCACAAGCTTCGCGGTGCTCTGCAAGTTCACCGGGACTCATCTCCAATCGGTCCCTGGCACTCGATATACCGAAGCTCCGCACCTGCGAACACAGCAGACGGCGGGATCCCGTGCCCTCAGTTGCCAGAAGACCGTCAATTGACGAATCTCTAGTATCGGCGCGACATTTTCCCACTTTCCGGGAAATAGATTCCTCGCGCAGCTCTGTGTCGCCGCGCCTCGCGAATATACACTCGCCAAAACAATAAAGACGGCTGAAGAGGGCGGTCACTTAGAAGTGTGTGCGAATCGTTGAGACGAGGATATGCCTCGTCTTAGATAACTAAAATTATGTACTGCTATATAAAGGAGACGCAATGAAGAAGGCCTTGTTTGCGATAGTGACGGCTGTGGCCGCAGTTTCCGCAAATGCTCAAAGCAGCGTGACGCTATACGGCATTGTCGACAATGGGCTCCAGTATGAAACTGGCTTGCCGAAGGGAAACGCGTTTAGCGCGCAGAGTGGTGGCTGGGCACAATCGCGATTTGGTCTGAAAGGCGCAGAAGACCTGGGCGGCGGCACGAAGGCTATCTTCCAGCTGGAGTCCCGACTCAACACGCAAAACGGAAGCTTCGCGAACGGCAGCTTCTTCGAGGGCCAGGCGACCGTCGGTTTGCAGAATGATACCTGGGGCCAAGTCAAATTCGGCAATATGGGGTCGGCTGAAATCAGCCAATATTCCGGTGACGTCGACCCACAGCAGACGAAGAAGTATTCAATCGGTACGCTGGTGCGAGGCCGGATTTTCTCGCAGGCAGCGAACGGAGTCGAGTATCTCTCGCCGAAGATTGCTGGGTTCACGCTTCAGGGGCAATATGACCTGACCAATTCGTCGACATGGAACGCAGGCAATCCGGGGAGTGCGCCCGGTCAGCTCGGTGCCTCCAGCGGCCTCGGAAGTGCGCAAGGTCGGTCAGACGGTATCAAGTTGTCGTACCAGCGGGGCGGGTTGTTCTGGCAAGCAACCTACGACGAAGTCCGGGACCCAAATGGCCAGTTCAGCAACGTGTATCTGACGTCGAGGTCCATTCTGACGGGAGCGAGCTATGCGTTCGGGCCAGTGATTGCCTACGTCGGGTATCAGCATCTGAGTGCGCCGGACGCTTCAAACGAGGGGTACTTTGGCAGCGCGACGCCGACCACGCTCCCGACTGGGACATCGCTGCCGACCGCAGTCAATCACGAATGGGTTGGCGCAATCTGGCAGACCACGCCGGCTTTAGCAATTTCCGGAGCCGTGTATCACGCAAATGCCAACAACGGAAACGGCAACGCCACGATGTTCACGTTGGGCGCAAACTATTCGCTGTCGAAGCGTACGCTCCTCTATACCGAATTCGCCTATCTGCACAACAGCGCGACATCCAATCTTGGACTCAATAGTGGGCTCTATGGCGCGAACTCAAACAACGACCCGATAAACGGCAACCCGTCGAGCACCAATCCGAATTTCGGTCAGGGCCAGTTCGGCGTAATTGCAGGAATCGCCACCCAATTCTGAATTCGCGACGAGAGAGGGCGGGGAGTGTGTCCCTGGCTCTCTCCGTTGCGTGGAGCGTTGGTCGCCTGTGACGGACGTATTCCTGTCATCGAAATCTAGCGGCGATGTGGTCGGGGATATTTTCCGGTGTCACGACAACCACCGACGACGAATGTGAGACTGCCGAGGCCGGCAACATCTTATGGAAATGCATGATGTGCTGACACGCCGCTCTCATGTCTTGCCGAAGTTCGTGGTACAGAATCGCCTGTATCTTGCCCTCACGCAGCAGTTTTATGTTGTCCCGGTCCAGGTCGTGCCCGATGTAGCATTTTGGCGTCTTCCCGTGTGCATCGAGTGCTCGCAAGATTGCTCGATTGCCACCGCCCATCGAATAGACCGCCAGAATGTCAGTCTTCGCACTGAGGACCTTATGGACGAGCTTCTCCGTGGTCTCGTCTAGTCCGTGACCACCGCTCGCGTCAATCAAGGTAAGTTGAGGATGTCGGGCCCGCAATGAACGCCGGAAGCTTATCTCGCGCTCTTCCTCGCCTCTGAAGCGCTCGTCGCTCATCGTAATCAGGACGTTGCCTGTTTGGCCACCTAGCCAATGCACGAGGAGGTATGCCGCTGTCGCACCCGCGACCCGATTGTCCAGACCAGCATAGGCAATGCGACCTGACAGCGGAATATCGGTGAATGTCGTGACAACAGGAATGCCGCGCTGTTTGAGGTCGCCGATTGCATCAGAAATCTCAGGTACGTCACGTGCCTTCAGGAAGACCCCGTGGCTGCCACGATGTGCGATTGCACGAAGCGCTTCAACGACTTCTGGAGTGGTCATTGTCTCGCGCATGAGGAAGCGTGGACGAAAGATGGCTGGTTGTAGAGTCGGTAGTTCAGCCTCCAGAGCATCCCTGATTTCTTCAGCGAACCGGGCAGGCGCTTCGACAACGACATCGACGATAAGCTTTCGTCCGGCCGATGCCGAATAGAGCTCCTGCTTCTCGAGTTCCTTGATGGCTTGCTCAATGCGCTTCTTCGTCTGCTCGCGAACCGTCCCGCGGTTGTTAAGTACGCGGTCAACCGTAGCGACGCCTACCCCCGCCTGGAGGGCTATCTCCTTGATTAGAAAGCGATGGGCCATGACGTGGGTCTCTCAACTGATGTCCTCTTGATTGTTTGATGATATAGCAGCGCGGTGTGGCCGACCAGGCGCAAACAGCTCGGAGGCATTGCGCGTTTGAACAAGCGTGTAGCTGGCAAGGGGGCGAGGCTTTACAGCTTGCGAGCGGCGCAAAGCCTTACCAGGGGGCATAGACGGGGCGTACCGGTTGAAGTCTGTGGTCTCATATTGATGCCCGGATGCGACTCGGCCGCATTTATTGGGGTAGGGTATTCCCCGGTTTTGATGGATTTGTGATGGATTTTGTCAGCGCTATTCACGTTAGTGCTGACGTATTCTTCTAACCGGGCACGGCAGCGAGCGGGTCAGCGACTAGCGCTTGCGCGCGTGACCCCGTGCCGAACACGCGGATGACAGGGATGGTGTGGAAAGATGGACCAGTTTAAGGAAGTTCAGCTGTTCGTCGAGGTTGCCGAGACAGGTAGCATCAGTCGGGCGGCCGAGGCTGTGGACCTGTCCATATCTGCTGCAAGTCGCTATCTCATTTCGCTCGAGAGTCGCCTTGGTGTGCAACTCGTGCGACGGACAACCCGGAATCTTTGCCTCACGGAAGCAGGGGAGGAGTTCCATCGGCGCTGTAAATCCATCCTTGCAGACCTCGGCGAAGCTGAACTGGTGGTCAAGGATGCAACGGTGCGGCCGAGTGGGTTGCTCCGGGTGACGGCATCGCTTTCCTTTTGCATGCTGCATATCGCACCCATGCTTCCGGAGTTTACGGCGCGCTATCCGGACATCACTGTTGATGTTGTCGCTGCCAATCGCTACTACGACATCATCGAGAACGGGATTGACGTTGCAGTCAGAACCAAGGTCCTCGAAGCGGACAGCAACATTACCGTGCGAAGGCTTGCTTCAACGCGGCGCGTATTGACCGCCGCGCCGAGCTACATCGCAGCACATGGTTCACCGCGATTCCCGGCAGAGCTTGGCAAGCACAAGCTGCTGAACTATGGGCTCGCCGACAATCCTCGCGACCTCGCATTCCAGCGCGACGGCGAGTGTGTCGCTGTCAAGGTGAAGCCATTGCTTGAATCCAATGACGGACAAATCCTGCGAGCTGCGGCGCTGGATGGCATGGGGATACTCGTCCAGCCTAAGTACATCGTGTACGACGACATCCAGGAAGGTCGGCTCATGCCGGTACTCGATGAATGGGACCTGCCTCGCCTCACAATGAACATAGCGTTTCAGACGCGCTCGCACATGCCTGTCAAGGTTCGTCTCTTCATTGATGCGCTCCTCGAACGCTTTCGCAAGAACGAGTTCGAGCGGCTCTGGACGGAGTAGTCACGTGCTGACTTATTGGGCGCGGAATACGTGGGACAGTTTCCCACCAAGTGCGAAAGAGATTCCCTTTTCAGCTCTGTTTTGCCGGCAATAGCGAATATAGACTTCCTTCAAAGCTGTAGAGAAACATTGAAGGAGACACTCAATGCATCAGGCCGCAACTACCTCTGTTTCGCAAACCTCCTCTCCGTATTTCGAAGAAGAACACTCAGCGGACGTAGTGAACGCGCGCATGGGACAGGACATCAGCCCCAGGCTCAAGCAGGTCATGTCCGTGCTCGTGAAGCACATTCACGAAGCGGTAAAGGAAATCGAGCCGACACACGAAGAGTGGTTCTCGGCAATTCGATTCCTGACCGAGACGGGCCAGATGTGCAACGAGTGGAGGCAAGAGTACATCTTGCTGTCGGACATTCTCGGTGTCTCGATGCTGGTTGACGCTATTAACCATCGCCGTCCGAGTGGTGCGACGCCGAATACGATTCTCGGGCCGTTCTACGTCGCGGACGCGCCAGCGTATGAAAACGGCGCAAACATCTGCCTGGATGGGAAAGGTGAGCCGCTCGTTGTTTCAGGAAAAGTCACCGACATAGCCGGAAATCCGATTCCGGAAGCGAAGCTCGAAGTCTGGCAGACGAACGACGATGGCTTCTACGACGTTCAACAAAAGGGCATCCAGCCGGATTCGAATCTGCGAGGCGTGTTCACGTCGGACGATGAAGGGCGCTACTGGTTCAAATCGGTCAAGCCACGTCACTATCCGATTCCCGCAGACGGCCCAGTCGGCAAGCTGCTTGGCGCAATGGGCCGCCACCCCAACCGTGCCGCGCATTTGCACTTCATCGTAACCGCGCCCGGCTATGAGCCCGTGATTACACACATCTTCACGCCCGACTGCCCGTACCTCCCTGAAGACGCGGTCTTCGGCGTCAAGCGCGAGCTAATCGCCGACTTCAAGAAGGTCGATGACCTCGAGGTCGCGAGACAGGTTGGATGCGCAGCGCCGTTCTGGTCTGTGGCGTGGGACTTCACCCTCGCGCCGTCCGTGAGCGCGATGAGAGTCATCGCCACCAAACACTCCGATTTAACCTGAGACACTGGATACCTTCAAATGAGCGCGAAACGCAAAGAACTACTTGCCGCGTACTGGACGCTTGCTGGCGATGTCTACCCAGGCGCGCCGACGGAAATCAGTCCGTTTCCGTTGCGTGAACGCGCGGAGGCTGCGTCGCGGGCTGGCTGGCGAGGCATTGGCCTCATCCTCGACGACCTCGAGTACAGCGTCGAACAGCACGGCGTCGCCGGCGTGAAGAAGATTCTTGAGGACACGGGCATGAAGTATTTCGAACTCGAAATCCTCATGGACTGGTACCTCGACGGCGAGCCGCGTGCCAGGTCAGACCATTTTCGTCGCCGTGTCATCGAGTTGGGCGCCGAGCTTGGCATGCGCAACCTGAAAATCGGGGCGAGTCCTTTCGACGAGAGCCCGGCCGACTTCCCACGTATGACGGACGAATTCGCGAAGCTCTGCGAAGACGTCGCTGCGGTCGGTGCAACGGTCGCAATCGAATTCATGCCATTTTCGGTCATCCGGAACATCGGGGACGCACTGAAGATTGCTGAAGGTGCTAACCAGCCGAACGGCGGACTGATGGTCGACAATTGGCACGTTGCCCGCTTTGGTAGCCCCTACAGCGAGGTCGCGAACATCCCGGCGCGTTTCATTAAGGGCGTCGAGCTCGACGATGTCGCTGCACAGGTCAAAGGTACGCTGCTGGACGACTCCACGTTCAATCGGAAGCTGTGTGGTGAAGGGGTGGCTGACTGTCGCGCGTTTGTCGCGGCACTTGAACAGGCCGGCTGCGATTTGCCGTACTACGGCGTCGAACTGATTTCCGAACCGTTCCGAAAGCTGCCGCTCGAGCAGATGGCCAGGCGTGCCTACGACACCACTATCGCCCAGTTCTCGACGAAGGCAGGCGCCACCGTCTGACGCACTCATCGCTCAAACCAATCATCTCTGGAGACAAACATGATTCGTATAGCCGTACTTGGCGCTGGCCGCATCGGCCGCATTCACGCTGCAAACGCCGCCGCAATCCCGAACGCCAAGCTCGTCGTTGTGGCCGACCCGTTTGCCAGTGCGGCCAACTCGCTGGCTGAACGCCTCGGCTGCGAAGCATCAACGGACCCGATGGCCGTCCTGCAGCGCAGCGATATCGACGCGGTGGTCATTGGCACGCCGACGGACACACACATCACGTTCATGCTCGAAGCCGTGGCGCGCGGCAAGGCGGTTCTTTGCGAGAAGCCCATTGACCTCGAGATGGACAAGTCACTGGCTGCGGCACGAGAAGTGGAGCGTCAGCGAGGCCGCGTGATGCTCGCCTTTAATCGCCGCTTCGACCCAACCTCCCAGGCCTTCCGCAAGGCAATTGATGCGGGTGACGTGGGTGAAGTTCGCCAGGTCGTCATCTCGAGCCGTGACCCCGGCATGCCTCCGCGCGACTATGTCGAGCATTCGGGTGGGATTTTCCGAGACATGGTCATTCACGACCTCGACATGGCTCGCTGGCTGCTCGGCGAAGAACCTGTGGAAGTGATGGCAATGGCAAGCCGCCTCGTCGACTCGTCCCTCGCGGAGCTGGGCGACTTCGACACGGTCATGGTCCAGCTGCGTACGGCGTCCGGCAAGCAATGCCACATCAACTGTTGCCGCGAAGCTGTCTACGGCTACGACCAGCGGATGGAGGTGTCGGGCTCCACGGGCATGCTCCTTCAGGAAAACCTGCGCCCTTCGACTATCCGCCGCTGGACGAAGGACGCAACCGACGTGCGCGAGCCGCTGCTCAACTTCTTCCTCGAGCGCTATGTTGAGGCGTACAAGGGCGAGCTGCAGGCGTTCGTCGATGCACTGAACAACAACACGCCGCTGCCGACGTCGGTTGACGATGGCCTGAAAGCTTTGCGTCTCGCCGAATGCGCGCTCGAATCAGCGACGTCCGGCAAAGCGGTCAAGGTATAACCATTCAGCTGGAGGAGATTCGTCATGACACGAAAGATTGGTCCCGGTGAAACGGTAGGCGTCGCATGCCTTGGTATCACGCACCCCCATACGTCGGGGCGCGTCAAGGCGATTCAACGTCGGACCGATGCCAGGATGCTCGGTGCCTGGGACACCAGCCCGTTGCTGAAGCCGTTCGTGGATGCGCTGGGACTCGAGGTTCGTACGAAAGAGGAAATACTCGCCGACGACAACGTGCATGTCGTTCTCGTGCACTCGAAGAGCGACAAGATGGCGGACCTCACCATCGAAGCGCTCGAGGCTGGCAAGGCTGTGCTGTGCGAGAAGCCGGCGGGGCGCAGCTCGGAAGACGCGCGCCGTATCGCGCAAGCCGTCGAGCGCACGGGCGGGCTCTTTCAGGTTGGCTACTGCTGGCGCTTTGCGCCGTCGGTCGACGCAATGCAGGCAGCCCTGAAGAGCGGGCGCCTTGGCAAAGTCGTTCAGGTGCGCGCGCACGGCGGCTGCTCGCACGATGAAGCTGGCACTGCGCACATGACGCAGCCGGGTGATATCGGTGGCGCTGTATTCGTCATTGGTTGCCACCTGGTGGACCGCATTCTTCTCCACTTTGGTACGCCGCGGTCGGTGAATGCGCGCATCACGAAGTTCCCGAACTTTCATGGTGACGAGTCCCGCGAAGATGCGGCCGGCGCCGTGCTCAATTATGAAGACAAGATTGTGACCATCGACTTCATGTCGTGGGACGTGTTGCCATGGACAGAGAGTTGGGACATCACGGCATATGGCACTGAGGGGATTATGTCTTCGCGGTCTTTGCCGGCCAGCTACAAAATCTACGACGCCGGTAAGGGTGACTACCCGGAGGGTTGGACCGAGTGGCAAGAAACGAGCTTCCCGGAAATCTGGGCCACGAAGAAGACGGAGTATTCGCCCGATATTGCAGAAATCGGTAACCCGGTTTACTTCGACCGCGAATCGAACGCGTTCTTCGACGCATTACGTAACGGTACGTCGTCAGTCGTTCCCGCTACGCAGGCATACAACATCAGTCGCGTCATCGAGGCCATGTTCGCCTCTTCGAAGCAGGCTGGGGCGGAAGTCTTTATTGAGTAAGAGACACTTGGCCGCCGAACGCGGCCAGTGACCAAATCGCTCGGACTTTTCAAATAAATATGTAGTCCTAATTTAGGAGACAGAGATGAACATCATCAAGCGTGTTGTGGTTGCTGTTGGATTCAGCGTCGGGTTTGCTGCAATGACGACGTCCTCCTACGCCCAGGACAAGGGCGTCATCGGCATCTCGCTGCCGGACAAGACCGAATCGCGTTGGCTCACCGACGGGAAGAGCATGGTCGATGCCTTGAAAGCGAAGGGCTACACGGCCGACTTGCAGTACGCGAACTACGACGTTCCCACGCAGGTGAACCAGGTCGAAAACATGCTCGCCAAGGGTGTGAAGGCGCTGGTGATTGCGCCCATCGACGGCAAGACCTTCTCCGACGCTCTGGCATATGCACAGAAGAAGCACATCAAGGTCATCTCGTACGACCGTCTGATTAGCCAGACAAAGGACGTCGACTATTACGCCACGTTCGACAACTACGGTGTTGGCGTGTTGCAGGCTCAGAGCATTGTTGACTCATGGAAAAAGAAAGGGAGCAAGACGCCGTACAACATTGAGGTCTTCGGCGGCTCGTCAGACGACAACAACGCTCACATGATTTATGCGGGCGGTATGTCAGTGCTCAAGCCGTATATCGACAGCGGGAAGTTCGTCATTCGTAGCAAGCAGGAGGCGTTTGAAAAAATCGCGACCCGCAACTGGGATGGCGCGACTGCACAGTCGCGTATGGATAACCTGCTGAGCGCGTTCTATGGCAAGGACCATCTCGATGCCGTGTGGACCCCGAACGACGCAATTGCAATCGGCGTGATTTCGTCGCTTAAGGGTGTGGGATACGGTTCCGCGCAGTCTCCTATGCCTGTGGTGACCGGGCAGGATGCGGATGTCCAGAATGTGAAGGCCATTGTTCGGGGCGACCAGACTACGACCGTATTCAAGGACACGCGCAAGCTCGCAAGCGTTACCGCTGACATGGTGGATGACGCGCTGACCGGCAAGACCGTCCCTGTGAACGACACGAAAAGCTACAACAACGGCGCGAAGATTGTCCCGACATATCTGGTCAAGCCGGTTCTCGTCGACAAGGACAGCGTCCAGCCGCTGCTCGTGAACAGCGGCTACTACACGCCGGCGCAAATCAAGTAACCGCGGTGTGGCTCGGAGCGCCGTGACAAATGAGCCAATGACGGCGCTCTGATGTCAGGCATCGAGCGCAAGGAATACGAGGATACGGAGATGGACACAATTCTGGAGATGAATGGCATCCAGAAGGCATTTGGCCAGGTGAAGGCCTTGAATAACGTCAATCTGAAGGTCAGAAAGGGCGAGATTCATGCCATCTGCGGTGAGAACGGCGCAGGCAAGTCGACGTTGATGAAGATTCTGAGCGGCGTCTACGCGCATGGCTCGTACTCAGGTGCGGTCGTGTATGAGGGGGCGGAGCGCGCGTTCTCCGACATCACCGACAGCGAGGAGGTGGGCATCATCATCATCCACCAGGAACTCGCTCTCGTTCCAATGTTGTCTATTACTGAGAACATCTTTCTGGGTAACGAGCAGTCCCGCCGCGGCGTTATCGATTGGCAAGGCTCTCGTGCCCGTGCGAAGGAGTTGTTGCAGAAAGTCGGATTGAGCGACTCTCCGGACACCCCGGTTGGCACTCTTGGAATCGGCAAGCAGCAACTGGTGGAAATCGCGAAGGCACTGTCGAAAGAGGTGCGTCTGCTCATCCTGGACGAGCCCACGGCGAGCCTCAATGAAAAAGACAGCGATACGTTGCTCAAGCTGCTACTGGACCTGAAGGAGCGGGGCGTTACCTCCATCATTATCTCGCACAAGCTCAACGAAATCTCCCGGGTCGCTGACAGCATCACGGTTATCCGCGACGGTTCGACCGTCGACGAACTGGATTGTCGCGCGGAAGCCGTCAGCGAGGACCGCATCATCAAGGCGATGGTGGGTCGAGAGATGTCTGACCGCTATCCGAAGCGGACGCCCAATGTTGGCGAGATTATTTTTGAAGTCAAGGATTGGCGCGTTCAACACCCTACGCAACGGGACCGCGCGGTCATCAAGGGCGTCAACCTGAACGCGCGTGCGGGTGAAATCGTTGGCATCGCCGGATTGATGGGCTCAGGACGAACTGAGCTGGCGATGAGCGTATTCGGCGGGGCGTACGGCCAGGAGATCAGTGGCTCGGTATTCATCCATGGTAAGCCGGTCGATGTGTCGTCGGTAAGGAAGGCCATCAATGCCGGGTTGGCCTATGTCACCGAGGACCGCAAGGGCAACGGCTTGCTCCTCGACGACGATATCCAGACAAACATTTCGCTCGCGAATCTCGCTGGCGTGTCGAGATACGGTGTCGTGAACGAGCACGAGGAAGTTACCGTTGCGACTGACTTCCTCAGGAAGTTGCGCATCCGGGCGCAAGGCGTTTCTCACGTGGTGGGCAATCTGTCCGGTGGCAATCAGCAGAAGGTCGTGTTGAGCAAGTGGCTGTTCTCTGAGCCTGATGTCCTGATTCTCGACGAGCCCACCCGCGGGATTGACGTGGGAGCGAAATACGAAATCTACAGCATCATCAATCAAGCGGTTGCGGCGGGCAAGTGCGTCGTCATGATTTCTTCGGAGATGCCTGAGCTTCTTGGCATGTGCGACCGCGTCTATGTCATGAACGAAGGCCGATTCGTTGGCGAGTTCACGTCGGAAGAAGTCTCGCAGGAAAAAATCATGCGGGCAATTATGCGAAATGGAGGCATCTGAAATGCGTAAAGCTCTCTCGCCAACGGCTCCGCAGGAAGCCGAGGTCAAGAAAAGTGAACTCATCGACGCGATTAGACGTGGCGCCAGCGAATACGGGCTGCTTGTCTCGCTTATCGTCATCATGATTTTCTTCCAGATTGCGACGGGCGGTGTGCTCATGGAGCCGCTGAACCTGACCAATCTTGTGCTTCAGAACAGCTACATCGTCATCATGGCCCTTGGCATGTTGATGGTGATTGTATCTGGCCATATCGACCTGTCGGTTGGCTCAACGGCAGGACTTGTTGGTGCGCTCGCCGCAGTATTGATGGTTCAGTTCAACGTCAACTACGTGCTGGCTACCGTCATCTGTATCGCGACTGGTGCGCTCATCGGCGCGGTGCAGGGTTACTGGATTGCGTTCTGGCGCATGCCGTCATTCATCGTGACGCTGGCAGGGATGCTTGTGTTTCGTGGGTTGACCAATCTGGTCCTTCAGGGGCAGTCGATTGGCCCGTTTCCAGATAGCTTTGCGGCTGTCAGCTCGGGATTCATTCCGGACGTCTTCCGTGGGCAGGAACTCCATATCACTTCCATTGTGCTTGGAGTCCTGGTCGGTGCCGCATTCTTCGCGATTGAGCTTCGTCATCGCGCAAGTGCGGCGAAGCATGGTGTGGGCAAAGGCTCGTTTTCGATGTTCGTGGCAAAGAATGTCGTGCTGACTGGTCTGATTGTTTATTTTTGCTACCTCCTCGCGTCTTATCGTGGCTTGCCGACGGTGCTCGTCATCATGGGAGTGCTGATTGGGGTCTACACGTTCGTGATGAACCGTACGACCATTGGGCGCCGCGTGTATGCAGTGGGCGGAAATGCGAAAGCAGCACGACTCTCTGGGGTCAGCGTACCTGCCGTGAGCTTTCTCACGTTCGTCAACATGGGCATCCTCGCCGCTCTCGCGGGCATCATTTTTGCCGCACGCCTCAATAGTGGTACGCCGAAGGCGGGTACCGGATTCGAACTGGATGTGATTGCGGCCTGCTTCATTGGCGGCGCATCGGCGTCGGGCGGCGTGGGTAAGGTTGTTGGGGCGGTTGTCGGCGCGTTCATCATGGGCGTGATGAACAACGGGATGTCCATCATGGGCATCGGGGTGGACTATCAGCAGGTCATCAAGGGAATCGTGCTGCTGGCGGCGGTGTTTGTCGATGTCTACAACAAGAACAAGGCGTGAGCGATGCGCTCTCGCGGGTGCGATTCACAACAATCCATTGCGGGCGGACCTGCGTCCGAAATGAAGAAGTGGCAAGCGACAAGATCAGAGTCTGCGCCAGTTGAGACTTCGCAAGGTGTGTCGCTTGCTTGAGAACCAGGCATCAAATGGTGGAAGGGCCATGATCAAGCACATCGTTATGTGGGACGTTCGAGGCGAAACGCCTGAACAGAAGAAGGAAACGGCGCTGGTAGTCAAGACTGCATTTGAAAGTCTGGCCGGGAGGATTCCGGGTCTGACGAAACTGGAAGTTGGTATGGATGTAAGCAAGGTCGACTATGCGTGCGACGTTGTGCTGTACACCGAGTTCGAGAGCCAGGCAGACCTCGAAGCTTACGCGTCCCACCCGGAACACTTGCGGGTAAAGCAGGTGCTCGGAGACTGCCGGATTGCTCGGCATCAGGTTGACTACGTCTGATGCCCCCATCTGCTGGACAGATAGCGGAACACTCACCCCATGTACGACTTTACTTATACGACTCATTCCTCGCGCGTAGTGTTCGGCAAGGGGAGTATGAAGCTGATCCAGCAGGAAGTTGAAACGCTGGGAGCACGTCGGGCGCTTGTTTTGTGCACGCCGCAGCAAAGAGCCGAGGCAGAGACAGTGGCTTCGCTGCTTGGGCCGTCGAGTGCGGGCGTCTTTGACGGCGCACAGATGCATGTGCCGATAGAAAACGCTCGCCGTGCTCGAGAATTTGCCAAAGAGGTCGGCGCTGATTGCGCGGTGGCCATCGGGGGCGGCTCGACGATTGGCCTTGGGAAAGCCATTGCGCTTGAATCGTCGCTACCGATTATTGCAATCCCGACGACGTACGCCGGGTCAGAGATGACGCCCATCTACGGCATAACGGAAGAGGGCCTGAAGCGTACCGGGCGTGACCAGAAGGTTCTGCCGAGGACGGTCCTCTACGACCCGGAGCTGTCCGCAGGTTTGCCAGCGCAGCTTTCGTTTGTGAGTGGCATCAACGCCATTGCACATGCTGCGGAGGGCTTGTACGCCAAGGACGGCAATCCGGTAATGGCCATGATGGCGGAGGAGGGAATTCGTTCTCTCGCGAAGGGCCTTAGAGGTGTCAAAAAGAACAATCGGGATATGGAGGCTCGCAGCGAGTGTCTCTATGGAGCCTGGCTTTGTGGCACGGTTCTCGGAAACGTCGGCATGGCGTTGCACCACAAGCTGTGCCATACACTTGGTGGGACGTTCAATCTGCCGCATGCGCAGACGCATGCCATCGTGCTTCCGCACGCGCTTGCATATAACAGTGTCGCAGCAGCCGATGCTATGGCGCGCATTGCCCGAGCGCTCGATGCAGGCGATGCCGCGGGTGGACTCTATGAGCTGAATCGCGAGCTTGGAGTGCCCGATGGATTGAGGGCGATCGGCTTGCGGGAGGAGGACCTGGACCTTGCATGCGATGTCGCTATGTCCGACCCGTACTGGAATCCGCGACCTGTGGAAGCTCGTCCGCTTCGCGAGCTCTTGCACCGGGCTTGGGAAGGTTGCCGGCCGCGGGCTTGACTGCGGACCTTTTCGTGGTCCGGTGGTCAGCGTGAGGTTAGCCGTCGCGCACTAAGCGGCGCCGATGGGTCACTTAGAACGCTCGAACCCTTCTCCGTCACGTCACATTTTCGGTAGGCGCGCTGTTTGTGCGACTATTGGTGAAAAGGAGGCACACAACGGGGCGATATGTGACGCAGCCGATGTCGCAAAATGGCCGGAACCAGCAAATCGACGGCGCTCGGCGGACACCCTGACGCATATCGGCCTCGAACTTCCATACACGACCCTGAGCCGTCGTTCTGACTCCGTGCGCCGTAATGACAGCTTCCGGAGTGCAACGGACACTCTCCCCGCCGAATTGGTCGGCAAGTTGTCGGCCATAGAGGACGGTCGGTGATTGGGGGCTGTGGGATGGCTGTACGTTCCTTTGCGGACATTCAAAAGGCCTCCTCTGTTTGAGCCCGACACGTCTTCAGCGAGCGTTTGTGGGGTCCTTTTTGGGGCTTGCTGTCGGAGAACCGCCTTTTGAGGGATAGGCGTGTAGGCTGTAGCCGCGCGGGCTTCAAGGCGACCCATTGACTACCTGTAGATTTCTAGATTAAGCGCTCGATCTGTGGCGCGTTGCCGCATGCTTCGCGCGGATGCCTTTAAGCATTCACTGGCGATGCCTTGTCGCATACAAAATCCTTACAATCAAGAATATAGTTGACATGTCATCTGTATTCGAGCGCGTTTCGCGCGCGACAGGCACAACAGGCGCGGCCAGTAAGGATTCGCCCGTTTTCCAGAAAGGAAAAGAAATCATGAAATCGCGTGCGATTTGCGCCGCACTGATCGCGGCATTGTCCCTTGTGTCCGTTTCGGCGCAAGCCAGTTGGGTACAGGTTAACGAAATGATGGCCTACAACACCGAACGGATCGAAACAAATGGGCCAATCCGTACTGCCTTCATTCGCATCAATAGTGGCGGCAAGGTCATGGGGAAACATTATGACTATGCGATCTCCCGTAAGGTCTATAACTGTCGCGACTGGACATCCGCGTCAAAGGCTGATGCAGCATACAAGTCCGATGGGACGTCTGTTGTGGCGAGAACATATCAGAGCTACGAAATGGTTTTCGATCCAATCATGCCGGACTCATATGGTGAAGATACGGCCAAAGCTATCTGCGAGAATTGAATGTTTGATTCCAGACTATATGAGAACTTAGACCGCGCGGCAGTTGAGTCATATAACGCGCGGATCGCGGGATCGAAGAGTGCCGCAGCGTATCGGCTTCACGATGAACTTGGTCCGCATCCGTATGATGGAGATATCGAGAACGCAAAGGTGATCTTGCTGCTCGCGAACCCAGGGTACGGTAAGACAAGTACATTGGACGATCACAGGTATCGCGTAGAAGGGTGGCCAATGTCTTCGCTTCATCCCGGTGCGTCGAAAGGAATGTACGACTGGGTTTTGCCAAAGGTTGGCGACCTAGTAAAACGATTCGGGCCGCAGCATATAGCGAGGTACGTAGCGATGGCTCAGATTCATCCTTGGGCTTCGGAGAACTTCGATGAGCGCTTTAGTCCACCGTCCAAGGCGGTGATCGCGAAACTGGTCAAAGAGGCGCATCAGCGCGGCGCGATCATCGTGGCGGGCAGACAGTATGCATATTGGGACAGCGTCTGCGGGACTACGCTGCCACGCGCGTTCTTTCGCGCCCCGACCTTGATTGCCGCAAACATTGAGTCACGCACTCCGGGCGTCTGGGCGGCTGTCTGCAAGAAGCTCCACGAATCGTAGTTGCGACACAGCAGCATGACCGTCTTATGCACCTGCCTGCCGAGTCGGGGCAGGTGCGCAGTCAGCATTGCTCAATCGATGTAGCCGAGGAAGGTTAGATGAAGCCGCCTTGCTTCGTCCGTCAGAAGCTCAAACTTAGCCGAGCGTTCGCATTCAGTCGCCTTTGCTCTAACCACGAAAGTGCGTGGTCCAACGTCCTTCAGATCGAAGGGGTCTCCGAAAGTACCAGTAGGCATTGGGGCGCTAAACCTGAACTTGTCGATGTGCTGATCTCCCTTCCTCACACTTTCCCGGCATGAAGCGCGTTTCTGGTGGATATTGCCGCGCATTGGGAAGTATAGCGGCAGCAATGGTTCCCAACATGTGACGGTGGATCGTAGCGGGTGTCCGGTCATGGGCCGGCACATATGGGCCACTCGGCGCTCACTTCGTCGTCGCAATCGCGCCCGCTAGTTGCCCCTTAAGTTTGACCTCGTCGATGTGCATATTTTGAGGTGGTTGAGGCCGACGCGTGCCGCAATTGTGGCGCACTGTTGTGGGTTCCGCGCGGCTTAGGGTTCCCGCAAGCAGTACATGATTGGCCTCGATGACGGTGGCAGTGCCCTGAAAACAAAAAGCCCGCTCGGCGGGCTTCCTGTCAACGTCGCAACGGGCCTCAGGCTGCGGCGGCGTCCTTCAGCTTCTTCAGCGCGCGAATCTTCAGCTTCACCGTTGCCGGCTTTGCATCGAACCAGCGCTCTTGACCCGTGAACGGGTCCTTGCCGAAGCGCTTTTTCTTCGCCGGGACAGCCTGGACGCCGATTTTCACCAGGCCCGACAGTGTGAACTCACCTGCACCCTTCTTATGCACCGAGCCCAGAATCGTGTCTTCGAGTGCAGCCAGAACGGCTTTGGCTGCTTTCGGATCGACACCGGCTTGCTCGGCAACGTGCGTTGCCAACGACGCCTTCGTGAACGTTTCCTTCAGCGGCTTGAGTACGCCATTGGTCGCAGCCTTCTTCGCCGGAGTAACAGCCTTCGGCGCGGCCTTCCTGGCTGCCGGCTTTGCGGCCTTCGGTGCTGCCTTCGGTGCTGCCTTCGGTGCGGCCGATTTTGCAGCCTTCGGGGCTTTCGTTGCGGTCTTCGTTGCCATGAATAATCCTCTATCAAGTTGAGAACCGCTTAAGACGGTGCACGACGCCTCGCGTTACTGCACTGTCTTAAGCTGGCGCTTAGCGTATCAACGGTTTTCGCGATTCGCAACAGGAAAGCGCCTTCTGGCAAGCCGTTTCTTCATCGCCAGCGAAGAAAGCCCATGACGTACACCCGATTTCGCAGCGGCCGCGCGTGAGAGCCGCGTCTGAACAGGAAGAACCGCGTAGTCCCACCGCCTGCACGCATCTGCGTATCGGTAAGGCAGGCAGCTACCCAGGTTACGGCGCTTTGCGGCTTCGCCGAACGGGACACGCGTGGCATCTCAGGACCACCTCAAGCAGCGCGCGGAACAAAAAGGCCGCCCAGGATGGTTGACTGCCCAGCTCCCAACAGACGTCCGCTCAAAAAGGCGGCTGTTCGCACGGACTGGAGAAAATGCTCGCCAGCCTGAGCGGGTGGTGCGCTCGATCAGCTACTGCGTCGTGAACACGACAACGCGACAGTGCCTCTGGAAGGCCTCACCCCACGGATCGAGGGGGCGGTCCAGGTTGTTCGGCGCAGTGGGCTCAGTCGTTAGACAGCGAACCCAGAAATGTCGCAACCTTCGCCTTGCTGGTTTTCTGCAATCGAGCCATGAGGGCGTGATCGATTCGCTTCAGCCCGTATGTTTGAGCGATGTCATGTTGCAACCGGCACCATAGATGGCTGGCGACCTCGGCGTCAACCATCGCCCGGTGAGCACGACCCGATTTCGGTAACCGAAGCATCTCCGCCAAGCTAGACAGGCGATGACTCTGGGCGTGTGGATAGACTCGCCTGTCAACGAGCATCGTGCAAGCAAATGAATGCTCCGCTGTCACTCCAAGAAGTCCCAGTTCTGCCTGCCAAAACCGCTTGTCGAAACCGGCGTTGTGGGCAACGACGGGATGGTTTCCAACAAACGCTGCAGATTCCCTCATGACTTTCGAGACAGGAGGAGCTGATGCGATCATGTCGTTCGTGATGCCGGTGAGAGCAACGACATCGGACGGGATGCGCCGTCCTGCGTTCATCAAGCTCTGGTAACGATCAACAATCTGGCCGTCACGCAGAAGGATGACGGCAATCTCGGTAGCGCGGTCGCCCAGATTGGGCGAAAGCCCGGTTGTTTCGAAGTCGAGTACCGCAACGGTTTGCATGTTTCTTTCGTTCACTAATCAGTTGGTGCCGTACTACGCACGCTTTCCCACGCCTGACGAGCCACCCTGGCAAGACGCCCCTATCCCGATGCCTGGCTGCATGGAGAACACCCTTGTACAAAGCCAAACGGAGCGCTTCGCTCTTTCTGGCCGTGAAGCTGATAACGCGCCTTTGTTTGTTCGCCCGGCTGCCGCTCAGGCCAGTTCGCCAACCAACGACACGCTCAGGCCTGGATTTTATTCGTGGCGACGCGCCCGGATCCGAGTGCGTTGAATGATTGGCGGGCGTATTCTACGACGCGGCCGGACTATTCGAATGGTGCCGCTGTAGGACCCTTGGGCACTCTAGTCGACCGTTTTGCGGCAAAGGCAGTAAATGAACCGCTGTATACCGCCCGATGGTGTGTGATGCTCCTCACGCTCCTGGCGAAGCAGCGTGAACGGCGCGCCAAATTCCGCGTGCAAGGCGTCGGGACTGTAGCGCATGACCGGCAGGCCGCTGCATCGCTCGGGACCATCTTCCGCGAATGTCGCAACGATCACCGTGCCACTTGGCTTAACCGTGCGTAGCACAGTGCGGACATAAGCTTCGCGTTCCGCCTCGCTCGTCAGAAAGTGAAATACGGCGCGATCGTGCCAGACGTCGAAGGCGTGCACAGCCAACTCCGCCTTCGTGACATCGCCGACAATCCATGAAACGGCTTGCGCATGTTCACAAAGTCGCTCGCGCGCGACTTCGAGCGCGGCTTCCGAGAGGTCCAGCACGGTCAGCGCGCTATACCCTTTGTCGATCAGATCGTCGACGAGGGTTGAGGCGCCGCCGCCCACGTCAATAATCGCCGCGTCTTTGCCCACTCCCGATTGCTCGATCAGCTCGATCGATTGACGCGGGTGTTCCTGGAACCAGCTGACATCGGTCGAAGCTTTCGTCTCGTAGACGTGGTTCCAATGTTCCTTCGATTGCATGATCGCTCCAGTTCAGTCGCACAACTCAATGTGCCACGGTCAGATCGGCGGTTCGCCGCGCGGGCGTTATTCCTTGCGGCCTCAGCAGCAGGCGCACTACGTCGAGCGCATCGTCCTCCACAGGATAGGTGATCAAGGTTTCGTTTTGGAAATCCTCGGCATCGAGATAGTCCTTTTGCGCGAGCGGATGGTCGTTCGCAACGAGCGCGACCAATCGGAAGCAGAACAACGGGTGAAAGTCGACGCGATGTTCGTCATCCCGTCGGCTGATGTCCGCTGCCTGCCGGATGGCGACGGCCAGCACGCGATCCACTACCGCCAACCGGAAAAGGTCGTATGCGGCGCAGAGCGAGTTCAGCCAGTTTCGCATGCGATACTTTCGATCCGAGGATGCGATGGTCGATACGCAAACACTGCTGACCTGCATTGCTTTTCTCGTGGTTGCGCTGCTTTACGCCAGCACCGGCCAGGCTGGGGCTTCGGGATACATCGCCATAATGGCACTGGTGGGATACGAGCCTGACAGCATCAAGCCCACGGCGCTTGTCCTGAATATCCTGGTTTCCCTTGTCGTAAGTTGGCGCTTCATTCGAGACGGGCATTTCAACTGGCAATCGTTCTGGCCGTTTGCTTTGCCGGCCGTACCCATGGCGTTATTAGGCGGCTATATAACGCTGGAAAAGACCTGGTTTGAATATCTACTTGGCGCACTGCTCTTAATCGCTGGAACGCTGTCGCTGTGGCGCAGGCCAATGGGCGACAACATTGTGCGACCACCACCTAAGCCCGTCGCAGTGGCTTGCGGTGCGATTATCGGCCTTGCTTCGGGGCTAACCGGAGTTGGCGGCGGCGTCCTGATCGCACCGCTCCTGATCTTTTGTCGGTGGTCAACCATGCGTGCGGCTGCATCCGTTTCCGCGCTGTTCATCCTCTGCAATTCGATAGCGGCGCTGGCCGGCAATTGGAGCGCCACAAATCACCTTCCACATGGAATTGTTCGGCTGGCGTTGATGGTGGTCATGGGAAGCTGGTTAGGAGCACATCTAGGTAGCCGTTGGCTATCGACTCGTCAAATTCGTGTCTTGCTGGGTGTTGTATTGATCTGCGCCAGTGTGAAGCTGCTCCTGCCTGTTTGAATCACTGCAGCTGATTGACTGCTTCGTCCGCCGAAATGCGATGCAGATAGGCGATACGTCAGTGGCGGCTGCTGGAGCCGTGACGCTGATGCGAGTCCATCGACCCTGCTATGCAAATGGCAACGGGCCTTCGAAAAGCCCGATGTAACACAGATGCGAAACCGCTGGCTGGCCGTGTCCAGCCCAACGGTGCAGCAGGTATGCGGGTGGTTCGAGATAAGAAGCGGGCTCCGCGTCTGCTTCGACGCGCAACGCGATCTGCGTTGTCGTGCTTGGGCACGTGAGTACGGGAACGTTCCCAAGGCGCGTCTGCATGGACCGATGCACGTGCCCGGCGAGAATCCGATCGACATTGTCATGGCGTGCAAGAACCTTTGCCAATGCGTCCGTGCTTCGCAAACCGTAGACGTCCAGATAGGGGATGCCCGTCATGAACGGCGGGTGGTGCATGACGACGACGACCGGTCGATCTCGATGCCCGGAGAGTTCAGTGTCCAGCCAGGTCAGGGTGTTGGCGTCCAGTTCACCGTGATGTAGCCCTGGAACGGATGTGTCTAGTGCCACGAGGCGTAGTTCGCCTACGTCTATCGCGAACGACAGCGCCCCCTCCTTGGGTAGCCACGCGTGATCCGAAAACGCGGCCCGCAGACGGTCACGGTTATCGTGATTACCTGGTAAAACCACGAACGGATGCTTCAGCGCGCCAAGCAATTCTCGAAGCTTCAGATACTCAGCGGCGGTACCTTCGTCCGTGAGATCGCCTGAGATGACTACGAGGTCCGGCTTGGGTCGCACGCGGTTCAGCGAATCGACCGCTGCCGAAAACATGGCATTTGAGTCCACGGCATCCTGGTACAGCGCGCCGTGTGAACGGACGTGAATATCGGATACTTGTGCAATGACTGTCACTCGGCTCTCCGGTGGTTTCGACGGGCATGTACGTGGGCGAAGAGCGATTTTAGGTCGGACAAAATACCTTATCGAGCGAGCTTTGGCGGGCAGTGCCACGACTCCACGCGTTCTCAATCGCGCGATCGAGCGGCCGAATCGGTACGACGAGCGGACATCAGGAGGTGTACGCAACCGATGATGGGCTTCAAGAGTTTTCGATGTGCGCGTATTTTGCTCGGCGGCATTGAGTTGATGCATATGATCGCCAAGGGGCAAATGCAGACCGGCGGCTTGAGCCAGACACCTGCCGCCCAATTCTACTCGCTCGTTAAATACGGCATCCTATTTGTTCTGGTGTGCTTGTATCCATAACGCCTTATCGCGACAAAACCCGTTTCGTGACTTTTGCCGCCGAGTTGTCGTCCTTGATACGGTGGAGACCGCCGACGCATTCATGATCGCCGCGCACAAGCTTGCCCTCTGCTCTCCCGCTTGCGCTCGGTAAGTCCGGCGGCGCGAACCTCCGCCCGATCAACTCAACGATGCCAGCAAGATCGACAGCTTGCGGATATGCGCCATGAACGCTTCGGTCATTTCGCGGTTATGGCCGTCGCTCAGATGCGGCGCTTCGGCCAGCTCGACCTGGCCATGGAACTCGTCGAAAACTTTGCGACGCTCGTCGGGCGGAAGTATGCGAATGAGGGACACCATCAGTAGTTCCTGCGCATGGATGATACCGAGCACGGATTGTTCGTTCATTTCGACCTCCGTCGGAACGCGGCGATGCTAGCGGCTGAACAGCAAGACAAAGCGGGGAGTTGACGGCAGCACCAGGTCGATGTTGTCTTCGATCCTCCTTTTTACCCGTCCATACTAGCGCAAGGATCGAGCCGTCTGCACCTGTACCGGGCGAAGCGCAGGGAGGCATACGGGTGCCGATGGGATCTCACACCAGACCGGCCCGGGCCGCCGCCCACACCGTATCGACGGGATTGTCGCGGTTCTCGTACGGCTTTCTCCGGAAGGGCGCCCTGGTATCGAAACGGGACGCGTTCTGCAGTCGCGGGACCAACCCGGCGCACCAGTCGAGGAACCGCGAACAGGCAGCGGGATCCCTGGTGGATTCAGGAACCGGGCCGACCGGTGCAAGGTATGTGCCGCCTCTTGACGGGCCGCCATTCTGACCTGGCCACAGACAGGTGTGGAGAGGGATGGCTTTCCCTTCGTCGTCTGGAACTGCGACACTGGTCCCCGATTAAAACGGGGTCGCATTCACGCAGAATCGCCGGGATATGTGACTCGGAAGACGGGCGGGATGCCGCGGTGTCGAAAAGACGAAGGGCCTGGGTTCCACAACAGCTTGAGTGCCAACCGGCAGACAACGCCTTTTATGTCAGGTACCGGCCGCCACCCCCCGTCCGGCAAGGCTTTGCGCCCGCTCCGATCATTCCACGGCCTCCTCACAACCACGAAATATTATATTTCGTGGAAACGAGTATAATAAGGCGTGACCCTTCCCGTCCCCCGGAGCCATCATGCGACGTGTTTCCTTTGATGTCGCCCAGGCCAGCGCTGCCGTCAAGGCCGGTGGTGTCCTGTCGGCGATCCTGCGTGCCGAAAAGGGCGCTTTCTATATCGAGCTGGAAACGCGCGAATCGGGCGTGGCCGAACTCGTGACCTCGAACGGCCGCGAGCGACGGGAATTCCGCGATCCGGGCCAGGCCCTGAAGGTCGTGCGCGATCTCGGCGTGGCGACCGGCCGTTTCGCGCTCGAGGAGTGGGACACGCGTGCTCCGAAGGCCCCGGCCTGGACGCGTCCGGACCAGAGCGCGCACATGAAGCGGCGCAACCAGCTCGCCGACGACGCAGCCGAGTTCGAGGCCGACGTCCTGAAGGCGGTTGCCGAGGCCGACAGTCCCGGCACGTCGTTTGTCCCACACGATGAGGTGATGGCGCAGCTCGATGCGAAGCTTGCCGCGACCGCGAAGAAGGCTGCGCGCAAGGGCCGCGCATGATCGTCGAGTGGCTGCCGCGTGCAGTGGAACAGCTGCTGTCGATTATCGATTATGTGAGCGAGGACAGTCCGGCCGCCGCCGTCGAGCTCGGACAGTCCATCCGTGAAAAGACCACCACGCTCGCCACGTACCCGAACCGCTACCGGACGGGCCGCGTCAGGGGGACCCGTGAGATGGTCGTGATGCCTAACTATATTGTCGTGTACCGCGTTTCGGGCAAACAAGTGCAGATTCTTCGTGTCCGCCACGCGCGGCAACGCCGCTAGGGCTGCAAGCTTTGCTGTGCGACAGCACGCAGGGCCCACATGGTGGGCCCTGCGTGAAGCTGCTCTCATCGCTGTTGAATGAGTCGTAACGCCCCACTTCTGTCCTTCAGCTTGAGCCGCCCGCAGTGGCTGCTCCAGGATCTGCTTCGGACATTGCGGCGCGGAAGCGTCGCAGACGCCCACCGAGTATGACCTGCGGCGTGTGCAAAAAAAGGCCGACATCTGTATCGGCCGAATACGCACGACGCCGGCCAGGCGTCCTGCGGCGGAGCTCTACCTGGAGTATGAGGCGTATCTCGCGTCGATGGGGACGCTTGCACTTTCACACCTACGCACGCCCTATCCAGACGGTCAGCGCATGGCGCACTGTGCTTTGCGATCAGGCACGATCTGTAACACCATCGATATGAAGGCGCAAGCGGCACCCACGCTGCACACGCCGGGCCAGTGCCATGCGCTCCACGCATAATTGCCGAGTACCGAGCCTATGGCACCCCCTGCGAAGCGGATCGTCATGTAGATCGTATTCGAGCGGCTCATGGCATGATTTCGGACACCAAGGTTACGCGCCATGTTGGAAACGTGGGCGCTCTGCAAACCAAGGTCGAGAAGTACGACGCCGACAATCAGGCCGCCGATGCTCTCGCCCGTCCAGGCCAGCACTCCATAGGAAGCGATGAACACGAGTGTTGCGGCGAGGATGATACGCCGGGGTTCGTGCGCATCCGTCAGTTTGCCGATGGCATACGACCCACTGGCGCCCGCGATGCCAACCAAACCGAACAGTCCTGCGGTTTCACTACCATAACGGGTGTCGAGACTATGCAGGTGAAATGCGAGCGTCGTCCAGAAAGCGCTGAAGGCTGCGAACTGCAACGCGGCGACGAAAGATGTCTGCCGCACGACGGGTTCCTCGCGCAGTAGCTGTGTGAGAGAGCCCATTAATGCACGATAGCTACCTGGGAATGTTGGTGCAACGCGTGGCAGTATCCGGGCGAGCATCACGGCGACGAGCGCGGTCGTTGCAGCTGCCGACACATACACAACGCGCCAGCCAAGATGCGCAGCCATCGTACCGGATACGGTGCGCGAAGCAAGGATGCCCCCTAGCAGGCCCAGCATCACGATTCCAACCGCTTTCCCGCGGCCATCGGCGCCGGCGAGTTGCGCGGCATAGGGCGTGAGCAGTTGCGGTGCCACGCTCGTCATGCTCGCCACGAAACTCGCCGCAATGAGCCACGACAAAGTCGGCGCGGCAGCCATCGCAAGAAGGGCAACCACAGCCGCCGACAGCGTTATCGTGAAAAGCTTGCGACGCTCGACCTTGTCGCCTAGCGGAACGAACAAGACCAGACCAAGGGCGTAGCCAGCTTGCGCCGCAATGGCCACCGCGCCGGCCTGACGTTCGCTCGTCCCAAAGGTATGTGCGAAGTCGATCAGCAGCGGCTGGTTGTAGTAGTTGTTCGCGACAACGAGCCCGGCCGAGAGCGCCATGACCCAATAGAGCGATTGCCTCATCTGGACTCCCCGGTGACTGGTTACCCTGGATCGTGACAGCGCGGCGCAACGGCCGGGATAACCGGACCACTGTTTGCGGACCGCATGCGTCGGACTGTAGACTATTTCCCAATCAGGAGGTACCCGCGCCAAACGGCAAGCAGTCTTGCGTTTTCCGGAAGGACATTTCGATGGACCGATTCGATGCCATGCAGGTGTTTGTCCGGGTTGTCGAGGCCGGCAGTCTGTCTGCCGCCGCCCGCGCAATTCCGATGTCGCTGACTTCGGTAAGCCGTCACATCTCGGCTCTGGAGCAGCAGTTCGGCACCCAGTTGTTACGGCGCACGACACGCTATACAGCGCTGACTGACGAAGGACGCCTGTTTTACGCGCGCGCGAAGGCTATCCTCGCGGATCTCGACGAGATGAGCACGCTTATCGGTGGTAGCAGTAGCGAGCCCTCTGGCCGGTTGCGTATCGCCGCTCCATCGTTGCTCGGGCGCATGCTCATCGCGCCACTGCTTCCACACTTTCTCGCATCGCATCCCGGCGTGTCGGTAGAGATGGTCCTCGTCGAGCGCAGCGTGAATCTCGCGGAGGAAGATGTTCATGTCGCGATCCGCGTGGGCCGCTTGCCTGATTCGACGCTTGTCGCACGGAAGCTTGGCGATGTCCGCATGGTGACTTGTGCCGCGCCGTCATATATCGAACGCCGGGGCGCACCGAATTCACCCAGTGAACTGAGTCTGCACGACTGCCTGGTCTTTTCCGACAGCCCCGGCCCCGTTGACTGGCGTTATAGCCATGCCGGTGTCCGTCATTCTGCTCGAGTGACGGGGCGGCTCTGGGCGAACGCGCTCGATGTACTCTTGGTGGCCGCGCGAGCGGGTGTGGGTATCATCCGCGCCCCATCGTGGCAGGTTGCGGGATTGTGTGAGCAGGGAGAACTGCGACGTATCCTTGCGGAATATGAACCGAGCCCTGTGCCGGTGAGCGCGTTATATGAACGCGCTCGTCGAACCTCACTGCCGCTGCGTGCCTTTCTTGACTTCCTGATCCAATCCCGCGTCATCGCGGAGCTTGCCCACGCAGTCGGGACGAATGTTTCCTGACCGGATTAGAGGTCGAATTAAGGCAGAGATCTGGTGCGCAACGGACGTTCGAGTGCTTCACTTGCCCTTCGGGCGAACGACGGGAACTGGCCGTGCAGATTCACTCGTCAATATAGAGAGGAGACAATCGCTGGCACGGGTTTGCGAATGTCCGTGAAGCGAACTTCAGCCGCCGCACAGCCGTTGATCGGCGGCCGTCGGCTTTGGCCGATGGCGGGCGTATCGCATCCGTTCAGGTTCCGCCTGAGTATTGCAGCGATTCAAACGGCAGGTTGCCCCGCTTGCGGAACGGCAGGTCATGGCCCGGTTCGTGACTTGGCGGACGTAAGGGACGCGCGGTCTCCTATCCGCGTCTGCTCTCGCGATCCAGTGCTGAAAATGCTCCCTGGAGTCGCGCTTCCTGATCGGCAAAGCGCTGCTTGTCGCGTGTGCGAAGTTTGCGCAGGTTTTCGATCTTCCAGCGTATCGCGGGCATGTCGCTCAGATGAGCGTAGGGCATCAGTGCCCAGTCCGGGGCCAGTCTGACGAGGGATAGGAGAAATTCACGTTGCTTCGGGCTCAGCGCGCGTGGCAGATCGTGGTGAAGCTGTGCCTGGACTTCCTCGAGCCGGGAAAGGCTGACCTCGTCGACGGTCATGCCCACGAATCCTGCCTCGTATTCGTGCGCCAGTGAATGTGGCTTCGCAAACAGAACTTCGTGAACGGGGCGGTTGTGGCCAGCGAGGTAGCCAACGAACGCGGCAACGCAATCATCGCGTAGGCCACCGTACGTCTCGTACATGTGCTGCACATCGAAGATGTCACGCGGATGCTGGCGGTCCAGCGCCGCAACCAGCTTGCTGCCGTACAGTTCTGCGTCGGCGAGCGTGGGCACTTCGAAGTCGACGCGGAACATTTCCTGTGCGCGCGGAACGACCGGGCGCATGACGGTTGGCATCAGGGTGCCCCGGAAGACATATTTCACTTCCACCTTGACCTGGGTATCGGCGGAAGCCACTGTCAATTTCACGTCATCGCCCTTGTTTTTGCCGCTGGCGCCAGCGACAGTGACGTGATAGCCCTGCCGCTCAATCGCCTGTTTTGCGCGCGCAAGTTCCGTGTTGATGATCGCCAGTGCTTCGGCCCGGTCGGGGTCGTGCGAGCGCATGATCACGTCGATATCGACAGACAGGCGGGGCAGGTCCTGCACGAACATGTTAATTGCCGTTCCGCCCTTCATGGCGAAATGCGGTGTGTCGAAAACGTCGGGCGCGATCGCCAGCATAAGGCGCACGGTGTTGAGGTACTGATCGTTCATCGGGTCACGTTTGACTGGAAGTGGGCACGTTACGCCTTCAGGTTCAATGAGGGCGTGCCCCTGCGGCTGCTGGACCAACGCTTACCGGGGCCAAGCCTGTCGACGTGGCGCTGCAGATCCTTGCCCCAGGCAAAGCCGCTGGCTTCTCCAAGATCCCGCACCAGCTTGACGACCTTCACCCTTGTGCAATGGGATAGCAGGGTATCCAGTACCTTTGGGCGCAGGTTGCGCAACGACGATGCGATATTGATGGCCTCTTCGAGGGACTGTCCTTTTGCGAGGCGCTTGCCGACATCGCTCGCGAGCTCGAGCAGGGCACGCTCGGGCTCGGCAACGAGGATCGAGGGATCCTGGTTGGGAAGCGGCGAGATCGCAAAGCCTTCCGGCAGATTGTCATCGAACAGGCGCGTCGTCTGCAGCGTATGGGGCATGTGCTCGCCGACCCACTCGGGCATGACGTAGGGACGTTGGGCCCAGAGCACGACACGCTCGCGAAAACTCATGTTGTGCCGCACGCCCTGCCAGTCGAGCGCCGTCCTGCCGCCGACATGCAGGCCCTTCACATGCCGGCTGAGGTACGCGAGTACGCCGTCGCGCGTCGGCGTGTCACCCGCAAGGAGGTAGGCGCCTTTCGAAAGGCGCTGCAGCCACCCGGCGCTCACCAGGTAGGTGGTCTGCTGGGCGCTGACGCCGCAGTCGCGGAGCATCTGTGGATCAAGCGGCTGTCCTCGGGGGACGCCTTCCATGAGCCGCTGGAGTGTTTTGCTGGCCATAATCGTCGAGGGGCATGATTTTTTTGTGACTACACAAAGAAATCAGCAGTTAAGGAAATTAAATCATGTAAAATCCGGAGATGGATCGCTGTGCCGACGTCCGGGAGACGCGTAATCAGTGTATTCGATCGGGACGAACGGCGCATGATTTATTCGATGTTCTGTCGGTAAAATTTGTATTTAGATAGAAAAAATCATGCAATGCGTGAACCGGCCAAAGCTGGCGCGAGGTGCCAGGCGCAAAGGGACGGTTGATTGAAACGAACAATCGGTGGCCCGCTAGAAAGGTGGCGCCTTCGGCGGCAGGCATTCCCCGGCAACTGCCGAACGCGCACCGTCGCACGTCCCCGAAGCCGGTTTACGCGGGGCTGGCCTCATTCGTGGAATGGGCAAACGCATCGTATTTGGCGCCATTCGCGCCGGGCCAGCTGGACGAATGCGACCAGGCGCTCTTCCCGTTCACCTGGCAGGGCGGCCGGCTCTGACCTGAGCATTTCTCCTGGGTTCTCCTGACGAGCGATCTGTAATGTGGAGATTCGCATGGTGAACAGCTTGAGGCGTCATGCACGCCAGGAGAGTCGGCGGTCTGGACGCCTGCTGGCTTGCAAGGCGACGGACGCGCAGTGGGACGGGTATGGGGGAGGGGCGGCCATTGCGTACAGTCGATCGACGACGGGTCATCGATTGCGGACGTTCAAATGTCGCCGTTCGTAAGGCCGCATCAGGTCGCTCTTCAGTCAATCACACCGGTGCGACTCTATGAATGTCAGTTCTCACTGTGATCCGATGCGTACTCTCGACCCGGTGCGGATAAGCAAGACGGGGTTCTGCACCGGCTGTTAGCGACCGCGCGAGCAAGCCAGCGGTTGGAGACAGGTGGCGGACCATCGGCGGCACCAGATGCTCAATGATAAGTCTCATCGCGCAGCAAAGCTTCGGCATAAGGCACCAACATGCGCGCAGAAATTCGCGCGTCCTTGCCCACTGCGTGAATGCCGGCAACCTGACTGTCCTGGGAGACTGGGCGGCGACCTCTGCTTCAGTCGCCGCCGTTTGTGCTCACGGCAATGTGATCTCGCGGGTGAATTCGGCCGTCACGTTGGCGCTCGTGGCGACGCCGAATAACGGGTAAATAGTTTTGGGTCCACTAGCGGCCAGACCCATGTAATCGCCGAGGAAATGGCCACCCGCTACGGGTGCGTCAAGGATGTTGAACGAGGCGTCAGTCAGTTTCCGTTCGTTACCCCAATTGGCAGAGCTCGTACACACAGTGGCGGTCGAGCAGAACACCGCGAAATAGTCGCTGCCCTCGAAGCCCACAGGCGTGTTCGTGTCATTACGAAAGTCGTAGTAGGTCACCACGATCGTATTGCCGTCGCCCGATGGCACTATCGCCGGAATGTAAGCCTGCTGACGGCAGGGGTTCGTACTGTTCGGCGGCGTCTTGTTGATCATCACGGGTGTTGACCAGGTCGCCCCACCGTCATCCGACTCGCTGAAGACGATCCCGACGATCGGAATCGATCCGGTGGGTGTGGTGCAGGTCCCGGACGAAAAGCGGTCGTCCTGCCAGGCAAGATAGATAGCCCCCGAAACCGGGTTCACAGCGACACTGTAGAGAATGGCGGCGTCGCGTATCGGCTGACCGCTGTCAGGTGTCACCACGCCGGTGACCACGCCGCCGACCGTATGAATATCGTTGGTGAACGTCGGCCCCGACCAGTTCGCGCCTTTGTCCGTCGACTTGATATAGCCGATGCTCAGGGGCGATGGCGTGACGTTGATCGCGGTGAAGAAGTCGAGCAGGGTACCATCAGGCAGCACGCGCACCATGTTGTCGATTGTCTGCGCGTTCGTGCCCGGCTGGTAGATCGGTGCGGCTGTGCTCCATGTCACTCCATTGTCGGTGGACCGTGAGAAGAAGCTCGGGCCGGTGAAACTGAATTTGGAGAAGGGGGCACCACCCGCGCACGGCGGGGTCCCACATGTCGAAGAAAGGCCCGCCAATTGGCGCGCGATCTCAACACCGTCATTTTGAGCGAGCAGTTGGGCGCCTTCCTTCGTTGGCGGGAACACGCTCAGCTGATCCCAGACCGCATAGACGTATTTGTTCGCGGTCGGATCCGCAGTGAGCGAGTTCTTGTCATTGAGCATGTGCGGCGAGTTGGTGCGGATCAGCGTAACGGGAGGCTGCCACGTCGCGCCGTGGTCGGTGGAGCGGCTGACCAGCATCCCGCTATTTCGGGCTCCGAAAGGAGTCGTCGGCTGCGCGGGGTCCAGTACCAGAGAGAAGAAGAAGGCCGTGCCGTCTTGCGCAAAATCTACCCAGGGATCGGAAGCTCGCCGGAAATTGCCTCCGGTGCACGCAGTCACGCCGGACGGAATCGAATTCGACCAGGTACTGCCCGCATCGCTGGAGACGACGCCGACAAGCCCGCGTGATCCGCCGTCGATCCAGCGATCCTGCTGGTGGCCGACGAGGAGGCGAGACGGGTCGGTCGGATCGACCGCAATCCATGGCTCGATTGAGGTTGCAGGATACAGGACGCTGCCGAATGCCGACTGTTGCGCGTTCACCTTGTCTGCCGTGCACCCGCTAAATGGGTCGCCCGCAGCTACCTGTACTAGCGAACCCAGCGTTTGCGCATGTGCGCCTGGGCCGATCGAGCACACCAACGCAATGACGCAACCGCCTGCCATGCCATTGAAAGTTGATCGGGATAAGCGTCTGATATTGATTTTCATTCTGAGCCTCGCGAAAAGGGGAAAACGCCTGTGCATTGCCCACCGCAAAACCAGAGCTTGCTACCGTCCACCAGGACATGCAGCGATGCATCTACCAAACACACACTAGGTCGCGATAGCAGCATTTGTGTGAAAAATTCATTACGGATTCCGATTCATCACATGGCGCCCCCGCTACGATTGGCGTGGTACGGGGATTGCATGAAAACCGTCAAAACATGTATGCGCTTGCAGAAGCATGCCACTTGATATTTACAGGGATTACTTGCATTGATATTTTATTCGGAGTACGTATTTAATATTGAATCGAAGCGTTCTACATTGAATGACCCATTTCGACTGCGGCTGGGTTGTAGATGATTGTGACTTCGATTACGGCTCCGACCTCCGCGACCTCGACACACGGCGTTTTGCCGTAGCATCGGCGTTTTTTTGCTGCTCGAGGGTGACGAACGGATGGCATTGAAACCTGGCGTTCGTGGTCGCAGAAAAGCGGCCTCGGGTACCTGCCTTTGAAACTACGACGAGCCGACTGTCGGCAATGGGGCGTAAGTACGCGTTCGCCGATGTGAGAGTCGCCGCTCTGGAGCCGGATCGGGCGAACGGCCGGTTAGCACCGTGCAGTCGCCCGACGAGGGGCGATAGCTGGACGTCCGGCTTCCTCTGCGGGGGTGGGACACCGCATCGAAACCGACGAGCGCGAAGAACACCACGGCCGAGCCGCGCCGCTCATGCCAAAAGCTCCCGAACTGACCGATGTTCGCCAGAATGAATGGATGCTGATTGAAGGTGCCCGTCGCGGTCGTGCCATCGGCGAGCTTGACGACGGTGCCGGACGAGGCGTCCAGATCAGGCGGAATATTGATGCTGGCGTTATACGGCAGATCGGCAACGAGTTCGTCCGTGACACCCATGGCGGCAAAGCTGCTGACAACGCACGGCACCGTGGACCAGACCGTCAGCACGCGGGCAACAGGGATCTACTACCAGTGCTTGCTGATCAGGATGGGCTTCGAGTCGTTCGTGCGTTTCTATGGGATTGCCGGGTTGCAGCACGCAGTGGGCACCGAGTTCAACGCTTCGTGGGATTCGCTCACAACGCTGCAGAACTTGGTCGAGCACGGGACGGCGCCGGTGCACCGGCTGGTCACCGATACCGCAGGTGTGCCAGGCCGCACGCGGCCGCTGTCGCGTGCGAGGCTGTATCGATGGGTAATCAATTGTAGTTTTCAATATAAGGCATATTTACGGATTGCATTTGATGGATCGGAGAAGGCCGGCTAGTTCCCGACCTTCTCCGATTCGACCACCAGGTCCAGCACATAAACGACCGAAGGCCCGTCGATGGGTGAGTTAGTGACGGTGTAGCGCATTACGCGCAGGACATTGCGAATTCCAGGGGTGTGGGTATAGCCCTCGATATCCTGATACAGCGATTGCCATTCACCAGGCGTGCCGGTGGCCAAACCCTGTTCGTCGAAGTGACGTTCGCGTACCAGCAAACATTGCTTGTCCGGAATCAGTGGATGCTGGCACGGTACGGACTGTGCGGCCACTTCGAGGAAGGTCATTTCACCGGGGCCGCCGAAACGCGTCTGCGCCGTGGGTACGCCGGTGAAACTCAACGTGTCGCCACGGTCGGTAACTAGCTGCATGCGCGGTGTGTTGCCACGTGTCAGCAGGTTCATGCTGAGGCTGCCCTGCAGCCGCTGTGCAATGGCGCTATCGAGCGCGGCGCGGGCGGGATCCGGGCACGCCACCATGGTGCTCACCATCTGGCCAATTTGCAGCCGTCCTTTCTTGATGCTGTAACTGGCGCCCATGTTGTTGCAACTATTGAGCACGTTCAGCCGGTCAGCGCTGAAGTCCAACTGCACGGGCTTGTTCGTGTCGGCGAACAACGCATCGATGCGTTTGCCTTTGCTATCGAATGCGTCGTTGAGTTGCCAGTGGTACTGGGTGAGGATCCCGGTGCCGACTGTCGACGTCGCGCTTGTGGGGGCGGGGGCGGAAGCAGACGTTATCGCTGGCGTAGCCGGGGCACCCGTTTCATGGATCGGCGAGCAGGCGGCAATAGCGAATGTCAGCAAGAGCAGGTGGCATTTCACGTCGGTACCTCTGCTGGTCCAGTGGGTGTTACAGGCGGCTCGGATCGCTCACCGGAAGAACTGACGATCTAACGCATGGTACAACCCGGAGCCGCCGCACCGGGTTGACATAGCCTCCACGTCCCGTGCCCCTGGTCGCCATCGGATCCGATGCCCGAACAAAAATAAAAATGCAATTAGGGTTCAGGCCACTTGCCTCACCATTTTCAGTGCCTAAAACTGCGCCTTAATCCGGTTAATCAGACACGTGTCCGGTATATCGGACAATGTGGATGCATAAGCCAGTGGGTTCCGAGGCCTGCCGAGAGCGCTGGAACCGACGCATCCGTGCCGGAATACCCACCTCCGATTAGGGCCTGTACATGAAACTTGCAAAACACGGCGTCAAGACTGCCTTCCTGTTCGCTTTTGCTGGACTGCTCGCGTTGACGGGCTGCACCAAGGTGTCTACGCCCGGACAAGCCGGGGCGGCCTCCTCGTCGACGCTACAGGCCGTGCTGCAGCGTGGCACGCTGCGCGTTGGCGATTGCCTGACGTTCGCGCCCTTCGGTTTCTATGACAAAGACGGTCAACCCGACGGCTACGACGTGGATCTCGCAAAGGAACTCGCCAAAGAAATGGGCGTAAAGCTCGAGATCGTAAACACGACGAGCGCGAACCGCATTCCGAACCTGCAGACGAGCAAGGTCGATGTCGTGTTCTGCAATTTCACGCGCAATCTCGAGCGCGCAAAGGTCGTCGAATTCACGACGCCCTATGTCGTCGCCAGTGAGGCGTTGCTGGTCAAGAAGAGCAGCGGGATTCAGTCCATCAAGGATATGAGCAATCGCACGATCGCCACGGTCAAGGGTTCGACGAATGGCGACGAAGTGCGGGCGTTGAACATGGCGGTCAAGATTCAGGAATACGACAGCTCGCAGGCCGCGATCCTCGCCGTGAAGCAGGGCCAGGCTGACGCGATGATCGAAGACAACAATTTCCTGGCCTATCAGGCGAAGCTCGACCCTGAACTCGCCGTCACCAATGAATCTCTCGTTCCGCTCGAGTACAACGCGTTTGGCGTCAAGTCCGGAGACCAGGCGTGGGTCAATTACCTGAACCTGTTCCTTTTCAACATCAATGCGTCGAAGCTGAACGCGCAACTCTACAAGAAGTGGTTCGGCACCGACCCGCGCTACGCGCTGAATCCGCAGCTCTAAGTGGCGCGTGATGCTAGCAGCGCAAGAGACTCAAACGAGTTGGAGAGGGAAATGAGTTACGAATGGCTGACACTATGGGGCTACGTGCCTGACTTTCTGCGGGCAGGCTGGCTGACGCTGCAGGTGACCCTGCTTGCGTTCGTATTGGCGGTGTCGCTCGGCCTGCTGGCCGCGCTTGCCAGCATCAGTCCGGTCGCGCCGTTTCGATGGTTCGCTCGCGGCTATGTCGAAATCATCCGCAATACGCCTGTCCTGTTGCAGATTTTCATTGTGTTCTTTGGCTTGCCTTCGGCTGGCATTTCACTGGACGCGTACTGGGCTGGTGTGATTGCGCTGGGGCTCAACGTCGGCGCCTACCTGTCGGAAGTGTTTCGTGCGGGCATCCAGTCTGTGCCGCGTGGCCAGCTGGAGGCCGCCGGCATTCTCGGGCTGGAGCGCAGGCAAATTTTCACGGAAATCGTGCTGCCGCAAGCCGCGCGGGCGGTATATCCCGCCATCGTCAACTACCTGATTCAGTTGCTGCTCGGCACATCGCTCCTGTCCGCCATCGCGCTTCCGGAGTTGACTGGAACCGCGACCGTGATCAACTCGCGAACCCTTCTCTACATTCAGACGTTCGCTGTGACGCTTGTCGCCTATCTCGTGCTCAGCAACGCACTGTCCTGGTTGGCGAGCCAACTCGGAGCGCGCATGTTTCATCCCCCCCTTCTCATCCGGCCTCGCGCCCGTTCAGGGGGCTTCTGGATCCGCCGAACCAACCGAGCTTGATCTTCGCATCGGAGCTGGATTATGTCCGTTGAACTGCTGAAAACCAGTCTTTCCATCCTGCTGCAAGGGTTGGTGACGACACTGCTGCTTTCCGTGGCGGCCATCGTATGCAGTACCCTGATTGGCCTTTTCGCCGCTGTTTTGAGGTCGTTCGGACCGTGGGGCACGTCCCGCATCGCGAAGCTCTATACGGAGCTGTTTCGCGGTACACCCGTGCTCATCACCTTGATGTTCATCTACTTCGGAGTGTCCTACTTCGGGTACGCCATCGACGTGTTCGCGGCCGGGGTAATCGGGTTGAGCGTGTATCAGGGCGCCTACATTGCCGAGGTGTTCCGGTCCGGCATCGAATCCGTGCCCAAAGGGCAGTGGGAGGTGTCGCAAATTCTCGGTCTCTCGAAGGTCCAGGCGTTTTCCTCAGTTGTGCTGCCCCAGACCGGGCGGATTGTGCTGCCCCCGCTCGTTGGTCAATATCTTTCGCTCATCAAAGACACGTCGATCGTCAGCATGATTGGTATGTCCGAACTGATGCACGGTGGCCAGGCCATCGTGGACCGGGTTGGGAAGCCTGTCGAAATTTACGGACTCGTCGCACTCATTTACTTTGCCGTGTGCTTCCCGCTCTCACAGTGGGTGCGCCACCATGACCGCAGGAGACTGTCGTGAGCGATCAAACTCAAACCAGGCCCATCATTTCACTCACGGGCGTCAGCAAGTCGTTCAGTTCGACCCGGGTGCTGAAGGAAATCAATCTCGATGTCCGGTCAGGCGAAGTTCTGGTGCTGATCGGAGCGTCTGGCTCCGGCAAGAGTACGGTGCTGCGCATCATGGCGGGACTCGAAACGTCGGATTCGGGCGAAGTTTGGGTCAACGACGTTCCGCTTCATGACCCGCGCCGTGCACGCGAAATTCGTGGTCACGTAGGCATGGTTTTCCAGCAGTTCAATCTTTTTCCGCACAAGACTGCGCTTGGGAACGTCACGCTCGCGCTCATCAAGGCTCGCAAGATGAATCCCGCCGACGCACGCAAGCGCGCGATGGAAGCGCTTGACCGTGTTGGTCTCGCGGAACGCGCAGAGCACTATCCGAGCCAGTTGTCGGGTGGCCAGCAACAGCGGGTAGCCATTGCCAGAGCGCTTGCGGTCGAGCCAGGCATCATGTTTTTCGACGAGGCGACATCGGCACTCGACCCGGAACTGGTTGGCGAGGTCACTGAAGTCATGCGCGGCCTGGCGCGCGACGGCATGACGATGGTGGTTGTCACCCACGAAATGGGCTTTGCTCGCAAGACCGCGGACCGCGTTGTGTTCATGGACAAGGGCGTGATCGCCGAGCAGGGCGCGCCCGAGCAGATTTTCGTCAATCCTTCGAACGAGCGCACGAAACAGTTTCTTCACAGGGTACTCGACCATTGACGCTGAAACCCGCACGTCGCTCTTGCGAAGGTTCGCGTACGGTAAACTCAGCTGTGTTTTCAGTGAATCGACTTTACGAACGCCTTGATGGAGTGAATGCATGGCTGTTGGAGAATCATCGCGCGCCAGAGGCGTAGACCGCGTCGTCGAAATTTTTCGGCAATTGCATATAGCCCAGCGGCCAATGACGATGCGCGAGTTGATCGATGCAACCGGTGCGCCTCGTTCGAGCATCTATGAACTGGTTACGATTCTCACCGGGGTTGGCTGGCTCGAGACCACCGCGGATGGTAGCGTGTTTTTTGGGCGCGAAATGCACTACTACGGGTCTGACTATGCAACTCACAACGATTTGATCAGCCGCTCTCATCAAGCCATTCTGGCGTTGGTCAGGAAGTATGAGGAGACTACGCAGTTGTGCATGCTCGAGGGCAATAAATATACCGTCGTGTTGTCGGAGAGCAGCGCGCGTCCTTTCAACATTAGTTCGGACATTGGCGTGAGGGTGCCGATTCCATGGACCGCGACCGGACGCCTGTTGCTTGGCCACCTGAATGCGGACGAGATCCGGGAGCTAATTCCCGGCGACGATTTCGTCCTCGACAACGGGGTTCGTATCGACTTTAACGGGTTCTTTCAGGAAGTGCAGCTCGCGAAAGAGCAGGGCTATTGCTGCACAGAGGGTTTGTCGAATGCCTTTCGGCTCTGCATGGCGGCGCCTGTCCGCGACCGCGCAGGCTTTCCGATTGCGGCGCTCTGTTTCATGACGAGTCGCGATACGAGCCCGGAGAGGCGATCCGCGATGCTCGAAGACCTTCTACAGTCCGCGAAGGCGTTATCGCTTAGGTAGTTCCGGGTGCGTTGAAAGCAGCTCGGCCATCAATCAGACAATGTGAGAAGGAGTGAGAGTGTGAAGCGTTATGGCGTAGAAGGCGGTAAAGGAACGGGTGGCCAGCACATGCCATTTGCACGTGCTGTCGAGGCGAATGGCTGGCTATTCGTTTCCGGTCAGACGCCGATGGAAAACGGCGAAGTCATTAACGGCGGCATCGTTGAGCAATCGCATCAGGCGCTGAAGAACGTATTCGCGATCCTGCACGAAGCGGGCTATGGTGCGGAACACGTCGTGCGCTGCGGGGTTTGGCTCGATGACCCGCGCGACTTCGCTTCTTTCAACAAGGTGTTTCGTGAGTACTTTGGCGAGTATCCACCCGCACGCGCGGCGGTCGTTTCGAGCATGGTGATCGACTGCAAGGTTGAAGTCGATTGCGTAGCCTATAAAGCACCGCATAATTAAAAGCGCGAGTGATCGCCTGCACTGCATCAACCCGGCATGCGCGTCTCGTCAACGCGCAAGGCCGGTACCCGGTATTGCGTCAAGCCAACCCACTAAAGCTTCGTTGACTTCCGCGCGTTACGCAGGCCCGTGATGCTCCAGAATGAAGCTGCGTCGTTGCGGCCCGCAGTGCAACGGCGGGTCGACTCGCGCTGGCCGCATTCTCCCGGTCACTGGTGAGAGCGCGCTGATTGCGCGACGCCAATCGACAAAACATTGACGTGGCCAGCGCGCGGCCCGGGAAGCACAGGAAGAGGACCGCTGGCGCCTTTGGACGTCAGCAACACGCGACGATGTGGCGCGTTGACCGCGGGTCGGGACTCTCGCTCGACGAAGCGAACGTGATGATTCGCGAGCTGAAAACAGGGCCTTTGCTCGATGGTTGTCGCGGGCGGCAGAATGGCGATGTTTCCGCGTTCGCGTCGGCGATCGTAGCTTTCTCGCAGATCGCGTTACTCGGCGATACGCTGCTCGAGGCAGAAATCAACCCGATCTTCGTGCTTGCCGAAGGGCAGGGCGTGCGGGTGGCAGATGGCGTTGCCGTTCTTGCAGACACAAGCCACGCGGGCTGAAAAATCACACAGTTCGTAGCAGATGACGACCGGCCTCGGCCGGTCGATATTCCTGCTCGCGCTAGTGCAGTATCTTCGAGAGGAAATCCTTCGCGCGGTCGGATTTCGGGCGCTCAAAGAACGCCTCCTTGAGGTCGTCTTCCACGATATTCCCGCGATCCATGAAGATCACCCGATGCGCGACCTTCCTGGCGAAGCCCATCTCGTGCGTCACGCACATCATCGTCATGCCTTCCTGCGCCAGTTCTACCATCACGTCCAGAACCTCATTGATCATCTCAGGATCGAGTGCGGAAGTCGGCTCGTCGAACAGCATCGCAATGGGATCCATCGACAACGCGCGGGCAATCGCCACACGCTGCTGCTGTCCGCCGGAGAGCTGAGCGGGATACTTGTCCGCATGGGCGCGCAGGCCAACGCGGTGCAGTAGCCGTAGTGCCTTGTCGGCCGCCTCATCACGCCCTCTGCCCAGGACCTTCATTTGCGCCAGCGTCAGGTTCCCCGTAATCGACATGTGCGGAAACAGTTCGAAGTGCTGAAAAACCATCCCGACTTTCGAGCGCAGCCGGGAGAGGTTGGTCTTTCGATCGCCCACTGACTCGCCGTTGATCCTGATCTCGCCGCTCTGGAACGGCTCAAGTCCATTGACCGTCTTGATGAGCGTAGATTTGCCAGAGCCCGACGGGCCGCATACGACGACCACTTCGCCCTTTTTCACTTCAGTTGTACAGTCGGTCAGCACCTGAAACTGACCATACCACTTGGAAACATTGCTGATAGAGATCATTTTGAAACCTGCGTCTGGGAGTGTTGGCTAGGCAGTGTCGCGTTTTTACGTTGATTTCACCGATGCCGGCCGGCCTGGTAGCGATGCTCGAGCGAGCGCGCGTACCAGGTAAGCGGAAAGCACATCGCGAAGTACAGCAGCGCGACCATCGCGTAGATCGGGAACGGACGGAACGCGGCGTTCGTGATCATGGTGCCGGTCTTGGTCAACTCGGTGAGCCCGATGATCGACGTCAGCGCGGTGCTCTTCACGACCTGCACAAGAAAGCCGACGGTGGGCGGCACGGCGATCTTCCAGGCCTGCGGCCACACGACGTAGCGCAACTGCTGGGGCCACGTCATACCGAGACTGGCCGACGCCGCCCATTGCCCTCGCGGTATGGCATCGACACACCCGCGCCAGATGTCGGCAAGATAAGCGCCCGTATACAACGTGAGCGTCACGGTGGCGGCGAGCCAGGGCGACACGTCGACACCGAGCAGAGGCAAGCCGAAGAATCCGAGAAACAACTGCATCAGCAGCGGGGTGCCTTGAAACACCTCGACGTACAGCATCACGACGCGTCTCAGCCACGGCACCGGCGACACTCGCATTGCCAGCAGCACGAGACCCGTAAAACCACCGCCGACGAAGGCAGCGAGCGAAAGCAGGACCGTCCAGCGCGCGGCGAACAGCAGATTGCGCGCGATGTCCCATAAGGTGAACTCGACCATTACGAACGCTCCGTTGGAAGAGGGGAGGCTGCCGCGCGGGCGCGCAACGAAAGCAGTGTGCGCAGACGCCCGCGCGGTGTGCTGCCCGCGCCGCGAAGCGCCTTGCCAGCAAAGAGGCCTTTGCCCAGCCGGTTGATCAACAGCCGCATCACGATGGAGAGCAGGAGATAGATGACTGTGACGATCACGTAGCTCTCGAACGAGCGGAAATTGCGCGACTGGATATAGTTTGCTGCGTAGGTCAGGTCGGGCACCGAGATCTGAGACACGACGGCGGAACCGAGCATGACGATCAACACCTGGCCGAGCAGCGCCGGGAAGACGTTGGCAAGCGCCTGAGGCAGCACGACGTAGCGGAACACCTGGCGGCCCCGCAGGCCGAGCGCCATCGCAGCCTGACTCTGCCCGCGCGGAATCGAGTCGATGCCGGCACGCACGATCTCCGTCGCGTAGGCGCCCAGATTGACCGTCATGGCCAATACCGCCGCCTGCATCTCGTCGATCTGTACCCCAAGACTCGGCAGTCCGAAAAATACGAAAAAGAGCTGCACGAGAAAAGGCGTATTGCGTATCAGCTCGACATAGGACGCAATCAACGCGCGGCTCCACTTCGGTCCCGCGACGGCAATGCTCGCGCCCACGATGCCGACCACGCCGCCCAGTATCGTGGAGACGGCCGTGAGGCCAAGCGTTACCTCGACGCCACGCGCGAGCATGCCCGCGTACAGACCGAAGTCACTGAAATCAAACGTATAGGTCATCGCGGCGCCTTCCGTATTTCAGGGGAGGAAAACACGTCCAACATTAAAGATTCGTCGGCAGCGGAGCGCGCAGCCACTTCTGCGAAATCGCATTCATCGTGCCGTCTTTCTTCGAAGTGGCGATGGCCTCGTCGACTTTCTGCATCAGGCGTGGCTCGTTCTTGTTCATGCCGACGTGATCCGGCGAACTGAAGAGCGAGAACTTCTGTTCGGGATCGTTGGCCGGATGACGCGCCATGATGGTTGCGCCGACGTCGTTGCCAACCACGAGCAATTGCGCCTGACCGGACAGAAACGCGGAGATCGCGCCGTTCGGATCGTCAAAGCGCTTGATGGTCGCAGTGGGCGGAGCCACTTTCGACACGCTCAGGTCTTCGAGTGTGCCGCGCGCGACAGCAACCGTCTTGCCGGCCAGGTCTGCCGCATTCTTCACGGGCAGCGACTTGGGGCCGAATACCGCGAGATAGTAGGGCGCGTAAGGCTGCGAGAAGTCGATCACCTTGGCGCGCTCAGGGGTCTGGCCAACCGAAAGCAGCAGGTCGGTCTTGTGATCCGCGAGGTACGCCATGCGGTTGTCGCCTGTCACCTGTACGAGTTCCACTTTCGCGTTCAGCGCCTTGCCGATCAGGTTGGCCACATCGATGTCGTAGCCTTGCGGCTTCATGTCGGGGCCGATCGAACCAAATGGCGGATAGTCCTCAAAGACGCCGATGCGCACGACGCCCGATTTCGCGATCGTATCGAGCGCGTCGGCATGCGCGAGCGGGGCGAACGTGCAGAGGCCGGCCATGCCGGTAAGCGCCACGCAGGCTGCAGTGCGCGCCAGCAGGCGCTGCATGGGAAGAGTGATAAAGGCCGGGGTGTTCATGACGGTATGGCTCCTGTGACTGCTCTATTGAGGGGAAATAGCGTTCAGTGGACGCTGCGCGCCGCAATCAGCCTGCAGGCGTGGGCTGGCAACTCCGCAAGCACCGGTATGCCGATCGCGATGTCGGGCGTCTCGCGCGGCGTTGTCGCCGCAGTCAGCGTGAAGCCGTCGCAGTCGATCGTCGCCTCGATCGATGCGCCCACATCGCGCACGAACAAGACCTTGCCGGCAACCGTATTCGCCCCCGGGGGCGAAGCCGCGGGGCGCACACAGATGTCCTCGGGCCGGATCAGCAGGCGGATGTCGCCTGCCGGGCCCCGCGCACGCGAGGCGGCGCTCACGGCGATCGTCCGGCCGCCGGGCAGTGCGATCCGGTCGGTGCCATCGAGCGTCACCGGCAGGATGTTGCCGAGACCGATAAAGTCGGCGACGAATTCATTGACGGGATCGCGGTAGATGTCGAGAGGCCTGCCGACCTGTGCAATGCGGCCATTTTCCATCACGACGATCTCGTCGGCCATCGTCATCGCTTCGCGCTGGTCGTGCGTGACCATGATCGTCGTGATGCCAAGCCGCTGCTGCAACAAGCGGATCTCGACCTGCATCGCTTCGCGAAGCTTCGCATCCAGTGCCGACAGCGGCTCGTCGAGCAGCAGCAGTCTGGGCGCCGAGGCGATCGCACGTGCGATCGCGACGCGCTGCCGCTGCCCGCCCGAGAGCTGCGTAACGGGCCGGTTGGTCATATGCGGGAGCTGGATCATCTCGAGCAGTTCGGCGACGCGCTTCGCCTGTGCGCCGCGCTCGACGCCGCGCAGTCGTAACGGATACGCGACGTTCTCGGCGACGGTCATGTGCGGGAACAGCGCGAGTGACTGGAACACCATGCCGAAGTCGCGCCGGTTCGCTGGCACGTGGGTCAGATCGCGGTTCGAGAACATCACGGAGCCCGAGGTCGGCGTCTCGAGCCCCGCGATCATCCGCAGCAACGTCGTTTTGCCGCAACCGGACGGTCCGAGGAAAGAGACCAGTTTGCCGTCCGCGACGCTCAGGTCGACGTGATCGACGGCAAACGTGTTGTGGAAGCGCTTCGTGACGGCCTGGAGTGAGAGTTGGGTCATGAGAACTCCTTATTGCGCATTCATGTACGGGCGCGGATCAGATTGCGACGCCTTTGTCGCCGACGAGCTTTTCCAGCAGCCAGATCAGAGCAAAGTCGACCATCACGATCACAGCGGCGAACGAGAACACGGTCGGGTCCAGCGAAGAGACGGTCCGGCTGTAGAGCCACACGGGCAACGTCATCGTGTTGATGCTGTACAGAAAGAACGTCACCGTGAATTCGTTGAACGAGATGATGAACGCGAACAGCATGCCGGCCAGGATGCCGGGTCGCATGAGCGGGAGCACGACATCGAGGAGTGCGCGATGCGGACTTGCGCCCATCACGAATGCCGCTTCCTCGAACTCGGCGCCGACTGACGCGACCGATGCCGCACAATTCTTCACGGTGAACGGCAGGGCGAGGATCACGTGCGCGATGATGAGCCGAAGCACGCCGAGGTCCGTCGGCAACACATTGAAGACCAGCAGGAGCGAAAGGCCCAGCATCACCAGCGGATACACGAGCGGCAGCGCGACCAGTTGCTCGACGATTGCCTTGCCGCGAAAGCGGTAGCGCGACAGCGCATACGCAGCCGGCACCGATACGGCGGTTGCGATCAGCATCGTCGAGACGGCGACGATTAGGCTGGTCGTCAACGCGGTGCCCATCGAAAGCGCGTCCCCCGCGTCTGGCGACACGAACGTGTGCCACGCCGCGTGATACCAGCGCAGGCTGAGGCTCTGCGGCGGAAATTCGAGCGTGTCTGAATTGCCGAACGACATGGTGATCAACGTCAGTATCGGCAATGCGGCGAGAAAGAGCACGATCGTCGCAAGGAGACTGGTGACTCGCCCGAGCCGGCCGGGCATCGTCGCGGGAATACGAAGGGTGCTCATGCGCGGGACTCCCCATGACGTTGGAGTCTGTGTGCGAGCCGCTGCGAGATCGCCATCACCGTGAGCGTCGCGACCATCAGCACGACGCCCGATGCCGACGCGGCGGGCCAGTTCAGCAGCGGTGCGACCTGGTCGTGCACGAGCACGGCAAGCATCGGTACACGGCGTCCGCCGAGCAGCAGCGGCACCGCGAATGCGCTCGCGTTATACGCGAACACGAGCAGCGCGCCGGACACGAGCCCCGGCATGGCGAGCGGCAGCATGACGTGGCGCAGCGTCTGCCAGCGCGTGGCACCCAGGGTCGCCGCCGCCTCTTCGTACGACTGCGAGATCGCACGCATGGCGCTCGATATCGGCAGTACGGCGAGCGGGAACGCGGTCTGGATCAGGCCGAGCAGCACGCCGTTCTCGCGATACAGCCACAGTATCGGCCGCTGGATGACCCCGGCGGACAGCAGCACGTGATTGACGAGCCCCGCCGGCCCGAGCATGACGAGCCAGCCGTAACCCTGCAGCAGCAGGTTGACGAGCAGCGGCAACAGCACACCGGCCAGCAGGAGCCGCCGCGCGAGCCGCGACTGCGTGCGCGCCATGGCCAGCGCGACCGGAATCGCGAGCACCACGGCGCACACCATGCTCTGGAACGCGAGCTTGAGCGTGAGCCACAGCGAGCGCAGGAAGTACGTGTCGCCGAGGTCCGCATAGTTTTGCAGCGTCCACGTATGCCACTCGTTGCCCGATACGCCGAAGCTCATGCGCAGGACTACGATCGTGGCGGCGACGAGCACGGCGAGAAACGCGAGAATGGGCGCGAGCAGCAGCAACGGCGGCACGCGGGGAAGCGCAGGCGGCATGTCGTGTTGCGCGCGGGCGTCGTCGCTGGAAGCCGCTGCGCCCGCGCGGCTCGAAGAGAGTGTTGGCATGACCGTCAGGCCGCAAAGAGCTCGGTATAGCGCTTGATCCACGCGGACTGAACGGCGGCCAGCGCCTTGTCGTCGTGCAGCACCGCTTTCTCGGCAATCTGCTGGGGCGAGGGCACGAACGCACGGCTTTCCGCCGGGATCATCGCTTTGCCGTTCACGGGACCGTTGAGCACGTCCGCGGCCATGCGGCCCTGGACGCCCGCATCGAGCGAATGGTTGATGAACGCGTGAATCAGGTCAATGTCACCGGGGTGCGCCTTCGGAATCACCGTGAACATCAACTGGGTCGCGAAGCCCTCCTTCATGCCGTAGGTCACGCCCATCTTGTACTCCGGCTTGCGGATCTGATCGGGGAAGAACGCCGGGGAATAGATGCCGCCGATATCGAGCGAGCCGGTGCGGAACAGGTCGGCCACCTGGTTCGGGTTCTCGCCGAGCGTCATGACGCGATCCTTCAGTTGCGCGAGCTTCGCGAACCCAGGTTCGATGTTCTGCTGCGAGCCCCCGTTCATCTTCGCCGCGATGATCGCGAGATCCACGGCCTCGGCCCATTCGGGTGGCGGCAGGAACAGGCGTCCTGAATATTTCGGATCCCATAGCGCCTCGTAGCTCGCGGGAGGCGCCTTGACGGTCGACGTGTTGTAGATCAGCCCGTCCGACCAGAGCAGGTAGCCCACGCCGAATCCGTTCGCGCCCGTGCGGTACTGCGGCGCGACCTCCTTGAGGTTCGGCAGCTTGTCCAGGTCCGGCTTCGTCAGAAGGCCAGCTTCGCCGAGACCCGACGCGCCGACGCCGGCCAGCGTGATCACATCGTAGGTCGGCCGATCGCCGGAGGCTTTCACCTTGGCGACCATGCCGGAGGTGCCGTCCGCGCGGTCGGCGATCACCTGCGCGCCGGTTTTCGCGCTGAATGTGTTGGCTATGTTGCGCAGGGCGGCAGCACCGGTGTCGTCGGACCACGTCAGCAGTCGCAGCGTCTTGCCGGCAAAGTGCTTCTCCTGTGCCTTCGCGGTGCGGATAAACGGCATCGGCAGCGCGGACACTGCCAGCGCAGCCCCCAAAGTCTTGATGGCTTGCCTTCTAGTCAATTTGGAGTCCTGCATGATTGTCTCCTGGATCAATCGTGTGTCTGGGTGTCCGCTCTGGCCGCCATTCGGTAACGCGGCGGGTCAATCAACTGTAGGTGGGTCAAAAACACGCAGCAAACGAAATCTCTGCATGCGCGCCATGATGTAAGCTCATGCGCCGCCGCTGTTCTGCGCCGCGCGAGGCGGCTCCGCTGCTGGCATCAGGATTTGTTTGATTTCCTGGAACGCCGCGAGCCCGAACGGACCCAGTTCGCGGCCAACGCTGCTGCGCTTGTAGCCGCCCCATGAGGTCTGAGGAAAGATCAATTGTGGTGCATTGATCCAGACGACGCCGGCTTCGAGTTCGCCGGCGATCTTTTTGCCGCGTTCGGCGTCCCCGGTGACGATCGTCGCGACGAGGCCAAACTCGGTGTCGTTCGCGGCGCAGACGGCCGCTTCGTCCGTGTCGAAGCTGCGCACGCAGAGCACAGGCCCGAAGATCTCCTCGCGCCACAACACGCTGTCGACCGGGACGTCGACAAATATCGTCGGCTTCACGAAGTATCCGGGACCGGCCGGCGCCTCGCCCTCGATGACGAGGCGCGCGCCGTCGGCTTTGCCGCGCTCGATGAATCGCTTGACGCGCTCATACTGGGTGCGATTCGTGAGCGGCCCCATTTGCACACCTGCCGTGAACGGATCGCCGACCACGGTGCGCGTCGCACGATCGGCGAGACGAGCGACAAGCTCGGCCTGGACCGATCGCTCGACGAGCACGCGCGACGTCGCAGAACACATCTGCCCCGCATTGAAGAATCCGCCCGCCATGACGAGATCGGCGGCCAGCTCGAGGTCCGCGTCCGCGAACACGATGATTGACGACTTGCCGCCGAGTTCGAGCCCGACGCCCTTGATCGTATCGGCTGCTGTCTTCATCACTTGCGTACCCACAGCGGTGCTGCCCGTGAACGAGACCTTCGCAACGAGCGGGTGCGCCGCAAGGGGGGCGCCGACCTCCGTTCCGGTGCCGGTCAGGACGTTCACGACGCCGCGAGGTACACCGGCCTGCTCGATGATGGCGGCAAGCTCCAGTTCGGGCAGCGGCGTCACCTCGGAGGGTTTCAGCACCACGGTGCAGCCCGCGGCGAGCGCCGGCGCGAGCTTCCAGGCGGTGGTCACCATCGGGAAGTTCCACGGCACGATCAGCGCGACTACGCCGGCCGGTTCTCGGCGGATCTGCGCCTGGTAGGCGCTGCTGGGTATCGCTACGCCGGATGCGCCGGTTTGAGCCAGTTGTTCCGCGAGCTCCGCGTAGTAGTTGAACGTGGCGACGACGTCATCGACATCGATCTGCGCCTCGGCCAAGGGTTTGCCGTTGTTCAGCGACTGAAGCGAGGCGAGACAGGCGCGACGCGCCTCGACGCCGTGCGCGATCGCCCGAAGGACAGACGCCCGTGCGGTACCAGTCGTGCGCTTCCAGGCAGGCAGCGCACGGGCCGCGGCCCGTACCGCGCAATCGACGTCATCGGGGCCGGCGGCCTCGACCTCGGCAATGATCTGCTCAGTCGACGGATTGACGACAGGCAGACGGCGCCTGGTTTCTGCCGCGCACCAGCAGCCGTCGATATAGAGCTGGGTGCGCAGCGAGCCTGATGGCTCTAGAGCCGCCCGCGCTAAAGTTTCGGCGTTCATGCCGGCACCTTTGCAAACCATTCGGCTTCGCTGACCTCGATCACCGTCGGTACATCACGCACCGCCGCGAGCCGCAGTTGCGCGGCCAGGGAGTCGGGGCTGTCTGCCTGGCAGGCAGCGCATCCAAAGCCGCGCGCGAGCGCGATGAAGTCGGGCGTATGAATGTCGACGCCAACCGGAACGATGTTGCGTGCAGTCATGTACTTACGGATCTCGCCATAGCCGAAGTTGTTCCACAGCACCACGACGGCCGGGACTCTCGCTTCAACTGCGCTCGCGAGTTCTGGTAACGTGAACTGCAGTCCGCCGTCGCCGATCAGGCATACGACGGGTCGCTCAGGTGCCGCGAGCTTGGCGCCGATGGCGGCGGGCAGGCCGTAGCCGAGCGTCCCGTAGCCGGTCGACGAATTGAACCAGGAGCGCGGTGCCGGTGCGTCATGCACGAAGTTGCCGGCGTAGACGGGACTCGTCGAATCCCCGGCGATGATGACGTCGGGGAGCGCGTCGACGATGGTGTCGATGAGGCGCCGCTGCGCAATCGTTGGGGCATCCCACGTAGCGGCAAGCGCGCCGCGAACGGCCGCCACGCGGGCCGCCCCCCAGTCGCCGCCTTCCCCGGCGCGCACCGTGCGTTCATGCAGCCTCATCGAGAGACTGCCAAGCGCCTGTTGTGCGTCGCTTGTGATAGGCACGTCCGCACGGAAGTTGCGCGCCAGTTGCTGAGCGTCGATATCAATGCGGATCAGGCGGCCGTCGATCGCGAAGCCTCCATCGAACACCACGTCATAGTCGGTTTCGCCCAGTTCGGTGCCCACCGCGAGCACCACGTCCGCTTCCCGGATCAATGCGCGGGTGGGTGGCAACGACTGCGTCGAGCCAACCAGCAGCGCATGGGAAGGGGGCAGCAGGCCCTTGGCATTGGTCGTGAGTGCGACTGGCGCCTGCAGGCGTTCGGCAAGTTCACGCAGTTCCGCCGCGGCGCCTACCGCTCCGCCACCCGCGAGGATCAGCGGCCGGCGCGCACTGGCAAGCAGGTCGGCGGCCGCGGCGAGGGCGGCTGCACTCGCCGCGGGTCTCGCTGGCAATGCGGCGCGGCGGCCGGGAACGCGGGGCGCCGGCGCAACGATCACATCGAGGGGGATTTCGATGTGCACCGGCCTTGGCCGCGCGCTTTCGAATACGGCGAACGCGCGGGCCAGAACCTCAGGCAATTCGGCGGCATCGAAAAGCGTGTGAGAGAACGCCGCAAGACCCGCGAATACGTCGCGCTGTGACGGTAGCTCGTGCAGACGTCCGGCTCCCGTGCCCAACTCGCGTCGCGCGTTGACGCTCGAAATCACGAGCATCGGGATCGAGTCGGAGTAGGCCTGGGCCATCGCCGTTGCGATGTTCGTCATGCCCGGTCCGGTAATGATGAAGCACACGCCCGGCTTGCCGGTCACACGCGCATAACCGTCGGCCATGAAGCCCGCGCCTTGTTCGTGGCGTGGCGTCACGTGCCGGATCGCCGAGGCTGCGAGGCCCCGATACAGTTCGACTGTATGCACGCCGGGAATCCCAAACACGTATTCGACGCCATACGCCTCGAGTAGGGAGACCAGTGCTTCGCCACAGGTTTGATCGGGTATAGGCAGCCGATTCGTCGTGCGATTGCCGGCCTCATCCAGGCGGGCAGGGTTGTCGGGGTAATTCATCGGTTGTCGCGTTCCTGTCTGGTGTGAGCCGGCAGGGGTGCCGGTGGATATTGCCCGATACCTGCTCAGGGGCGCATGCACGCGCGATGGATGCCAGTCCACTAGCCTTGAGCATGTACACCGTTTTGCTGAGGCCATTTTCAGCGCCGGCGTGGGTGCGAACAATCGATAAGTTTTCATGAGGTGCATGAACTTGCCTCATGGACTGATGAAAACCCGTATGGTGGATTTCTTCACGCGCATCGGGGTGCGTGGGGGCGTTAACAACGAGAAACCCATGCCGAAGATGGCGTGCCAAGACCTGCGGAGATCGTCGATTGGCGATTTGGCTCGAACGCAGACAGACAAAGTTGCCCAAAATTTTTCAACGAATATAAGAATCGCGCCCCATCATCCAGTTGACGCTTGGGCAATTCGGTTCGGCGGTTCAAGCGGAGATGGTCCGTCCTGTTCCCTCGAGGATGGCCAGAAAGACAAGCTGCTGATCAACGAAGACTGTGCCGCGGTGCCCGGAAGATCAGGGCGCAATTCGGCCTCGATCTGATGGATGCTCGGCAAGCTGGTTCCGCGCGCTCCTGAGCGCCTTCCGCCAACGCCAGGAAATTAAAGATGTGGGGATCCTTCAATGCTTCTCGGGCAAGAGCGGATTGAGGTGTGGAGGCAGGCGTTCGGCGACATTCGTAACAGCATTGCCAGCCCGGCTACATGCATCCGTTTCGACCTGCGCGACGAGCATAGCCCTCGATCAACCGTGTTCGAGCGTCTTGGTGGAGTACCAATCGCGTTGGACGGGGTCCTTGACCTTGTCAGGCAAGGTGCAAAGGTGCCGCCAGGGCAATTGTTTAGCAGGCTGCTGCACAAATTGCGGGTCCGGCCAGGCTTGGGCGAGCGCGCGCATGTGTTTCAGGTTGCGCGGCGAGAAACCCCGCATATCCGGAAAGGCGACCTTCAGGTCACGTGCAAGCTGTTCGACGATGCCGGCTCCCCATCCCTGGCTACCAGTACAGCTTAGTCAGTTCGCAGTTGCACGCTCGACGCGCAGCTTCAACTCGTACAGCCAGCGGCGGTAATCTTCACTCGCAGCGAGGTTTTTTGAGGTCATCTGACATGCATTCCTGGCTTCGCGCCGCCGATCGGTGCCGTCAAGCTTGACTACCGCAACCCGCAGTCGTCTTGATGGGGCTGGATGATAGCGCCAGAAAACATTATGTTAATTAATTATTCAGACCGTTGTTTTGGACTGCCTCACACCAGTTGAGGCACTGGACGAGCCTGCCCGCGTGCGGGGGCATATTCCTTCTATTAAAATTTCAGGGACAGAATGTCCGTCTGAAGCTATGTCCGTGCGGGAAATATGGCAGACTATGTGCATGGTTCATGCACATAGGAGGTGCGCATGAATAATACGCCTGTGGTGCAACCCGATGCCA
>NZ_CAJMYY010000041.1:0-61186 GCF_905220185.1 Paraburkholderia sp. J11-2 | reverse complement strand
CATCCGGGACGAGGCGCAGCTGGATTTGATCGCGCATGGCGATACGGATGTTGTGATCGTTGAACTTTGGGGCTAACGCAAATGAGCCTTCTCGATGTGTGCGACTGTCGTCGGCCAGTTTCAGCCGGTCGTGCCGAAGCGCGGAGGTCCGTTGATGGTTAGTTTGAGGACCGCAAGAACGAAGCAAATCGACTGCTGGGTTATATACTCGAGACCCAGCCATCCCGGGCGCATCACACTCACACCGTTTGCCACGACGACCTAGGGCTCTGGTGTTCGGGCGGCGTGATACGACGCAATTCTGGAAGAAAAAATGGGGAAAATGAATGCCACAGAAGATCTACTTTGACGAGTCCGGATTCACGGGAAACAACTTGCTCCATCCTGAGCAAAAGTATTTTTCGTATGCCTCAGTAGCGACCGATGACCAAGAAGCGAAAGAGTTCGTTGAGCGGCTCATAGCCACACATGGTATTCAAGGTGGCGAGCTCAAAGGGAGCAAACTAGTGCGATTTAGCCGGGGAAGAAAGTTGATTGACGAAATCTTCGATCGGTTTGACGGAAGAATTAAAATATCCATATCTGACAAGAAATTCGCGCTGGCGTGCAAGCTCCATGAGTACATCTTTGAGCCTTGCTTTTCGGAAATTAATTCCTTGTTCTACGGAATCGGATTTCATCGATTTATTGCAAATATCCTGTATGTCGAGTTCGTCGCCCGTGGAGCGGGTGCGGAGGCTATATTTACCGAGTTCGAGGAATTGATGCGAACGAAGGACGAGAGCAAGCTTCACGGGATCTTTTCATCATCAGTCCACGAAGAGAATTCACCGGTAATTACTCAGATCCGGGAGTTCGCGCAGCATCGTGCAGAGGACATAAGGGCCGAACTTTCCTCTCTTGACGATGCAGGTTCCGGCAAGTGGATCCTCGATCTGACCAATACAGCGCTATTCACATTGCTCGCCAATTGGGGAATGGAGTACGACCAAATTACCGCAGTCTGCGATCCATCCAAGCCCTTGCAACACGACCCTACCGTTTTCGAAACCATGATTGGTCGTGAGGATCGGTTATTTAGCGAAGGCTTAGGAGAGCGTCATCCGATTACGTTCAATCTCTCCGGACCCATCGAATTTGCAGATTCGAAACTAACCCATGGCATCCAGATCGCCGACGCGGTTGCAGCGGCGGCTGTGTATGTTTTCTCTGGAGCTGACGACGAACACGCGGTACGCTGGCGCAAGATCATCGCTCGGATCGCTAACAACGGCAGCATAATTCCGGACCGCGACGAGGTGAGACTGAAGGATCGGCGCGTCCAGCGCAATGCGCTTGTATTGATGGAACTCCACTCCCGCGCCAAGGCAGGCAAAAGCCTAGTTGAGGGAATGCCAGAGTATTTACATATGGTTTCGCGCCGGCTTATCACAGACCCGATGCGCGTCTAGTGTTTCGTTCAAACCGGTTTAAGCAATGCAAGCTAAATGCTATACCCACCTCTCGCTCGACTACCTTGTCCGGTGAGTCTGAGGTGCAGAGCTTAGAGCCGTGCCTTGTGTCGTCCGTGAGTGGCTCAAGTTGATTCGCGAACGGACGTCCATCGTCTTTGCGTGAATGCCGCATAGGGGTCGACAAGCGCCCGCCGCTTCGCTCCGTCGTATCCAAACCCAGATGCGGAAGGCGACGTCCCTCGGCAGACCTGCCCTCTCCAAAGATAACCCCTCTCTATTCGAACCGCTCATCACGTTCCCATTTCAGATTAGGATTACTATATTATATGAACGACTTTTCATGCTGGAAATAACGGGCATTCCGATCCGACGACGTCCAGAACACTCATCAAACATGGCAAGCTTTCGACGCACACAATTCGAGTGTTGAGGGCCGATTTGATCGCGATCACAACACTCGAGATTTCAGCGATACACCTCCAACTGCCAAGCACGCGCAAACGGCAAGACGAACCGTCTCCCGCGCTTTCGGGCGGGACCCACGTCAGGCGGCAAGCCTTTCAAAGCGGCTCGGCTCGCAGCAGAACAAGTCGCACGGGGCTGCCAATCTGAGCGTCCGTGGTATGCAGACGCTCGTCGACGGGATCGGGATAAACCCTAAGCTTCTCGAATGTCTCTTGAATTCTCGATAGCCCCCGCCACTTAGTTGTTTAACTGTGCCACCGTAAAATCTAAACTAATGATCGCTCCACAAGAACACGAATACTCGGTCATGGGTGGAGTCAATCGGGCAAACGTCGGTCGACTCTTGAGCTTGGCAGCAAGTGCTATCTCGGGAGGACTGGTCTTCACGCTCCTGACCTTCGTTGATCTAGCAAAAAAGTTCGGTTGGAACGTCAACGCACCGCCCACTTTGATGTCGTTGCTTGGCGCCGGTGCAGTTTTCGGGTTCCTCTATTGGGTTTTGAACAAGTGGGCGTGGAAGTGGCCGGGAGTCGGCTTGGCACTGAAGGTCCCCGACATCTCCGGCACATGGGACTGCACTGGCGAGACGCTCAACAGCGACGGTTCGGCCGAGTATGAATGGCAAGCCGAAGTCACAATCGTCCAGTCGTGGGACAAACTGCGCATCCGCCTCGCCACCAAGACCTCAGGGTCCAGCAGCATCTCCGCCGCACTTGCCCATGACAGTGTTGACGGATTCGTGCTGCTCTATCACTACAGAAACGACCCGAAGGCTGGCGCTCTTAACCTGGTGTCGCACACCGGATGCTCAGTCATGACCGTCGCGAAGGACCTGAAGTCTGCCACCGGTGATTATTTCAATGGCCGTGGCCGGATGACCTTCGGCACGATGAACTGGACGAAAAGGAATTGATGGCTTCCAATATCGACGCTCGCCTCTCACAACTACGGGCACGCCGCAAGGGCGAGCCCTCGGCTAACGCTTTCCTCAAGGCTGACTCGGCCTCAGGCGCGCACTTCGCCATGGATGCTGCGGAGATCGAGGCGTGGGAGAAGCGCGGCACCTCAAACCAGCGCTGGACTCGATACGCCATTGGTGCGATGCAGGCCGTTGGGAAGAAGTACACGGAGGTCAGTGAACGGACCGGTGAGCGGGTGGCCAGCCAGTTGCGCGAGCGGCTGACTTTAGCGGGCATCAATGCTGAATTCAAGTTGCAGGGTTCCGTGCCCTTGGATGTCCATATCAAGCGCGTCAGCGACGTCGACGTGCTGGCCATCATGAAGGATTTCTGCACGTATAGCACCGCTGGCATACAGGCTTTGCGGGGCGAATACACGAACCCTTCCCAGAGAACGTCGAGTGGCGTCCTGTGGGGTCTTCGGCAGCAGGTTGAGTTTAATCTCGATGACGCATTTCCAGCGGCCACGGTCGACAAGACCGGCGCTAAGGCGGTTAAGGTATCGGGCGGATCGCTGCAGCGATCCGTCGACGTAGTGCCCGCTCATTGGCATGACACAAAGGAATATCAGGCGAGTGGCCGACAGGCCGATCGAGCGGTGACGATCTACAACAAGAATTCTGGCGAAACGATCGACAACTTGCCGTTCCTTCACATCCAGCGCGTAGGCAGCCGATGCGACAGTATCGACGGTGGGCTGCGCAAGGCGATTCGCCTTTGCAAGAGCGTCAAGGCGGACTCCGACCGCGACATTCAACTCTCCAGCTATGACATAGCGGCGGTCATGTACCACGCGGACATGATTGCATTGCGCTTAGGCCAATACAGTGATCTTGCGATTCTCTCGGAGACACAGCGTCACCTCGACACCCTCTATCGCAACCCGATCGCCGCTGGCAAGCTGTGGGTTCCGGATGGAAGCCGCTTGATCTTCGACACAGCCAAGAAGCGCGACTGGCTGCTTTACCTTTCCGTTGAGATGGATGAGCTCCTGAAAAACGTCTACCAGGAGAACTTCTCCAGCCTGCTCTCGTTAGGCCTCTCGCACGACGTGCAGCGCAACCTGGTCAAGGCGTTGCAGGTATAGACACCTGAGCTGACGCAGCGAGCGGCAACGAGTGTCGGATAGCAGCTTTCGGGCTGGTCGGTAAGCGCCTCTACTATGTCACGATCCCGGCAGACGCCTTCGGCGAGATGCGGGCGCAGTTGTCCACGGCGGGGGTCAATCCTTCCGTGCTGTTTCCCGATCTAGGCGGAGTCGCGGACCTCGTGACGTGGAGCCATCATCACCAGAAGGGCGAGCTCGACACGAGAATCCAGTCACTGCTGTAGGCAGCGAAGGATCCAATATTCCTTTGCGCGCCACACGGTCGGCAGGCGCGATCGATCACGCAGCCCGAACAAGACGGCCGCTTGGTAACATTACGGTGGCAACCACTAACGCGCCCCTCCATGATTCAGCATCACCCGGACCGCCTCGCCAGCCTCGTCCGCGAGCTCACCCGACTTCCCGCCGAGACTGAATGGCTCGAGTTCAAGCGGAATAACGAACGCCCGGAAGCGATTGGCGAATATATTTCTGCCCTTTCGAACTCCGCGGCACTTTGCGACAAGCCCCACGGCTATCTAGTCTGGGGCATCGCTGATGGAAGCCACGAAATCGTCGGGACAACGTTCGAGCCGCGATCTGCCAAGGTCGGTAACGAAGAGCTCGAAAACTGGCTCCTGCGACTCACTCACCCGAAGATTCCGTTTCAATTTTTCGAAGTTGATATCGAGGGTCAGCACATCGTAGTGCTGGAAATCGGCCGCGCGTACCGGCATCCGGTCCAGTTTCAGAACAACGAGTACGTACGCGTGGGCTCCTACCGCAAAAAGCTCAAGGAGTTTCCCGAAAAGGAACGTGCGCTATGGCGCATCTTCGACGAGACGCCGTTCGAAGCACTGGTCGCTGCGGGTGACGTTTCCGAGGAGGACATCGTCACGCTTCTCGACTACCCTGCCTATTTTGATCTGGCTGAGATACCGCTTCCCGAGAACCGCTCGCAGATTGTGCAGCGCTTGACCACTGAAGGTCTAGTTGCGAAGAACGCAACCGGCAAATGGGATGTAACCAACCTCGGTGCGATTCTCTTCGCGAAGCGCCTCGATGACTTTCCTCACCTGCGCCGTAAAGCTGTGCGGGTCATCGCCTACGACGGTAACAGCCGGATCACAACGCTGCGCGAGCAGGTCGGTGGCAAGGGCTACGCCGCCGGATTCGAAGGGCTCATCGGGTTTGTGAACAACCTGCTGCCCTCGAACGAGGTCATCGGGAAGGCGCTTCGTCGAACCGTCCCGATGTATCCTGAATTGGCCGTTCGCGAGCTAGTCGCCAATGCACTGATCCATCAGGATTTCACCGTTGGCGGCGCCGGTCCGATGATCGAGATCTTTGCAGACCGTATGGAGATCTCAAATCCTGGCGTCCCGCTCGTCGATGTTGACCGCTTCCTTGACACGCCACCGCGCTCACGCAACGAGGCCTTGGCATCGCTGATGCGCCGCTTCGGCATTTGCGAAGAGCGGGGAAGTGGTGTGGACAAGGTTGTCTTTGAGACGGAGTTCTATCAATTGCCCGCTCCTGAGTTTGCCATTACGCTCGACAGCACGCGTGCCTCACTGTTCGCCCATCGACCTCTCGCGCAGATGGACAAAGCCGACCGGATTCGCGCCTGTTACCTGCATGCATGTCTTCGGTATGTTTCGAGGGACTACATGACGAACACGTCGCTGCGGGAGCGGTTCGGCATTGAGCCGCAAAACAGCGCAACGGCCTCCCGATACATCAAGGAAGCTGTTGAACAGGGCGTCATCCGGCCCTATGACGAACTCGCAGGCCGCAAATTTATGAAATATGTCCCCCATTGGGCATAAAGCGTCCACGAGCTGGCTTATTTGACGCGATATCGCAACAAGCGGCCGCCGCCGGCGGTTTAATCAAAATTTTCCACATAAAAACAACGACTTAGTCGTCCAAGCTTTATTTGATGGTCATTTGATAGCAGGACTTTCAGCCGATGCTCTTTGTGCCGGTTACGCAGTCAAAAGAGCCCGACCTGCCTGGTATCCCGCACAGGTGGCAGCGAAGCCCTCGCGCGCCGGGCGCCGCGGCAGCGTGCCAGACACCTCACGTGAGCGACGAGTTCGGCCTTCACCTCCCCGATCATCAGAACCAGCGTATACAGTCGCACGCCGTCGGGGCCGGGCTCCGGACGGGCGCGCAGCGACGCGCGCAGAGCCAGGCGCCGCGCCCGGTCCAGCAGCTGGGCGCGACTCATGCCGGGCCAACACGCGGCAACAAACGCCGCCACGGACGGCGGCAGGGATTCCGGCGCGCAGCCGGCGGGCAGCGCGAGAGCGACGAGTTCAAGGCGATCAGCCATGCGGGGCAACGTTATTGTGGTGCAGCTCGCGCCGGTCGGGCGCGCGGCGCATCCATCCTGGCGGAAACCGGGCCGCGCCGCAACGTGAGCGACCTTTTCCCGATTCTCTCCGCGCTGCGGAGAGAATCCCGCCGCGATGGCGCGCCCCCTTCCCTGCTCGTCTCCCGATCTCATCGACGACCGAAACAAGACGTTAGCGAACCTCATCAAGTCAGTCTGACACGTCGACTCTCAGACGTGCCGAATAAAGCTCGTCGAAGCTCGGTGCAAACCGGTTCTGTGCCTCGATTGGTCGCTACCTGGCTACGTACCAAAGTATCTACGTAGAAACAGCTCCGGGCATATACGAAGGGACTCGGCTCGCTTTCAATGCCCCAAAAGTTGACCCATTGATTTAAATAGGGCCACAATAGATATTGTGGCGCCGGACCGATTGGCATAGTGGACTGGACGCGACCAGAGGCGGTGATACAACTATTGCGGGCTACGGCAAACCTAGCGCTCATCGCATGTCGGCGTAGACCCGTTCAAACGACTCCATTCCTGTGGCTTCCCTGCGCCTTCGAGCGTCCTCACTTCGACTACGCGGATACGCTCTTCTTGACTATCGGCTACACACCACCGCTAACCGGTTTCTTCGCCTGGGCCAGCTGTCGAGGACATCGCTCTTCCCGAATCGACGGACATACTGGCCCATTCTTGCATCTCTGGGAAGATTTCCGCCCAGCTGTTTGTCAGCAACGGATCATGCGATCTCGCCTCGGTCGGGAATTCTGTAGTTGCAAGCGCGCTAAGCTGGAAATGCCTGTACTCTTTCGCGATCCCAGAGGCGCAAAACCTCCGGATCCCCAGATAGGCAATGTCTTGTGCTGCCATCTCGAACTCGTTAATCGACGTGACGAAGTACGGCATCGTCTCCACCAGCGTCTTCGGAAGACACTCTTTTTCCAGGCCGACCCGGACGTTTTCGTTGAGCTTATCGACGACCTGAGGGGTCAACAGATACCAGTCTTCGTATGTCACGACCATTGGATAGACCGCCAGTCCATTGGGAGTCCACTTCGAGAGGCCTTTCACAGCGTCGTCGATGTTCGCGTACAGCTGAACGACCGCCTCGGCCAATTCATCGAGCGATTTGTCCAATGACTCGCCAGCGGGAGTCTCCTTGGCGTCCTGCTTCATCCGGCGTGTCTTGCATTCGAGAAACAGATTACCGGTGCTATCGCTCACGATCCAATCGACTCCGTGCTTTTCTCCGTGCTTGCCCTTGTAAGGCTGCTCGCCGCTGATGGAAAACACGGCTACGTCAAAAACCTCCGCAATCACCCTCCCGACATACCGTTCGAACGCGCGGCCGTACTCATTGCCGTACTTGATCCTGTGCGTCGTAGCACCGTGCGCCAGATCGTAGAAGAGTCCTTCCGTAACTCGCCGGAGCAGAAGCTGGGGCAAAGGACACCAAAAACCAGGGCTCCTGTTGTCATCCAGATTGATGAACGGCGTGGCTTCCAGAGCGTTCCAGGTGAATTCCCACCCTTCGTCATCGCGTTGCAAGTTCTCAAGTCGATGGCGTATGGTCGTCAGCGTCGTGCCGGTCATGCGAAAAAATCGGTCGCGGGCCTCGTTCGAGACACCGAATGCCGTGTAATCCTGCGACGCATTGGTGCCGGCCCGCCGGGCGCCCGCCTCGGTCATCGCGATCGCCAGCAAGAACATGTCGCGGACCGAAATGCCCGTCGCCTGTCTGAAGACCGGTGCCAGCTCATGATCGCTGTAGATATGGTAGGCACGGAAAAGACGCGCCTCGTCGCGTGAATACTGCCAGCGCGCCTGCTGATGGGCCAAAGCATGCAAGGCATTGAGAGCGTCGTCGCCAGAGTTCACGGTGCGCTCCGAGATGCCCTCACTGATGCGCCGGATATGGTTAATCATCCTGATCATGCCGTTCGGCGTCGAAAGGGTGTTTTCGCTCCCGCATGCGTTAAGCAACACCTCGCGGCATAGCGTGTGAAGTTCCCATGTATAGAACTCAAGTACTGAGCCATTGATGCCGATTGGAAGGCTGATCTGCGCCGAGGGAGCAGCGAGCCGTTGATACCACCAGATGTTTGCCAATGCAGGCTGCAGAGCCATCCTTCGGAGTTCATTTCTAAACGGCTTGTAGAGGTCGTATATTTTCATCGTTGGACACCACCGGCACCACGATTGAATTAAGCATCGGAGTTCTGGTCGAGTTCTTCGCCGTATTGCAGGCGGCGGTGCGCAAGGTTGGCCTCGGCGATCCGCGTCTCGGCTGCGATCCGTTGCTCCAGGCGATGAATCTGGTCGGCGGCAAATTGCTGGACCAATGCGTGCGGGTCAGCCAGCCACGTCTGGAGCAACGTCCTGCGCGTCTCATAGACGTCAACGAAACCGAACGCGCCGCGCACGACACCGGTGTTCTCCAGGACTGCCCGAGCCCGCAGCAACAGCGTATCGCCTGGCACCAGTACGGCGACGATCTTGCGGACGATATCGTAGATGCCCGGCGCCTCCGGATACGCCAGCAGCACCGCGAGCACAAACGCGAGATCGTCCTCATCCCCTGATTCGACCAGCTTCGTTAGCTGCTCCGCGAGTCCACCGGCGAGATCCGGAAACACAGCGGCAAGCAGTCTCCCACCGTCGTACGGGAAAAGTTCGGGCACCGCATCGAACCATGTGCGTACGCTGTCCAGCACGATTGCGGGATGCGCGGCGAGCGGCAACCTGAGCGCGTGTGCCGCAAACGGAATAGCATCGTAGTCGGGTGGTGACACGTCTGACCGGGCGTATTCCTGACGCGCACCAAGGAACGCCATCACGCGTTCGGGCCACCTTTCCGCAAGGGTGGCCACGAGGTTCTCAGCCGCCGAGTCGAGCCTTGGATGACCGACTAGCGAGGCCAGGACCGTGCCGGCCTGGCCGTCGTCAAGCGCGCGAACGATCGGCCTCTCGAACCACGTCACCCAGGGCTGGTGCAACCAGCTGAAGTCGCTACATGCTTCCAGATAACGCAGTGCCGGAAGGAAGACGTCCTCGACAAGCGTTTCGGGGTGGGCCTTGTACTGCATGTCGGCCGCAAGCAGCGCGTTGCGTACCGAGACGAGGTCCTCATGCTGGATTGCACTCGCCAGCGCTCGCCGGAGCAGGTCTGCATCAAACGGGGCTGCGAGCCGCAGGTACCATGTGATCTGCTTCAACTTCCTGCCAGCGCAGAGCCAGGCATCGATCCGGGCCACGGCCTCCGTCCGCTCGGCGCTCTGCATGAGTCCGGCAAGCATGCTCGGCAGGAACCTCTCGAGCAGCCCCTCAACCCGGTTAGCGTAGCCGAGGATGATTGACGGCTTGTCTCTCGCCAGTTGTTCGAGGAACCGGCAAAACTCGATAAAAGTCGCGGCATCATTGGACTCGGTCTGCGCGTACCGGTTGATCCTCTCGAACCAGATCTCGGCGGTCTGATCGTCGATGGACGCAATAAAACCGTCGATCTGCTGTTCACGGAACGCAGACGCCCCCTCATCCCGGAAGGCTTCGCCCTGCCAGGCACAGGCGAGGACCGAATCGTACCCGACCAGCGTTTTGTAGAACACGAAGTCTTCGCTCCTGTTGACGACATCGCGGAATGCAAGCGTGGCGTCGACGACGCGCGCACGCACAGCCGCAAGCGCGGCGTCATCGCGCATCCCATCGGGGAGGTGCGAATAGGTGCGGTAGCAGTGATGAACCCACACCTCGCTAACCCTGGTCAGTTCGAGCCCCAGCGTGGCGGCTAGCCCGGCAAGAAACGACACCACCGCACGAATGTCGTCCATTACCATGCACTGCAGCTCGTTGCTGTACATGCCACGCCACGGCAGCTGTGTGCCCGCCTGCATGGCGTGCAGGACGGCGCCGCGTTCCGCATCCGTTCGCGCCAGCTCGAACTGGCGCTTCAGCTGGTCCAGCGCCTTCGTCCGCACCGTACGTAGAAGCTCGGACGCGACCACCGCTCCATGCTGGAGCGTCACGGTGGACGAACTCGCTATGGTCCCCTCGACCTGCGTGCCGAGGATCTCCTGGAGCATCGTTATGAGCAGGGGCGCCAGGGTAACCTGCTGCTCCTCGCCCAGCATCACCATGCGCTCAAGCAGCATGGTCTGAACAACGGGGCCGTGTTGACGCCAGACCGCGAGGTCATGCCCGGCGAGTTTCTTGCCAAGCGCGATCAACCGCTTTTCCTCGTCACTGGATGCTGCCTGGCCGTAGAGTCGACACAACGCGTCGAACGTCGCGTCCACGGCAAGATAACGATGGCGCGCCAGAATCTCCACGACTGCCCGGAGGATATCGCCCGAGGTCTTGCCCTCCAGGATTCCGAAGGGTGTCTCGATCGACACGGGTCCGGTCTCGCGCGCACGATCCACCGCCACGAGCAGGCGTGCGACAACTTCCGGGTAGTAGCTCTCCGGATCGTCATAAAGTGGTAAGACGCGCTCAGCGAAAGTTTCGATCGCGTCGGCCCGCGCATTGTTGTCGGCCGCCTCGACAATTGCCTCGAGCGCATTTCCGTCGAACAATGCCTTGCCTTCGACCAGACGCTGGAAATCGCTGGCGATCTTCTGGAACTCGTAGCCGGCCGGAACAAGATACCGTCTGGCCACTTTCCGTAGCCGCGACCTGATATCGTCAAATGCCCTGCCTCCGAAACTGGCGAGTTCGGGCGCCTTGTAGATCGTATCGTGGGCCATCTCCGCCCACGCATGGTGAAGAATCGTCTGGATCTGGATTTCGCAGCGCATCCCGGCGAAGCCTGCATACTCCGGCAGGGTCAGACGTTCCCGTTTGAGCGCGACCACGTAGTGATTCGATGTATAGAGCTCTGCCGCGTCGTCGGCATCCCGCCGGGGGTGGTGGACCTTGACTTCAAGGATCTCAAAGTTCTCACCAACGAGGCCGGAGTGGATGAAGCGATTGACATCACTGTCCATGTAAAAGATGACACGGCAGCCTGCAAGATCCTTGATTTGCCCTTCGAGCGCCTCCGTCCCCGCAAGCCCCCTCTTTTCCAGCTTTACACGCAGGGAAGCCGGCTCCTTTGCGCGCGACTTCACCTGCTGCAGTCGAAACGAGTTACCTTCGGCGTTGATGGCGGCCGTGAGTATTGCGGCGACGGTTGACGCGAACGCAGCGTAAGCGCCCCGACCATGCCGTTCATAGTCCTCGAGATTCATACACCTGCTCCGCACGTGGCACTGGACCCGGCCCCCCAGGTTGTCCTGCATGATACTTCGCCCCACCAGCAGGCATGCGACGGCGCCGAGCGATCATGAAGACGCAGATCGGCGGCTGCGACGCGCGGTCACCCACGCCGAGTTCACATCAAGTGGCCTTTGCGGCGACCGGGGGCCGAAGCCGTAGAACGCATCAAGAATGTCACCGTTACGACAGTAAATACATCACCACGCGCCGGGCGCCCGACCCGGTGCCGACCGGGTGGCGCTGAGACGCGGACGGGGCCAGCACGTCTGCCGATGCCCGCGAACTACTGGTGTCGACCCCACTCCAGCCGCTCACGAGAGACGGAAGCGGACAGTCTTTCGCCCGGGCGCTTGACCAGCTGGTCGATACGCTCACGGCTGATCTCTGCCAGAGTCCCTCGTGGCTGTCCACGTACCACTGCGAAACGAGTTCCTACGCGCATTCGAGGGCGTCCGAAAACTCGTCCCAGAAGTCGATCGTCGCGCGTCCATAGATTCGGAGATCGGCCATTGTGAGATACAAGTCCTCTCCGGACATCGGCCGATAAACGCTCGGCGTGTAGCGAAAAGGTATCGCCACGATTTCGGCCTTCGCATGATGCGGCTCGAATAACTCGGGTCGCCTCGCCTTGAGCTGATCGCCAGATCCGCCATCGGCATGCTTCACGGTGTTCGCCAATATCCGCAACTCGTCGATCGTCGTCCACGTTGGTAGGTGGCTGATGTCGAATCCGCTGTCCATCAGGCGCGTCTGCAAAACGTCCACCCGCAAGAACTTGTTTTTGCGTTCTTCTTTCGGATGCAAAACTTCCTTGCGATGGAAGGCCAGCAGCTGTTGCTCCCATGCGTGATACAGCATAGGTGCAAACGAATTGATGAGCGCCTGTCTGACGGAATCCATTCCGGAGTAATGCCCGTAGCCCGCCTCGAACGCGGCGTTGACCAAGTCATATCCGTCTATCCTGTCGGGATCGAATGGCATGGAAATCAGATCGTTGTACGTGTTCTCCTGGAGCGCCGTGGCTTCAGCTTCGATCCCGTCGAAGGTGGGCAGAAGGCGATGCTCGAGCACCTCCAGCATGCGTTCGAGATGCGGCTTGAACATTCTCTGGAAATAGCCACGCCAGAACGTTGCGTTGTGCAGCATATGGTCTCCCAAGACCTTTAATGATTGACATGGGGCGGTTCGATGCCGACCGATCCAGGGGATACTCGACCCTGAAGCGACCTTCCATTCACCAAGAGGCGGGAAATCAAGGCGCGGGTTCTTCAGGTGCGCCGGTTGTCGGGGTAGTGCACGCCATGGACCCACGGCTCCGCGATGTCCTCTGCTAGGTGAAACGTTGTCGCGACTGTTGTCGTGCTCACGCGTCCTCTAGTCGCTTGAACAACTCTTGATGCTCAGCGTAGATGCCGATCATTCGTGACCGATTGTCATCTCGCGTATATCGCTTTGTTCCGACGGCAGACCTACGAGTCGAACACCACGGCGCCTGTCGCCTCTGAACGAGCTTTATGCGGACGCGTTGTTTCATGGCGCGGATAAGGCGATAGCGGAAGCGCCCGCCTCGGCCACTGGCGCGGCGACCGACGGTCTTTGGGGGAGCGTCTGGGTCAGGAGGTCCAGTAGGTGTCGACGAGCCTTCGCCGCTTCAGCCGCCGCCTTCCCCCTCCAGTTTGCCGGGTGTTGAATCCGGTAGCACAGAAACTTTCCGTACAGCTCGAACTCCCAGAGCTGCATGTTGGAAATCCCGACGTCCTCCCAATCTTGGCGCCCAACGCAAACACTTCCGGCTCCCTTGGTCGGGAAGAATTCACGCCTGGTGGCCGCGGAAGCTGACCCGTGAGCGAAGATAACGACGTCTGGCTGGAAGTGATCGAACTGTACATCCAGCAGCTGCTTGGAAAGGCGCTTGATCTCGAGAAAGTGTTCCGAGCCGCTGGGGTCACCCCCACCAGCATCGATGCAAAACAGGTTGGAATAGATAAGTCCGCCCGGACCAAACCTATCTGCTAGAGCGCGCATGAAGTTGAAGAAGGTGGTGCCCCCGTCCCCATCTTTCTCAAGCCATTTGTCGAAGGATGCGCGATGCTTGGCGAGTGCCTTCGCCACGTACGCGTTGACCCCACCACCCTCGGGATCTACGTGCCAATGCTTTCCGCCGAACTCCCTGCCAATCACCATGATGCGCCGCGCGCCCGGATCTTTGGGACCGTTCACGAGAAACGGCGTAGAAAGCCCTCGCGTCTTCGCTACAGCGGGATCCAGGAAGGATGGGCGTGTCGTCGCCAGAATTTCGGCGTAGCGCGCCTCAAGTGTTTTGTCCATAGCGTCGTCCAGTATCAGGGACTAGCTGATGTGCGCGTTCCCTTTGTTCTTGTGGTGACACCGCTGCGTAAGCACGCGCGGCATTTCCCCGTCTAACTCAAGCATCGCAAAGTTCGGCAAGCGCTGTCGCGATGCGAAGTGTCAAGCTTAATGCGGACCGAGGTGTAGTGACGCTTTTATTTCGCTCGCACCGGAAGGAAAAGTGTCACTGCGACGGCACTTTCCATACTACCGAGCCATCGACGGTGACACTCTCATTGCGCTCTACGTTTCTAGCGCCGGCGCCAGGCGCGAAAAAGCGTCCGCCGCCACCACTCTGCCCGGCCGTGCGAGGCTTCCCACACCCACCTGCCACGCCCGCACGCGCAATGCACGGCATGCAGAACAGCGCGCCGCCGTTGCGCAGCCTCGCGTGCTTCCCGTTCGATCTGCTCCGCGACCGCGCGCGCGGGCTTGCGCATCTTGCGACGCATCCACTTGTGGTTACGTCGGACCGGTTGCGGCGCAACCCGCCTCTTCGCCTCCCTGACCGGGACGAAGCAGAAAATCATCAGGCCGATCAGCAGCAGCAGGACGGCAGTGAGCACATTCGCGAGTACATTCAGCGGGCCGGGAGTGAGCCAGGCGTAATAGCTCCCGACAGCGACAATCGCCAGCGCGACTGCGGAGGCGCTAAGGAAGGCCTTGGAAATGAACAGCGCAACACATTTGCCCGTGGACACCACGTGGCGCGAGCGTCGCGCCGCACCGACGCCGCCACTCAGCATGTATGCCCCCCACTGCGGCACGACGACGATTGCCAGGATCCCGAGGAATACCGCGCAATCCTCCGGTACGGCAAGAAAATACTCAACACCCCAGACAATGGCGCGCGCGATCGCGTTTCGCGGGACGCCGTCGAATCCGAACATCCCCAGGTATGCTGCCGCGCCGAGCACGATGAGGCTCGCCGTTAGTACGAGGCAGTACAGATACCACATCGTGTAGATATTCTCCGGCTCGCTCTTAGCCTTCTCGTTGAGCGTATAAGCCATAAAGCTCACGAGGCTGACCGTGAGCAGGAACATCGCCAGATAGGGATGCGCGCGACCGAAGCGGCTGCCCGGCGTGCTTTTGGTCAGCGTGACCGAACGGCACCCACTGACCAGCTCGTACTGCCCGGGGCCATTTCTGAAAGGATGGAACACCAGCACCTGGCGGTTCATGGCGTCGGGCCCAAACGTGACGGTCGTGAAACCCCGGTCGGCATTCATGCGCCCCTGCTGCCCGGGTGGCACTGCATCGCCCGACATCGTCACGTGCGCGGCCGCCCCATCGAACACCACATCGACCGTGAGGCTGCCGGCGTCACCGGTGTAATGGCCGTCGAGTTGCGGCCAGAACATCAACCACACGACCAGCGCGACGAAGCCGATCAGGAGCGCCGCGCCGCCCGTGACCCTCGCGCGGTGCAACCACCTGGAACTGCCTGCCGGCACATCGGCTGGCGTCTTGTCGTTTGCGATGCTCATTGCGCCACCTCCATTGCTCGGGCACGGCCCGACTGAAAGGCTGAAAAGCCCGGCGCTGGGCAGATGCGGTGCGCGGCGGCGCGTTCAACGCGCAAGCCGGTGAGCCGATGAACGGGGCGGACCCGGGCGAAGCGGTCTACAGCTGACGGCATGATGTGGCTCCTTTTGTCAGAATTTTCTTTTATCGGCAAAAGTCGCGCTATTCGAAGAGCAATTCGAAAATAAAGTTGGTCCGCGCGTTCGAACACCCGGGCGGGCGGCGGCCCCGACGCGCATCCGACGCACAGACGCGGCAACGTGCATCGCGATGCGGTGCGCCGCGCCCTGCCTGATCCCGACACGCTCGAAAGACAAAAACCATGTTTGCGAACCTCATCAAGTCTGATAATTCTTATCGTCAGACCTGCCTTTGATACGCTAAAACCGGGATCGCTCCTGTTATGCGTAGTCATTACGCGCTTCTCGGCGCAAACATGGGGCTGGTTGCGTGGTTTCGTTGGCGCGGAGTGTTAGTTGCAAAATTGACCAATGCGTTTGGATGACCTGGAAACTCGATCTTCAGCGCCAACACACCTGCGAAGACCGTAGCGCCTCGCCCATCGCCTGTCATGGCGTCAGCCGGTCGCCACGGGCAATCCAATAAGACCAGAGCGCAATTTTTACAGTTTGCGAGCGTGGTCAAGTCTGATAACCCGGATCAGCCTCCGGTTCCATAGCCGAGAAGCTCCGCACCCATCACCTCGCACTGTCGTGGGTGCATGCCCCCGAAGAAAGGCGTCAACTGCTTCGCATAACTACATTGCTTTGGCGGACACGAGCGCCCGAATTCCGTGGCGCAACTGCATGCAACTGCTTCGGTGCAAAACTCCTGGTGCGCCTAGGAGCACGCGCCACCGGCCTGCAACGCGACGCCGAGCACGCTCGGTGGCGGTCGCGGCCGGGTTCTCCAAGGGGTATCCCCTTGGAGCACGGTATATGTAGACGGAAATGCGTCAGCATTTCCGTCTACATATACGTCGTGCCTCGATCTGCCGCCGAGCGCCGATCGATAGATCACTTATGGATCACGATGAATCGAATCTCAAGCATTTCTCGATAGCCTGCGGATCAGAAAAGATCGCAGCCCTAACAGATAGGATGCAGCTTTCGATCATTCGCGCCATACTGTGCCCGTTCCCCCTGACGTGAGCGCTCAAAATGGACGCCCTGATTGCCGTACAACGCGCGCAACGCCTCGACGCCCTCGCGGCTTCGTCCGATGGCCGGTCCAAGACCGCCCAGCTTCGCGACGTGTTCGAGAGCGTCGAACGTGCCATTCGCTCGGGCGTCCGGTACGCCGCGATCATCCAGGAACTCGCCGCAACCGGACTCGTCTTCACCTATCAGACCTTCGCTCTGACACTCAAAAGAATCCGGCGCGAACGGGGCATCGTGTCCCGCCTCGCGCGCGCGTCACAGGCGGAAACCGGCCCGGCAGTCAGCCGTGCTCCCGCAGATGTGCCAGGGCAGGCGGCTAACCCGGTAGCACCCGAACGCGGTTTGCCCGACAGTGACACTGGCGCGGCCCCGGCTGTGGCGGCTGCGCGCCCCGCCGTGCGTGAGCGTCGCCCGATTGCGCCTGTCGGTGAAAGGCTGCCCGACGACTGGCTCACCGCAGAACTGACGCGCGAGCAGAAACACCTGTTGACGCACGAACAGCGCGTAGCGCGTGCAGACGCCAAGGTCAAACAATACTGGCCCAACCCGTTCGACCCAGTGCCCCCCGAAAAAGACAAGCCGGCATAAGCGCCGGTAATTTGACCCTGCATTCGCGCGTGCAATGAAAAGCCGCCCGGACTTCCATCCGGACGGCTTCGTGTGGACTACTTGAATGCGCGCGACGCGCGCTCAGTACGGCTCGACTTCCTCCTCCCCAGGCGAGGCCTGCGCTTCGGAAACTTGGTCCGCTTCGGCGGCGGCGTCGCCGTTTTCGTCATCTCCCCCCTCGTCGTCCTCGTGGTAGCCGTACGTGACGCGCTCCGGAACCTCCCGGTTACGCAGCACTTCCGGCAGCCAGCCCGAGTCCGTCATGCGAAGCTCTGCCGCCTCCGCTGCGGCGTCTTTCTTCATGCCGCGCACTTCGCTTGCCGCCTGGGGCGATACGCTTTCGCCCAAAACGGCAGCAATCCGGTCTTTCGCCACGTGTTCGAAATACCCGGAGCGCGTCGGCTTCCAGTAGCGCGAAAGATCCACCGCAAGCGTGTTCGAGATCTCGTTCACCGCGTGCGGGCGGTCTGCGCTACTGATACCGTCCACCGTCGCCGCCACGCAGAACGCGAAGAGATTCGACAGCACGTCCTCGCCCTGTTCCAGCAGCCAGGGCAGCAGGTCTGCCGCGCGCCTGGGCAGCATGCGCGACCACTTCTCGCGCTCGCCTTCCAGTGCCTTCCAGGCCACGCTCTCGCCCATGTCGTCGGCATTCGATACCAGCGCCTCGCGCGTCGTGTGCACGTCGATCCTGACCGCGTAGTCCAAATACGCGCGCCCGTACACGTCATCGAAAACGACCGGAATCATGCGCTGCATCAGCACAGCAAGGGCTACGGTCGGTTGCTGCGCAAGCTCGATCTGGACGGCGGCGGTACGGTGCGCGGTCAATCGTTTGCACAGCTTCTCTCCGTGCAACGGGCGCTCCTTCGGTGCGCTCGCCGCACCTGCGCTCACCGCGTGCGTTGCGCCTGCCTGCGCAGTCGCTGCCGCCTCGCGTCGCACCAGTCCCCGCTCGATACAGACCCGGCCATCGTCATCGAGATAGACATATGCGCCTGCCTGCTTCATCTCTTCCGGGTCGAACGCCTCGAAGCGCTCCGCGTACTGGTCCACGGCAAACGTCGCCGCCGTGGCCTCAGCCTCCAGACGCTCGCCCCGTTCCTCGTCCGGCTCACCGTCCTCGTCGTAGTACGCGTTAAGCGCGGCCTGAGCGGCGTCGTTCGTTGCGGTGAGCGCGGCCAGTTCGGCTTTCTCGTCCTTCGTCGGCTTGCGGGTGGTCGAGCCAATCCGGCCACAACGCAGGATCTCCATCGCCGGGTATTGCGTCCGTGCCTCGATCCATTGCCAGCCTTCGCTTCCGACCGCCTGGGATAGCTCGATCAGCCGTTCCGTTGCGAGCCGGTGCAACAGTTCGGCATCTTCCAGGTATCCGGCGTTTGCGTCGTCGCTGAACAGGTCGCGCCTCACCCGTCCGCCTGCCGCCTCGTAGGCGTCCAGGCCAACAAACCGCGCAAGGGCGCTTTCGCGTGCATCGACTTCCGCGAGCGTGATGGCCTTACGCAACTCGTCCGGTCGACGCTGCCACTTATTGACGGCTTCGCCCCATACGCGTTCCTGCGTCGCGTGGTCATCAGCCAGGGCCAGCACCTTCGCCTGTTCGTAGTCGAGCCTGTCGTCACGCAGCAGGTCGAGCAGTGACGGCGAAAGGTTCGCGATTTTCAGCGCGCGGCGTACGGCGACATCGGGCACCGCGAACAGGGCCGCGATATGCGCCACGCTCCTGCCTTCCTCCGTCAGCAGCCGGAACGCCACGCACTCATCCGCCAGATGCATCGCCTCACGTTCGCGGTTTTCGATTAGCGACGCGGCGACGGCTTCGCCCTCGCTGACGATCAGGACAGGTACTTCGTAGTCTTTAGTAATCTGCCCCTTCTCAACCAGAAGGTCGAGCGCAGCCAGGCGACGCTGGCCCGCGCATACGCCAAGTTTCGGCAACTTCGCGCGGCCCTTCATTTCATGCACGACGAGGTTCTGCATCAAGCCTTTTTCGCGAATGGTTTCGGCCAGGGCTTCGATGCCGGTCGGCGCTTTCTTGCGCGCGTTCAACTGCGAGAGCGTGAGCCGCGAAAGGGCGACGTATTCGATCCGCTGCGCGGCGTTTTCGGTTGCTTCAATCTTTCCCATGAAAGATTCTCCGGGTTTCGGCCTCGGCGGGATGCCTGGCCATCCATCAATAATAGGACATAACAGCCGTAATAGCGATGAGATTAAATGAAAAATAGAAATTATTCATATTGAATTAAATTCGTGTATTTCTTGATATAAAGGACAAAACCGCCTATTATAGAAACGTGGCCAGGCATCCTGCTGAGGCCGAAAACGGAGGCAAACCGTGAGTACTACTGATTGCAAGATCACCTCATCTGTCATCCCCGATGAACTGAAACTGAATGTCCTGCCGCGCTATCTGGGCCGCCATTACATCGCTGGCGAATCACTTGTCTATGACTGGGCAGCACGCCTGTGCAGCAGCTACGACCACGGCGAGTGGCATTACTTCACGCTGTCAAATGGTGGTTTCTACATGGCTCCGGCCAACATGGGCCGCGTGCATGTGCGCTGGCATATGAACGGCTACAGCGACATGATGGGAGCGGATGCCTTCGGCATTACCGTCACCCTCTTCGCCCTCTGTCACCTCGCGGAAATGACCCTTGATGACACGATCATCGAGCGTTACCACCAGTTGCGTGAGTTCGCCACGCAGCACGTGGAAGCGGCCAACATCCTGCGCGCCATCGACTAACTGACCGACCCCCGGCCCCGGGCCGGGTTAGCTCCTTCATTGGGGAATCAAATGAACAAGCTTGCAACCCGTTTTAGCGGAAATGCCATCGCACTGCGTTCGCAGCATCCTTTGACAAATGACCAGATTGCAGAAGTCGCGCCTTCCATTCTTGCCCACACCGCGCACGAAAGCCGCTCGGCGCGCTACAGCTACATTCCGACAGTCGATGTACTCGACGCCCTGCGCAAGGAGGGGTTTCAGCCTTTCATGGTCTGCCAGACCCGTGTGCGCAATGAGGACATGCGCGATTTCACCAAGCACATGATCCGCCTGCGCCACGCCGACCAGATCGGCGGTCGCGAAGCCAACGAGGTTATCCTGGTCAACTCGCACAATGGCGCATCGAGCTACCAGATGATCGCCGGAATGATTCGCTGGGCCTGCCAGAACGGCATCGTATGCGGCAACGTGACGAACGATATCCGCATCCCGCACAAGGGTGATGTGATTGGCGAGGTCATCGAAGGCGCATTCAAGGTGGTGAAAAGCTTTGATGAGACGGCAGAGCAACGCGAAGGGATGGCGGCAACGGTGCTCGATGAGGGCGAACAGGTCGCCTTCGCCCGCGCAGCGCTCGCGTTGCGCTACGACGAGGGCGCGCCTGTGCCGGTGACGGAACGGCAGATTCTCGCGCCGCGTCGTGTCGAGGACCAGGGCTCCGATATCTGGACCACCTTCAACCGTGTGCAGGAAAACATGATTCGCGGTGGGCTGCACGGTCGGAACGCGAAGGGCAAGGCGACCACGACCCGAGCCGTCGCGGGCATCGATCAAAACATCCGTCTGAATCGTGCCTTGTGGGTGCTGGCTGACGAACTGCGCCGCCTGCGCGGCTAACCGGACCGCCCCGGCCTCCCGGTCGGGGCGCACCCATAAAGGGGAATTCACATGGATCCGCTCAATACCCGTCCTACGTGGCTGTCCGCCCTGCTGCCGCTCCTGGCTGTCTGGCAGTACGGAGACCGTGGCATCGTTCGCGGCGAACTGTATCGCATGGCCCTGTCGGCTGACGCGGCGGCACAATCCGCCGATGCGCTCCGGCGCATTGCCAGCATGCTCGATCACGACGGCAATCCGGTAGAGATACATCGCGAGGAGTTGCGCGCCATCGCCCGCGTCGCCCTGGCTGGTTTCGAGCGCGTGCCGCCCTGTGCACCTGTTGCCATGCTCATGGAGCACAACGGGAATCTGCATTAAACTTCGGCATCCTTATTAATATTCAACGCCCACGTAGAAATCGCGCGGGCCCGTGAGGCAACCATGACTGCCGTCTTGACCATTGCTGAAATCGAGCAGGCAATCAACTACTGGTGCGCGCAGGAATCGCGTGGCCAGGGCGGGGGGCTGTGTGCGAAAGCGCGCCCCCTGGCTGACGTGTACGGCCTGATGATCTACGAGCGCGCCACGTCTGTAGCGGTGTCGCGGCTAACGCCCGAACAGGTCGACGCCGTCCGCTCGGCGCTTGGAAACCAGCAACCGCCACCGCGTTAGCCTAGCGATCTGTCGCGACGCTAACCGGACGGCCGCGCGCTGGCGCCCCTCCCCTTGCATGCCAGGAGGTTGGATAATCACGGGAGTGTCGCGCGCGCCGCGCGCCCGGATCGAGGCGCACGGGGCCCCCCATGTCCGCATCGTCGGACATGGGGAGAGCGCCGGCGCGCCGCGGCAGCGGCGGGACGATCCGGGTCAGCCCAGGCCGACCACCAGCGGGGTCGTCAAGCGCCCACAGGGCGCGTGTATCCCCCGCGGCGTAAGCCGTGGGGGCTGGATAATTACGGGAGTGTCGCGCGCGCCGCGCGCCCGGATCGAGGCGCACGGGGTCCCCATGGCCGCATCGTCGGACATGGGGAGAGCGCCGGCGCGCCGCGTCAGCGGCGGGACGATCCGGCATAGCCCAGGCAGACCACGGGCCGGGGCCGTCAAGCGACCGAAGGGAGCGTGTATCCCCCGCGGCGAAGCCGTGGGGGCTGATTCCATGGACCACAAATGACTACCAAAAATACTTACCTCACCATCCGCCGCGAATGCCTGCAACCCGGCATTTACTGGGCGAAGCCAACAGGTGCAGAAATTCAGGAGATTCTGCGGCAGTCTGGAATGACGGACCGTTCCGCGGCTGCATATCTTGGATTAAAGGACAAAACCGGGCGTCATATCCGACGCTGGACAAGCGCCGAGAATGACATTCCTTATTCTGCCTGGGCACTATTGTGTTACGCCGCTGGATACGGGCTCATCTGGGAAATCGATCCTTCGAAGATGCGGACGACGCACGGATCAAACGACATGGAAGACAGCGGCACACCGTCGGACTGAATGGTCTGCGACGACGCTCAAAAAGAGGACCACCTGTATTTCGTGGGCCATTTCGACCAGTAACGCGCGTACTCTCCGGTTACCCTGCCTGCTAATGCCCCTGATCGGTATGGCTCTGGCCGCTGTCATAGAGCTGCGGCAGCAACCCTACGCAGGCGCCCACCTGACGACGGTTGCAGCTCGAGCGCGAGGCGCGACGCGCCTACGTCGCCTATCCCCTTCAGGCGCGCAAGGGCATTGCTTCGCTGGCGCGCGAGAGCCGGCACGTTCGCCCGGCGTGTCTTCTCCAGCGTCGCGAGTTGCTGCTCGGCCAGCGCCAGTCGTTGGCACTCGCGCAGCAGCCGCTCCCGCAACTCGGGCGGGAGCGGCACCGTCGTGGCACCGCACCCATCACGCGCGAGCGGGCCGGCGAACTGTTTGTGATCGACCTCATCCCAGCGGCCGAGCGTGACCAGCAGTTTGCGCATGAGGTCGCGATGCTGCAGCACTTCCTTCTGCAGTTCCCCTCGATCGCACATCAGATGGCGCGACGCCTCGTCCTGCGGCAACGGTACGTGTGACCGTATCAAGCAATTCATCGACGAAATGTATTCCAAGGGCGTCAGGTCCAACCGACGCGTGCTGATCGAACCGGACAAGATCCTGAACATCGCGGTGGTAACGGCAAGCATCGGACGCTACGCCATCCGTCACTACCTGGACGGCCACGAAGTCGTCACAGCGTGGCTCACGAAGGAAGAACGCATGCGTTGGATCGCCCGCATGCGCGCCGAAGGATTCACCGGCCGACGGATGGCGACTTTCCTCGGCGTCTGTGCAGGAACCATCTACAACGATCAGCGGCACCTGCGGGAAGACAAGCCGAACTGGCTGATCAACCTCGCCTCTGTCCAACGCCTTACGTGCTACTCGAGCATTCGGGTTCAGCGTACGCGCTCCGCGGCTCGGCACGCCCACTGACCATCCCGCAAGCTCCCTCCTCCGGGAGGGGGCTTATGCCACGCCTACTTTTTTGGTCTCCGACGACCAGAAGCAGAGTTAACTTTTTACGGGGTTCCCAAACGGCAGAGCTTTGAACCAGTCGATCGGCGCCTGTCACCAAGACGGGACCAACCCAAGCGAAGACCCCGCGGTGCGACTGATCGTCCACCAACTTGGCCATCTCTGCGGAACGTGGGCGATTTTTCACGACCTAGACGTCCACGCAAACCTCATCGCTCGCTGCGAGGAGAGCAGTGCTGCACTGCAAACCCAACGCGCCGCCACCTGAGCGGGCAAGAAATTCCATTTGTCCAGGTGGGATTTCCTGATCCAAATTCGAGGATTTTCCGCCACACCCAGGCCCGGTGCGGCTTTCCCTGGGGTACGACCCAGGAAAGTTAACTTGCAAGGGCGTTGTTAACCCGCTACATTTCGCCTAAACGATTACGTCGCCGGATTTCGAAGAATCTGGCATTTTTCGATGACGGACGTGAAACGAGGTTACAGACATGGCAATTAAAGACCTCTCGCCCCCAAGAATCACGATTGGGGTGAACGAGCTCAACGCGATCGCCGACCGCGCCGAGGGTACGCTCGCTAAGCTCCGCGACGATCTGCTCGAACCGTGGCCGCGCAAGCAAGCGCCCACGGTGACGGGCGCTCGCCTCGCGAAGATCTGCAAGCTCGAGCGGGCACAGATCAATTATCTCTGTACTCGCGGCCACCGCGAAGGCCTTCCTGTTGGGACGATGCGCGGACGCAATCGTGAGTTCACGCTCGCTGAAGCCCAACAGTTCGTGCGACTGGCTGGCCCCTACGATCCGCGCCCCAACGGCGCTAAGGGCATTGTCATCTCTGTCGGGAACTTCAAAGGTGGCGTCGGAAAGACGACGAACGCCGTGGCGCTTGCCCAAGGGTTAACCCTGCACGGACATAAGGTGCTGCTGATCGACCTCGATCCGCAAGCATCGTCCACGACGCTCATGGGTTACGTCCCGACGCCGGAAGTCACCGAAGAGATGACGGTGATGCCGGTTGTCTACGGTGAAGCTTCCGATCTTATCGACGTCGCGATCCCGTCATATTGGGACGGTCTGGATATCATCCCGTCGTCGTCGGCGCTCTTCGGTGCTGACTACTATCTGCCGAACAAGCAGGCTTCGGAGCCGGACTACGAGTTCTGGAAGGTCCTCGACAGCGCTATGGACACGATCCGCGAGCGTTACGACGTGGTGGTGATTGACACGCCGCCGACGCTCTCGTATCTCGCGATCGGTTGTTTCATGGCGACCGACGGGATGGTGATCCCCCTGCCCCCGGAAACCCTCGACTACGCCTCGAGCACTCAGTTCTTCCGGCAGTTCGCTGAACTCTTCCGATCGCTCTCCGATGGGCGGTCGGTGGAGAAGACCTTCGCGTTCATCAAGGTCGTGCTCTCGAAAGTGAAGCCGGGCGTGTCGACCACCGATGTCGTGAAGTCTTGGATCCAGCAGACCTACGCTGAACTACTCGCACGCTCCGAAGTACTGGAGAGCGATCTGGTCAAGAACGCGACGGCCGAGTTCAAAACGATCTACGACCTCTCGAAGTACGACGGCTCGACCGCAACGTACAACCGGGCGCTCGAGTCGTTCGATGGCGTGATCGATGAGTTGGAGGCTGAACTGCAGCACGCCTGGCGTCTGCAGATTGAGGCTCAAGGTAGAGAGGTGGCAGATGTCGAGCAAACTTAAAGACCGGTTGATGGCACGGACTGCGAATCTCGCCGACAAGGTTGCAGAGGGCGCAACAGAACGCACGCCAATCGCTGAGCAGCGTCCGATGACGATGCCTGGTCAGCTTGGCGCTTTCCGTCTTGAGGCGCAGCGCTACCAAAGGAAGATCGAGGAGCTGACCGCCGAGCTGGAAGCGGCGCGCAATACCGGCGGTGCAGTGGAACTCCCGGTGGACAAGCTCCACGAGGTTCCGGGTCGCCGACGGTTCAAGCCGCGCGAGAAGTACGTCGAGTTGCTTGAGAACGTTCGCCACAATGGACTCATCGAGCCGGTCGTTGTCCTCACGCGCCCCGATGGCGAGTGGGATATCTGGTCAGGCCATCATCGCGTGGACACGCACAGGGACCTCTCCCTACCAACGATTCGCTGCGTGTTGGGCACCGCCAAGGATGAAGTCGAAGCAACCGACGGCGCGTTCTTCGCAAACTTGATGCAGTCGGATCTGACCGACTACGAGAAATTCATCGGTCTCAAGCGCTTCCACGAAGGCCATCCCGAGTTCACGCAATCCGATGTTGCGGAGCGCTCTGGTCTTTCGAAGCAAGCCGTCAGCGATCTTTTCGCGTTCGGCCGTCTCCCTAGTGAGGTCTTGGATATCGTCGACGCCAACAAGACGATCCTCGGCGCCGGAGTTGCAGCTGACTTGGCCAGCCTCGCGGAGGCAGGAAAAGCAGCACGGGTGATTGAGGCAGTTCAGCAACTGGCCGATAAGAAGCTCGATCAGAAGCAGGCCCTGAAGTTCGCACGCACCGTCGAAGCGCCGGCGAAGCCGGCAGCGGCCGCCGAGAAGTTCAAGGTCAAAGCTGGAAAGGCGACTTGGTGCGACGTGCGCCGCGTGGGCAACGTAATGCGGATCGAGTTCAAGTCGGAAGAGCAGGCGAGTGCGGCGCAAGAGGCGATTCGCTTGCATCTGGAGCGGATGGCACAAGAAAGCAGCCACCATCTCGAATGACTAAGTGTTTGATTTTTAAGGAGTCGGTAAAACCGACTAACCTCAGGAGCATTGACGTGAGCTAACCACGGCACAAAAAACAAAAGCCCTCGGCTGGAACCGAAGGCTTTTGACCAGCAGCTTGAGGACTGGGTCCGAAGCTACCTACCCGATATCTGGCGCCAACCAGTCATCGAGTTCTGTACATAACCGGGCAGGCTTTGTACAGCACCGAGTGTAGCCGATCCCCCTGGTCAGTCAAGCGTTTTCGAATCCATTCTTGGAAATGGACTGGCTATGGCTATCGCGCGCGTACTCGGTACCGCTGGCGAGGGACAAACACACCCTTCGCAAACAGATCTCTTCACTGACAACGTCAACCTCCCTTGGGTCATCCTCCGGGCGACGCATCGGGCTGCTCGGCTCGACGGTGTGCCGGCACGCGCACGCGCGGTTCTCGCCGCCCTCGCCCGTACCGTTGACGCCGCTAAACCCTTCGGTGAGATCTTTGCTCGTCGCACGCTATTGACCGAACGCGCGATGCAATCGGAACGCACGTTTTACCGCAGCCTTACGGACCTGGAGACCGCTGGACTGATCGACCGTCGCCCGCAGCGCCGTTACGTCGAAGCGGGTCTGTTCGGTCGTGCGTATCTGCATCTGACGGAGAAAGCTGCGGTGTTGCTCGGGCTTGCGGAAGGCCCTGACGCGGAGACTGACACGCAGCCTAACGAAGCAGCCGCCGAATCCGCCAAAGAATTTACGCAGCCGTATGACTGCGTGGCAGACGGTGCTAATACTAAGGATCTTATCCCTACAGCTTTTCAAAAGAGACAACCGGCGGAGTTTTCCACAAACAAACCCGGACAACCGCCGGAAGACCTGCAGCGTCTGCGGACGCTCGGCTTCACGGACTTCCTGATCTTTAAGCTGATGCGCCAAGCCCGCGAAGCGGGAAAACTGCTCTCCCACGTCGTCGAGCTCTGCTGGGAACCTCTGCGCAAGGCGATATACCCGATCAGCTATCTGCGAGCGCTGCTCACAAGCCCGACGGACTTCAGCCACCAACTGCGTGCTCGTCACGCCGAACAAGCTGCTGCACGCGACGCCGTGCAGGCGAAGCAGCGCGCAGCACGCGATCTCGCACAGCTCGATGGTCAGGCCTTCGAGGATGCTGCCGGCATGCAGCGCTACGTCGTGAGCGAGGGTGGGGCGTGTTTGACGGTCTACCGCTCGGGCGAGGACGTTGCTCGACGCGTCGGCGGCGAATGGGCCGTGGAGTTTGTGAATTTGATTAAACGGGGCCAGATCAATAAAATCAGCGCTGCCGCTCCGGCTCCGCGCGCGGCTGCATCCGCAACAATCGCCCAAGCGCCGCGGCAGCTCACGAGCGACGCGGCGACACATCTCGCCGCTCTCAAAGCGCTCTGTGGCTCCCGCGTGAAACATGCCTGACGATTTTTACGCATCGTTCTAACCCTTGCCAGATAAGCGTTTCAGCGTATTTCATGGCCATTGTTTCACGGGGCACTGTGTCGTTTCGGACGTCACGACCCTACGAGCCCCACGCGGGAATGTGAGGGAGGTAGCGAACAGCTGCCGAAGTACGCTTCTGTAGTACGCATCACGTATTTCGTAATAAACGAGACCAATACATGATCAAAATCGACGAGAGCACGGAGGGTCTGTGGCCAAAGACCGGACTTTGATCCTCGAGGAAGTCCGCATACTGTTCGATCGAGCCTTGCGCAGTGACTATCGAGCCGTGGCCGATTTGGTTTCGTGGGCACCGACTCTCTTACCGACGACCGATTTCAAGCGCGCTACGGATCTAATTGCAGAGGCCTTCGGCACGCGACCAAGCCGAAACAACGTCGTGCGACTCGCAATCAATCAGAGCCCGCGTCGCTGGCACCAACCCACGACCTAACAACCGTGGTTCTCAGCAGAGGACACCACGGCGCGAGAGTGCGAAGTCCCGACAGTGTTGCGCACTTGATAACGCGGTCTATTTCTGAGTTTCGGTGAGTTACTCCGCGCACGCATCAGCGAGCCAGCCAACCTCTCTTCGCAGAGTTGGCCATCGTTTTGCCGACGCGCGAGGACGGCTCAGCTGAGGACGGTCGTAGGTCGCGTCGAGATGACTGTCCGAAGCGATCATGATCAGACTCAGAAAACCCGCATAGAGCGAAAACGCGGGAAGCTTGCCGAGCTGGAGGCCTTCGACCATCTCATAGCTCGGCAACAAACGGGTACTGATGCCCCACGACGACTTGTAGAGCTTGTCCAGCGAGGTCACGAGATAGCGCCCCGCGCCATGACGCGTCGTGTACTGGTCGGCGAGGAACTAGTAGCTGTTTTCGTCGTAGATGTCACTGCCCAGCTCCGAGCGGCTCTCGCGCACAACGTTCGACAAGAGGACGGTTTCGATGACCCGTTTGTCAGTGATGTTCTCCAGCTCCTTCGCATCGAAGTCCTTGAGTTTGAGTGCTTCACGGGCCGCGAGCAGGATCACCGTACGATCCTTCTGTGTGTCAGTGGTGTCCAGTGCCCGCGCAATGCCAGTCAGCACCTGGTTGGTCGCAGCGGTGTGGGAGATGAACTCAAAATAGACAAACACGCGACCGATCTCGCGCAGTGTGACTGGCGCGAGCTCTTCAGCGGAGAATCCGCGGTCCACCAACAGATCGACCGGCATGTAGATCGTCGGTTCGATCTCAGCGAATGCGCCCGACACCATACCTGTCGCGATATTCACGGGACCCGCACCACGGGAGCCGGCGCCCTTGATGATCTTCAGGTCATCCTTCGACATGGTCCACTGGTGCCGCATTGCGTTGAGCATGGGTGGTTGCGATCGACCTTGGGGAAGCTGACCGACGGACCCGCGAAGCTAAGATCAAACGAGATCTTCAGTTTCGTGTGGGTCTCGACGATCTTCGAGAGCATCTGTTGCGGAGACTCTGGATCGGTCCCGTCCGCCGTCTCGATCGTTTTGTACCCCATCTTGTGATGGTCGCGTACGCCCCGGTCAGGGCGTCAAACAAAAACGGTCTTGGAAGTCGATAGATTCCAGGCCGAGAGCGTGGCGTGTCGAGCGCATTTTATTTTTCCTAACCGGGTCCTAAGACGAATAAAAAACCCACGCGTGGGCAATAATTTGAAAGGTCATATGATCGACCAACCCACACACAGGAACCGGCATGCAAAACGAAACGACGACAAAAGAGGTGCGTGGGTTGAGTGAAAATTCGTCGTGTAGCGATGGATGTGGCGACGCGCTTCATATTCTCTTATTCCTTGCTTTCTTGGACAATAAATTAAGGAATACGAAATAAATGCGACTACAACCCTGCGGAAGCTTACTGCGCTTACGGGCGATCGATTCGTTATCTGGTTTGCAAAACTTAAACCGTGCCTCGTTGCAATGGATGCCTGCGCCGCCGCGCACGACTGGGCACGCGAACTCCGCGCTCTCGGACATGACGTGCGCCTGATTCCACCCCAGTTTGTCGCCCCGTACCGCAAGGGCGGCGCTCATGAAAAAACGACGCCCTCGATGCCGAAGCGATCTGCGAAGCCGCAAATAGCCCCTCCATGCGTTTTGTGCCGTTAAGGTCACGCGTGGGCTTTCACATGGGACGAGCTGGCTGCAGTTCCGAAAATCCGGAATTGCTCGCACTCCTAATGGTTGCGCATTGCGATCCCAATTATGCACGCTCGACAAAACGCGTCTATCGGTCGCTTACCATGCGCCGTGCATTGATCCAGTCGATTTACCGCCCGCCACTCCGTACCGGGTCGCAAGGAAACTGACCGACCGCTTTGGTTGACCGGTGGTGCGCTTAGCTTAACTACCAATCGCTTTGCCAGGTGCCGAATTTCTTGCCGACCTAATGTCGCGTTTTGCGACCTGTCAAAGAGCTTCTTACCGACAGACCACCGAACGACTGTCATCAATGTTTCTGAGTGTAACCGAGATGGCATGCTCAGAGGGAGGTGCAGTATTTTCATACGAAATGTTGCGGCCTAACAGGACAAGTCACCGGATCAGGATATTCTGGACATGTCTACAACGATTGAAGATCGCCTTATCGTGCTTCTGAATGAGCAAGCACGGCTTGGGCAAACGGAAGGTGGCCTGCGGCGCGGAGCGCTCCGGCGAGTCGTCGATTCGTTTACCGAATTGATTCAAATTCCGGAGCCAGGGCGAGGCTCTTTTGAGCGTCTGACTGAGTACACTGGAGTTTCCACGCAACGGTGGCGCAAGGTATTTCATCGACGCCAACGACCAACGCCGGATATGATCGAGGCACTGGCGCACCTTTTCCCACATTACGCATTCTGGTTGGCGAGGGGAATTACGGATGCCACTAACGGCCATGTCACGCCGGAGAATGCGCAAACGTTCCCGGAGCGCCTGCATGTCGAGTCAGACGCTGCCAATCAGTACCTCCGTCGCTCGCTTGTCCTGTTTCGTCGCTTGTTTCACGAAGCGGGAGTCGATCTGCAAGACAATCGCTCCCGCATGTATGCGGCAGAACGTACAAGACATGAAAAACCTGCGGCCGACCACTGCAAAAAGAGGGGCGGGCAGACCCGCCGCGCAGCACCCGGGCGCTTAGAAGCCAGGGTAGTGGGGCGTAGCACAAGTTCCCATAAAAAACTAGAGTAATTGGGCATCTTGAAGTTGTCACGGTGTTTCGGCGAAAGTGTCACTGCAGTGCCAGTTGATCGCTATGCCGCCCGAGTGAAGCAGAGGGGCGGATGAGTAGCATTGTTCGCTCGCAGTGCCGACTTCCGCGCGAGCTAAACGACTGGCTGACTGAGCGCGCACGGCATGAGTCGCGTTCCAAAAGCGCGCAATTAATTGTCGAGCGGCGGGAACGGCGCGCAGGGATGACAGAGAGGGGGCCTGTACGCGGTATCGCAGGCGCCTGTGGATGCAGTTGAGCGGGCAGCAGTGTTGAGTCACGCAACCGGTTGAGATGGTCAGGAAATGAGGCTGATTGCCTTTCGCACGATCAGCGGATCTACCTGCCCAGTTTCTGAGGACGCTTGATAGACCAGTGCGAACAGCTTGGCCTTCTTCTCAACATCCACGGGAAGACCTGCGGCAGAGATGCTGGCTTCGATGGTCGCAAACACCTTTTGTAGCAATTGCTCATCCACCGCTCCGTAGCGCGCAGCTCGTTTCCCGGTTAGCAAATAGGCGACATCCACGCCGTGCTCGATTAGCGTCATCAGATAGCCAGCATCCGGATAGCGCTGTTCTTTTTCGTAGGCAGATTGAGTCTTACGGTTGATGCCTGTCCACTCGGCGATGTTTCCCTGAGTAAATCCGAGCCGATCACGCTCTTCGGCTAGGCGCGAACCAAACGAAAATGGCATTTAAATTGGTCTTTTGTGTTGTGTATGGGACAAAAATGTCCCATACTGGAAGAAATTCATCTCATCGGACCAGTATACGGGCCACCCATGGTACTGAAAACAGTGGAAGACGAACAATCTGGCAAGGAATTCCGTGCTTTGCCGCCCAGCTCGAAACGGAAAGACCACACGTAACTCAACGCTGCGGTCTTGCTATGTCTCAAGGACGGGGTTGTGACGTCTAATGGAAATAGCTAACGGGCTGAACGTGCTAACGTTTTTTGTGGGAGGTTTCGCCAAATCAATAAGCATAACTAAGTTATATGCATTGCATTGAAATGGTTTGTCACATCGGTCAGTTTCCGCAGTAGCAATAGCGAAAACGCGCTCATCTGGACCTGTTACATGAAGGCTTTGATCGGAACCACATTATTCAACAATGTATAACGTTAGCATTCCTAATGATTAATGAGAGGGGTGGACGCTGTCGATGCTCAAATCGAGATCCTGCGCGCAGCGAGATACCGTGCGGCAGCTTCGTCCGGGCGCGTGAGGCGGGGTCGGAGGGATAGCGGCATGGGCACGACGGGCTCGCAGCATGCAAGTGAGGTCTTGCCACATTGGAGGGCATCGTAATGGGCACGGTTTTCGGGTGGATTCGAAAGGGTGCGTGCGCACTGCTGTTGTTCGTGGGCGCGACATCGTTACTTGGCGCAGCGTACTGGATGGTGGAGCGTCACTCATCGTTGCGCGAGCTCATGGCGGTGGCCATCGTGGGTCTGGGCTGGACCGCGATCGGCTGCGTGGCGTACAGACGCGGCTGGCCGCTTGACAACCGGGAGTGGTAAACCATGCGCAGCCTCTTTAGACATCCCCTTGCGAAAGCCGTTGGAATGGGCCTGTTGCAGCTGCGAGTGCTCGTCGCGTGCGGCTGCGGTGGCATGTGCTGGTTTCTCGAACACTACGTAGGCTGGGTCGTCCAGCGGATGCATGGGCTGTCGCTATCGGTCATTGTGACGGCCGCTCTCGAGCTGGGCGTGGGCGGTACGGCTGCAATGCGAGTGACGCCCCAGTTGCCTGCGGTCGCGGTTGCCGTCGCCGAAGGCGTCGCGCATCGGCTCAGGCGCGACCGAGACGCCGCATGAAAACCCACCTCGCGTTGGGGCCCGCAACGGAGCGGTCATGATGCCAGTCGACTTCGCGATGCTCGCACAGCAATGCGCCCCGGCCGTCTATCCGACCACCCTGCAGGCGCTCGTCAAGACCGAATCCGGCTTCGATCCCTTCGCCATCGGCGTGGTCGGCGGCCACCTGGTGAGCCAACCGCGCAACCGCGACGAGGCGGTGGCGACCGTGCGTGCGCTTGAGGCGGCTGGCTGGAACTACAGCACGGGCCTGGCCCAGGTCAATCGCGCGAACCTGCGGGTCTATGGCCTTACCCCTGAAACCGCGTTCGATCCGTGCGCGAACCTGCGCGCGGGCGGCGCCATCCTCACCGACTGCTACACCCGCGCGGCCGCCGGCGGACGCGTGCCGCAGGATGCCGTGCGTGCGGCGCTTAGCTGCTACTACAGCGGCAATTTCACGCGCGGCTTCAAACCGGATGTGGGTGGCACGAGTTATGTCCAGCGCGTGGCTGCGAACGTGCCCGATAGCGAAGCCAGCGCTGCGGTCGTGCCGCCGATCGCCGTCGTACCGGAGGGCAAGACACCCGCTGTGCACACGGCATCGCGCGCGGCAGTGCAGCCGGCCCGCGTGCGGCGGGCCGATGATTCAGTGAGCACCGACACCGGGGCCGACCACGCCCAACCGGTCAATCACCATCCAGCCTGGGATGCCCTGGGCGATTTTTGACGGAGCAGGCAGATGAAGAAGATTCTTCTCGAACCCTTGACCGGCCGTGCCGCGGCTTTGGTGCGATTGCGTGGCAGGAATGCCGGGCGCATCGGCGCCGTGGTCATGTCGATGGCCGCCCGCGGAGCCCGGGCGGGCGGTGGCCTCGCCGCGGGCACCTCGGCGGTCAACAGTTTCACGCTCTGGTTCTACGGCATCTGTGGCGTGCTGGCCGGTTCGTATCTGCTGTGGGTTGGGGTTCAGTGCTGGTCCAACAAGGCCGACTGGATCCATGACTTTGGTGGCGGCATCGCGAAGGTGGCCGGCGTGGGGTCGGCACTCGTGCTCGCCGGCTGGGCGTTCGGACTCTTCGCCTGAATCACCATGGAAGACGAACGCACGCTGTACCCCTCGTACGCAGGCCTGAACCGTGCCGCGATGATCGGCGGCGTCCCGATGTTCCCGGCGCTGATCATTGGCTGCACATCGCTGATCACCAGTATGGTCGGTGGCTTCGTGCTCGGTCCCGGCGGTCTGTTGATTGGCTCGTCTGGCGTGCCCATCTTCCTGTTTTTCCGGCATGTCTGCGAGACCGATGACCAGGCACTGCGCCTGACGTGGCTGGAATTTCGCTGCTGGCTGGACCGCCGCCGTGTGTCGGTATTCGGCAGGACATACACGCTCGCACCGATGCGCTATGGCCGTGACCTGGACGTGTACACCCGCTCGTTTTCGCGCGGCCGGGACCTTGAGCGCTTCGAGGCGCTGCGTCAGCGCCTGCTTGCGCACGCAGAGGACGACGAAGATGAATGACCACAATCCTGCGCCGTCGTCAGATGGCGCTGCCAGTGCGTGCCCGCCCATTGTGGGCCACACCATGACGGCTGGTGCTCCCGGTTCGGGCAAGACAATGTATGACGTGTTTCGCCGGCTCGCGGAGGAGCGCCGTCGCATTCGCGGCGCGGACGACGCGCCGGACGCGGGAGGCGAGGCATGCGCGTGAGCAACGAACTGAACCGGCTCGTTGCGTCCGCGGAGGACAAGCTGCCGCGCATCGGCCGTCCGGTGTCGGAAACGGCGACGAGCATCGACAACGGCGGCGGTTTCCTCGTGATGCGCGTGAACGGCGTCCCATTCGAATCGGTGAGCCGTGGCGAGATCGAAGCACGCTACGACAGCTGGAACCGTCAGCTGGCCGCGATGACGCTGGAGAAAGGCAACCGCCTGTCGCTGTGGACCACGTTTCGCCGGCGCAGCGTCTCGTTTGGCGACGAGTATCGTTTCTGCAATCCGTTCATCCAGCAGGCCGTCGACAAATACCTGCAGCGCTTCCGAAGGCACGATCACTTCGAGAACAGCTTCTACATCACCGCGATCCTGCAGGGCGACGACCTGGACGAGACGGTGCGCGAGCTCGAGGAGCTGGGCGAGGGGCTGATGAAGGCTCTCGTTGCCTACGATCCTCAACTGCTCGAAACATACGGGCACAACGGCATCCTGTTCTCGGAGGCGTATCAGTTCATTGGCGAACTCGTGAACGGCGTCGATGAGCGTGTGCCGGTCACGCAGGCAACCGGCCGCGACCTGATCCCGACTTCGCACCTGCACTTCCACTACGACACGGTTGAGATCCGCGCCGATCGCTCAACCCGGTTCGCGGTCTGCTACGACCTGAAGGATTTTCCGAAGGCCGGCTGGGGGCAGACGAATCCGCTGCTGTCGCTGCCCGTCGAATTCACCTTCACGCAGAGCCTGGGCTGTTTGAGCACTGCCGAAGCGATGAAGGCGATCGAAGACCAGATCAATCACCTGCGGTCGGTCGAAGACAAGGCGAAGCACCAGATCAAGGAACTGGAGGATGCGGTGGCGCTGATCGCCGGTCGCGATCTCGCATTCGGCGACTATCACGGTGCACTTGTCGTGTACGGAGACACGCCGGAGAAGGCAATCAGTAACGGCGCATACGTAACAAGTCGTGCGCTGAACGATTGCGGCTTCAAGTTCGTGAAGGCGACGGCATCGGCGCCATTCACGTACATGAGCCAGGTGCCGGGATTCAGAACGAAGCCGCGGCCGATGCCGAAGTCGACCCGCAGTCTCGCGTCGTCGTTCTCGATGCATACCTATTCGGCCGGCAAGGCACGCGGCAATCCGCTCGGCGACGGCACGGCCCTCATGCCGGTGCAGACCGTTGCGAAAAGCCTGTTCAGCCTGAACTGTCACGCTTCGCGCCTGGATGAGGATAGCGTGGGTGAGAAAGTTGCCGGCCACACGCTGATTCTCGGCTCGACTGGCACGGGCAAGACCACCCTCGAGACGATGCTGCTCGCCTTCCTCGAGCGGTTCGACCCGAAGATCTTCGCGCTCGATCTCGATCAAGGTCTGCGGATCTTCCTCGAGGAGATGGGCGCGGTCTACTACACGCTGCGCGAAGGCGAGCCGACAGGTCTTGCGCCGTTTGGCCTGCCCGAGACGAAGCGCAACCTCGCGCACCTTTACGACCTGGTGGGTGCCTGCTGCCGCGACGAGAACGGCAAGCTAAGTGCTGACGACCAGCGCCAGATCAAGCACGCGGTCGACACCGTCATGAAGCTGGAGAACATCGAGCACAGGACTTTCAGCCGCCTACTGGAGTCGATTCCGGATACGGGCGACGAGAGCGGCCTGTGGGTACGTCTGAGCCAGTGGTGTGGTGCAACTAACGGTCGATTCGCATGGGCGCTGGACAACGTACCGGATGCGCTGACGAACATTACCGACGTGCGCCGGATCGGCTTCGATGTCACTGACTTCCTGAAGAAAGACTATGCCGCCACGGAGCCGGTGCTTGCACACCTGCTGTACCTCAAGGACCAGATGCAGAAGAGGGGCGGCCTGCTCGCGACGGTGATTGCCGAATTCTGGCTGCCGGCCAGCTACCCCACCACACAGGAGCTGATCCGCAAGTCGCTCAAGACGGGCCGCAAGGCAGACGAATTCCTGATCCTGGATTCGCAGTCGCCGGAGGACGCCATCCAGTGTCCGGTGTTCGCTGAGATCCGCGACCTGACGGCGACAAAGATCTATCTGCCGAATCCGGACGCGACGCGCGACGGTTACAAGCTCCTGAACCTGACCGACCGCGAATTCGACACGCTCAAGCGGCTGTCGAAGGAGTCGCGCACGTTCCTGATCAAGCAGAGCAACCAGTCGGCGTTTGCAACACTGGACCTGGGCGGTATGAACGACGAGATCGCGGTGCTTTCCAGCAGTCTGGACAACGTTGCGATCTGGGAAGAATGCGCGCGCGACGCACATGGCGACACGGACCTGCGAATGCAGCTGTTCCAGGCACGCCGCAAGGGCAAACGCGATCGTAAGCACGAAGCCGAACTTGTTGAGGAAACCGAATGATGACGACCCTCGATCTTCACCTTTCGTCGGCGATCGAGCCAGCGAAGCGCGAACAGCTCAAGGAGCGGGCGGACGAGCACGACCGGCGCTGGCACCGGAGAGTGGACGCCGAGCGCGTTTTGCTTGTGGCTTGCTCGACTGGCTGCGCGGGACTGGCCGCCGCCGCAATGTATTGCGATGGTTTGCCGACAACTGCAGTCCAGCTTGGGAGCATGACGATGAAGGTCATTCGCGATTTGACGGGCGCCGCATTGATCGCGGCCGCGTTCTCGATGCAGGCAGCGCACGCGCAGGGTGTCCCGGTGATCGACCTGCAGGCGATCGCGCAGGCGATCTCGACCGTCAAGCAGCTGGAGCAGCAATACAGCCTGCTCTCGGACCAGTACCAGTCGACAATCGGCAATCGCGGCCTCGGAAACCTCTTCAATGACCCGTCGCTGCGCAACTACCTGCCGGATCAGTGGCAGTCGGTCTACGACGAAGTGAAGAGCGGGCAGTTGAACGGAATCAGCGGCCTCGCCAGCAGTATCGAGAGCCAGGAGGGGATGACCGCGTACACGCCCGGGCAGCAGCGTCTGAACGATACTCTGGCCGCCAACAAGGCAATGGCGATGCGCTCGTATCAGGCGTCGATCGACCGGCTGACGAACATCCAGCAGCTGATGCAGCAGTCGAACCTCACACAGGATCCGGCGGCGAAGGCCGATTTGCAAAACCGGTGGGCGGCAGAAAACTCGTCGATCAACGCGGAAAAGATGCGCCTCGACCTCGCGGCGCGACTTCAGGATGCGGAGAAGGATTTCGCGCAACAGGCCGCCCATAACGACATGCAGCAACGACTGAACGGCGACGACAACGCCGATCAATAACGCGGAGTGCGATCATGCAACTGCAGATCTTTACCGACATGTTCAACTCGTTCGACCAGAACGTGCTGAACACGATTAATACCGGCTCGGCCCGGATGATCTCACTGATCAGTCCGCTGGTCGCAGCCTGCTTTAGTCTCTACGTCCTGCTCGTACTCGTGTCGTACTGGCGTGGCCACAACGACAGCCCGATATCCGACTTCCTGCTGAAGATGGCCGGGTGGGCGGCTGTGCTCACGCTCGGGATGAATATCAGCTACTACAGCGAATACGTGGTGCCGTTCTTCAATGGCCTCGGGGACGATCTGAGTAGTGCCTTGATGGGTGGCAACAGCCTGAGTAGTGGGCTCGATACGCTGTTGAATCTCTATATCTCCGCAATCAAGACAATGTACGCGGGACTGACGTGGAGCGATGTCGGCCTCTATATCGAAGTTTCAGTACTTGCAATCTGCATCCTGCTGGTCGGCGTTCCGTTTCTCGCGATTGCAGCGGCATACATCATCCTTGCAAAGTTCGCTCTTGGATTGCTGCTCGCGCTCGGGCCGGCCTTCGTTGTTGCGGCACTTTTCCCGGCGACGCGCCAGTTCTTCCAGAACTGGGTCGGACAGTGTCTGAACTATGGCCTGCTCGTCGCACTATTCGGTGCAACAGGCGCGATCGAGGTGAATTTCATGACCTCTGTACTGCCGAAGACATTCGACGTGCATAACGTGATGCTGACCTATGCAATTGAAGGAAAGATTATCGGGGCGGGGCTTGTGTTCATCGTGGTGTCGTTGAGCATGCCGTCACTCGCATCGCAACTTGCAGGTGGCGTGGGCATCTCCTCGATGGTTGGTAAGCTCGGTAACGCGGCCAGCGCAGCCATGAGGGCGATGAAGCTGACAGGCGGCCGCGCAAGTGGGGCATCATCGGCGCCTACCAACTCGATTGGCCGCGCGTGATCTTACATACCAGGAGATGTCCATGAGGGAAATTCGATTTGCGAAGGCGACAGTAGTGGTCGTCGTGGCGTTGGCGCAATTTGGATGCGGCAAGGGCAACGATGGTGATCAGTACATTGGCAAGTGGGCGCGCGTTAGTGGTCAGGACTATAAAGATATCGTCATTAGCAGAAATGGGACCGGAAATGATTTTTATGTTTCGCATCGGGAAGATCAGTACAACGACGATGGAAACAAGGTCGGAACGGTAATGCGCCAACAACCGGCCACGATTGTGGATGGGAAGATGATTGTTAGTTCCAGCATTCAATATGCAATGACGATCGATAAGTCGAATGGACATCTCGTTACACCTGGCTCCGAGTTCGAGCGGGAGAAATAAACGGCAGCATGTCCGCCAGAGCGATCAGAGACGGCGGACAGTACACATCGATCGGAGATTGACGTGAAATTAATCGTCGTGCTTTGCTGCGCCGCGCTCCTTGCTGCGTGTTCGTCGGCACCAAAGCCGACGCAACCGGAGGGGCCGTGGATGCCCGTCAACCATGCGACACAGGGGAGTGCGCCATGAAATGGATGCCATGGAAGCCGGCGCCGGCGCGGGCTGAGCCAGTCGCGGTTGCCGTCGATGGCAATTGCGCGGCCGCGCTGCAGCACATTGCGGCGAAACTCGCCGACGCCGATCCGCGCGAGATGGCGCGGATGTATTTCAGGGAAGCGCTCTCGTTCGAGAAGTCCCGGCAGCAGCTGCAGGAAAACATGACGAAGATTGCATGGCGCGTTGCGGGCGGGGCCATGTTCGTCGCACTTGTCTCAATTCTTGGCTCGTCAGCTTTAGTACAACTAAAGAGACCGTCGCCACCTGTGATTATTAGGGACAACACCGCGACCGGCGACGTGCAGGTGATTGATGTCGCGCACAGCGGATCCGTGACGTTCGGTGAACTCGAGGTGCGGGCAGCACTGCGCACGTATGTCAAGCTGCGTGAGAAGTACGACTGGTACACGATCCAGGATGCGTACGACACCGTGACGCTGATGAACTCGCCACGCGAGCAGGCGTTGTATGCGGCGCTCTACAACCGCAAGAACTCGCCGCAAAACGTGCTCACAGATAAATATCGCGTGATCGTGCGCCCAGGAGCGATTACGTTCGTTGGATCCACCGCACAGGTGTTCTTCTCGAAGACGATGATTTCTTTGTCGTCGCAGGGCGGCACGGCGCTGGCACCGCCTAAAACCGAATACTGGGTCGCGACGATCACCTACGAGATAGGCGATCTGCCGACCCGCAGCGACGAACAGGAGCTCAATCCAACGGGCTTTCGTGTCACCAGCTACTCTGTCGACCGCGACTGGACGCGCAGCACCGCAGACGGCGCGACACCGATGCCGTCCGCGGCCACATCGTCCCAGTCGGCACCGTCAAGTATGTCCTTGAGCGCACCGGCCGGAGGGGCCAACCCATGACCATCCGGTTCCCGAAAGCGCTTACTGCAGCGTCGATCGCTGCCGCGCTATTCGGCATGTCGCTACCGGCTGTCGCCGAAGTCGTGCCCGGTGCGTGCGGCAGTGACCGGCACATTGCGTGCGCCGTGTATGACCCGAATGAGACGTACCGGATCGCCTATCGCCCGGGCGAGGCGACTGTCCTCGTCTTCGAGAAAGGCGAAAAAATCGACGGCGGCGGCATGGGCGACGGTAAGGCATGGACGGCTGGCCCAGCCGGCAACGGCTTCTTCTTCAAGCCGAAGGCACCGCAGGCGGCAACCAACCTGATTCTGCTCACGAACAGACGTCGCTATGTGCTCAAGCTGGTCCCGGTGAGGAGGCACGAGGAAGCAGTCTGGTCGCTGACCTTCGATTATCCGGACACGCGTGCAAAGGCGTCGGCGGCCGCCGCGGTGCGCTCGGCCGAAGCGCGGGCACTGCTGGCGCAGACCGTCAGCACGCCTGGCGTGGGCAACTTCAATTACGACATGCATGGTGACACGACACTCGCGCCAACGGCGCTGTGGGATGACGGCCGCTTTACCTACTTCGAGTTCAGTACGAGCCGCGACCTGCCGCAGATCTATCGCGTGTACGGGGACGGCAAGGAAGCGCTCGTCAATCCTGATGACGTGCGCGGCCCCGTGCTCGTGGTGCACGACACGGCGCAGCGCTTCAACCTGCGCCTGGGGGACGCCGTACTCGGCATTCGCAACAATGCATACCGGCCAGACGGCCAGCTGAACCCGACAGGCACGACGATTCCGGGCACGGTGCGTCTCGTGAAGCAAAAGGAGGCGGGCGGTGAGTGACGATATCAATCTGAACGGTCCGAACCTGGCGAACCCGACACCGGTCGAGCCCGCCGGCATAGGCGAGCGCGGGGTGCCGGGTGTTGGCCGCACGAAGCGCAAGAGCCCGTTCCGGATGCTACCGATCGTCCTTGGGATGGTGCTGATCCTGCTGTTCGGCGCGATCGCAGTGGGTGTCGCGATCAAGCGGTGGTCGGCGCAGCATCACGCCGAGTCCGAGGCGGCAAGGGCGGAAGCGGCAAAGGACAAGCCGTCAGATGACCGGCACGACTTTGCGCGCGACAAGGCAAAGATCGAGAAGCAGCGGGCAGAGGAAGCGGCGATGGCGTCGGAAGCGGCGGCGGCTAGCGCGGCGCTTGCTACACCTGCGCATGCGAACGCAGCCAGTGCGGCGAATGGAAACGGCGCTGCTGCAGCGACGGCGGCCAGCGCGGTGGAGACGCCGGCACAACGCAAGCTCGATGGCGACGTGCTGCTCACCGTCAAGGATGAGAAGACGCCCGACGCGGCAGCCCCTGGTGGCACGCCCGGGTTGACCAATTCGCATGCCGGATTTGCGAAGGATGGACTGGACAGCAAGTTGCAGCCATCGAAGCTGGAAACGGTGAAGGCGGAACTGATGCCGTCGCGTGACTACCTGCTGATCGCGGGCACCACGATCCCGTGCGTGCAGGGTGCGGAGATCGTGACCGACTACCCGGGCATGACCACCTGCCACGTGGCGAAAGACGTGTACTCGGCGAACGGCAAGGTGCTGCTGGTCGAGCGCGGCTCCGAGGTCGTGGGCGAGCAGCGGCAGGCGCTGATGCAGGGTCAGGCGCGGATCTTCGTGATCTGGACGCGGCTGACGACGCCTGACGGCGTAAAGGTGCAACTCGATTCGCCTGCGGCCGATGCGCTCGGCGGCAGTGGCCTGCCGGCCTACGTCGACAACCACTTCTGGACGCGGTTTGGCGGCGCGATGATGGTCAGCCTGATCAGCGATGCCGGTCAGGCGCTGTCGACACTGGCCGCGAACTCGGGCAGTAGCGGGATCCAGTTTAACAACACCACGAATGCCGGTGGTGAGGTAGCGGCCGAAGCGCTGCGCAACACCATCAACGTGCCGCCGACCGCGTATTCGAAGTACGGGTCGATGACGACAATTTTCGTTGCGCGCGATGTGGACTTCTCCGACGTGTACGAACTGGCGACGCCTTGATTCATTTAATTCGGGATGCTTATGAGCATGCAATACGACGACAGTCTTACGGTACGCAGTCACCTCAAGACACTCGGCATTGCCGCAATGCTGGCGATGCCCGGCGTCACCGAGTTTGCGATTAACCGGCCTTATGAAGGCTGGACCGAAACGCGCGACGGCTGGCAGCGCCATGATCTTCCGGATGCGTCGCTGGAAATGCTGAACCAGTTCGCACCGGCGCTGGCCATCTACAACAAGGCGAAGCCGCCGCTATCGGCGGCCGAGCCGGAAAAGCCGGTACGCCTGCCCGACGGCGAGCGCGGCCAGATCGTGATTCCACCGGCGTGCGAGCCGGGCACTGTGTCGCTGACGATTCGCGTGCCGAATTCAACGCGCCTTTCGGTACAGCAGTGGTCGGACGCCGGGCGGTTCGCCAGGTTCCGTGATGTGGTCCGGGATGAACCCGGCGGTAGTGGCGCAATGACGAACGGCGAGATCGACGCTGCGGCGGCACGGGCAGGCTCAGAGGGTATGGACGTCAGTCGTGCCACTGCGGTATTCAATCCGTCCCGGGCGCTGGGTGCCTATGGCCTGGCGCGCTTTCAGCATGAGATGCTCGACGCGCTCGCGCAGCGCGATGTCGTGCGGTTTCTGAAGCTGGCCATACTGAACCGGCTGAACATCGTGCTCGTGGGCGGCACGGGCTCCGGCAAGACCACGCTGATGAAGGCGCTGGCCGACCTGATCCCGATTATTCCGCGCGAGGCGCGTCTGGCGACGATCGAGGACACCCACGAGCTGCCGTTGCCACTGCATCGCAATCACGTTCACCTCTTCTACAGTGAGGCGATTCCGGCGCGACGCCTGGTGAAGGCGACGTTGCGCATGAAGTTCGATCGCGTGCTGCTTGCGGAGTTGCGCGGCGACGAAACCTGGGACTACCTGACGCTGCTCAACACCGGGCACCAGGGCGGGTTGACGACGGTGCACGCGAACGACTCGATCGCGACGCTCACCCGCATCGCCACGCTGGTCAAGCAAAGCCCGGTCGGCCAGACGCTCCCGTTCGATTATCTGATGCGCGAGATCCGCACGACGGTCGACGTGGTGCTGTTTATGGAGAACCGGGACCTGACAGAAATCTGGTTCGATCCGGCGACGAAAAACAGGCTGCTGCGAGGTGATGCATGAGAGCGCGACCGAACGATTCCGCCATTGGTGACAGTGGCGGGCAAACCGGCCCGGAACCCCAGGAGCGGCAGACGCACGCGGCAGTGGGAGCGTCAGCATGAAAGCCCGTCTCCTTGTTGGCGGCTTGCTTGGCATTGTGTCCGGCGCAGTCGTGTTGGCCGCCGGCCGTCTGCTTCATCTCGACGCGATCAGCGATCCTGTCGAAATGGGTGCCGTGATTGCTCTCGCCGTCGTGACGTGCGCGTTGTGGGGTGTGTGTGCAAGCGCCGTGCTGATAAAAACCGCGACGCTTGCCGACCGGATCATCGCGGCCGGTCTGCTTGCGCTGGTGGTTCTGATCGGTCTCGCTGCCACCGGCCAGTACGTTGGCGCGATGCTGTTTGCGAAGCTGGAAAAGCTGCCGGACTCCGCAATCGGGCTGTGGACGCTGCACGACTACTGGCGCGCCTTTGGTGATGTGAAGGCGGTGAAACGCTCGCTGCAGATGGCGACAGCGGCATCGGTCATCGTGCCGCTTGTACCGGTAGCGGCGATCGTCGCGGCGCTGGTCATGAAGCCGAAGCGCGAACTGCATGGCGATGCCCGCTTCGCCTACAGCTACGAGGTTCGGCGGTACGGCCTGCTCGATGAGGCTAACGGGCGCGGTCGAAACAGGGGCGGCCGCAAGGGCGATCACCGCGACCCGTCGATCATCGTCGGGCGGTACAAGGGCAAGTACCTGACGTTCCGCGGAACGGAGTTCGTGATGGTTGCTGCGCGAACGCGTTCACGCAAAGGTGCAGCCATTGTGATCCCGAATCTGCTCACCTTTCCGGATTCGGCGGTCGCACTCGATGTGAAGGGAGAGAACTACGACCTGACGTCGCGGTACCGGCAGGCCTGCGGCCAGCAGGTGTTTCGCTGGGCGCCATTTGATCAGACTGGCTACACGCACCGCTGGAATCCGCTTTTCAGGATTGCGAAGAGTGCATCCTTCGTGCGGGTCGGTCGCCTGCAGGCGATTGCAGCGCGCCTGTATCACACGACCGACGGGCGCAACAAGTTCTTCTATGAGCAGGCGAGTGACCTGTTCATGGGCCTTGCGCTCTACCTGATGGAGATGACGGGTGACTGTACGTTCGGACAGGTGTTGCGGCTCGCAAGCACGCCCGACAAGAAAGTGCGTGAGCACCTGTCGGATCTGATGCAGCACGAGCCGCAGAAGGGGCTGCCGCTGTCGGGCGACTGCCTGGGCGCGCTCTCGCGCGTGCTGGCCTCGCCCGACGAGACGATGCTGAACATCGTTGCGACGTTTAACGCCGGTCTGCGCCTGTTCAGCAACCCGATCGTCGACCAGGCGACGAGCGCATGCGACTTCGAGCTCGACCGCGTGCGGCGCGAGCTGATGTCGATATACGTTGTGCTGCCGGTGCGTGAGCTTGCCGTCGCGAGCCTGCTCGGCAACCTGTTCTACACGCAGTGGATCGAGGACAACCTCGACGTGCTGCCGGGCGACGATCCGACCATCAAATATCAGTGTCTTGGCGTGGGGGACGAATTTACTGCGCTCGGTCGCATCGAGGTACTCGACAAGGGCAACGCGTTCATCGCGGGCTACTGGATTCGCCTGCTCACGATCCTGCAGTCGAAGGCGCAGCTGGAGCCGAACGATCTGTACGGGCCGGCCGGGGCGCGCACGCTGATCACCAACCACGCAGTCCTGGTGGCGTACGCGCCTGGCAACCAGCAGGATGCAAAGGAACTGTCCGAGACCCTGGGGACGTTCACCGAGAAGGCAACCTCGAAAAGCCGTAATCACGGCCGCAACACGTCGACCGGCACGAACACGTCAGATCACGGCCGCGCGTTGATGCTCGATCAGGAACTGAAGCGCATGGAGCAGGACCAGGAAATCGTGCTTGGTTTCCAGCGTCCGATCCTGTGCGAGAAGGCGACCTATTACGAGGATGACCTGTTCATCGACCGCATGCGCTCGGTCAGTCCGATGCTCGCTGCAATCAACAAGCGCCTGCCCACCGAAGATGAAATCAAGGCGGCCTGGCGTGCTGGTGAGCTGCGCGCGACCGGCATCCCGACGCACAACCCGGAGAGGTATCACGCGGCGCTGTCCGCGAGGGCCGCTGGCGAAATCCGACTTGCACGTCAGGCCGGTGCGAAGCCGCTGACCGCGGCCGAGCTTCTCGCGCTCGACCAACGCGCGCCCGGGCCACTCGCGACCGGCATGGCGCTCGCGGGCTTCGAGGCTGACCTGGCCGAGCTTGGCGTCGCGATGCGCGAGGACGTGCGCGAAATGCTCGCGGGCATCCGCATCGATTTCAACGTGGCAGGCGGGGATGACGCTGTCCAGGACCGGATTGAACCGGCGCTCGCGTCTGTCGCGCCGGCGGACAACGAGGCAAAGGAGGTATCACATGGCTGACCCGAACAGGCCGAAAGGCAAACGGACGTATCTGGACGTCCCGTTCAGGGAGAAGGACGCGGCGCACGATCTGGGCGCCAGGTTCGACCGGCGATCGAAAAAATGGTACGTGCCGCGCGGCACTAACGTGGCGCCCTTTGCGCGGTGGATGCCAGCGCAAGAGCCGCAGGCAGGGAAGCCACCCGGAGCAGTGCGCGGGCAGCCGCAGACGCTGTTCGGCAGTGACGCCGACATCGAGCGGGAAGCCGTGCGGCTGAGCGAGCTAATGGGTCAACCGCGCGATGAGTCCCGCGCCTTCGTGCGGGATTCCCTTCAGGCCGCCGCGGAAAAGGCGGGACTGGAGGCACGGGACCGGTTGCGCGCGCAGGGTGCCTCCGCGTTCGAGATGATTGACGAAGTACGGGAAGCCGGTGTCCACGCGCGGCACCAGTATTTCGCCGATCGGCAGCATCTGTATGGACGGGGCGCGCGCGTTGGCCAGCAGGCTGCACAGCCGAAGCTCGACGACGCGGCGCTCGGCCGCCGCTTTCGCGAAATGATCCAGTCGATTACGACGGCGGTCACGCTGCGTGGCAACGAGGTCAACCATACGCTGGCGCTTGAGCAGCGGCTGGAGTCGATCCATCGTGAAGCGTGGCGCAAGTCCGGCAACGCTGTTGATGGCGAGCGCGCGATTGGCGAGCAGATCCGCAACCGCACCGGTTTTGCGGCGGAGACCCTGCCGCCACGGGCAGCCGCAGCGCTGGCCAAACTTCGCGACGAAGCGGGCTTGAGTCCGATGGAAATCGACGAGCGCACGCCTGCGCGCGACGTGACGGATTCCGACCCGGTGGACGATGCGCCTCCGGTTGACGGGGCAAGCGTCGCGCCGCAACACCGGCATCGCCATCGCGAGCCGGAGCGCAACGACGGCATTGCCACCTTCGCGGACATCGCCGAAGCGTTCGACCCCGTGGAGGCGATGCCTGCGACCGGTCGTGAGCACGAGGACAGAACGGACTGGTCGATGTTGGCGAAAGACCTGGCCGACTTTCGGGGGCTGACTGGGCGTATCAGGGAGGAGTTCGCGAAAGGCAGGACCGCGCCTGAAGTTGCCGCCGCGCTCGATCAGGAGCTTGCGTTTCTGTCGCCGGCCGCCCGCGAGCCGTTCGTGACCCACGTGCGCGAAGCACTCGACAGGCAGGTCGATGCATCACTGGCGCAATCTCCAGCCTCGCAGGCGCAGCCGGACGTCAAGACGGATGGCGATGCGGTGACCTTTGCGGACGTCGGCGATGCAGCGGCAATCGACGACGCAATACGCCTGCGTGGCATCACGGGAAATGCCGTACCCGGCAACGAGGACGTCGCTCGCCCGACTGTCAACGCGGCGGCGGCTAACGAACCCGTCGTTCAGCCCGGCCGCGCAGCGAACGATACGTCGATGAACACACCAGCCGTGTCGGGCATGATCGACACGCAGATCCAGCGCACGCAGACGTCTGCGCAGAATGAAGCGGACGCAAGAAATCCGGCGAACGAACCGGAGCGTCCGGTGTTCGATTCCGTGTCGACGCAGGATCTGGAGCGCGTGCGCACCGTGCGCGACGGCGAGCGGGCGGCCGCCGAGCGGTTGCTGCGCGAACAGGGCACGCCGATGCCAGGGCAGCACGCGGGCGACGCCCGTGCAGCGGCAGACGCGCACGAGGCTGGCGTTGCGCGTATCGCCGACAGCCGCGACAACCAGATCGGCGTCGACCCTGCCTCACGCAAGCCGGTCGTGACGAAATACGGCTACGACGTGCCCGCTCACGTCGCCTCGCGCTACATGGTGAAGGATGGGCGGTTCTGGAAGCTCGAAGGCATGGAAGATAAGCCGGGCGTGCAGTCGGACCCGACCGCGACCACGCAGCCGCACTTCGAGGACGTGGGGGCACGCCTGAACTCCCGGCAGAACGATCGCGCAACGATTGCCGACATGGTGGCGGTGGCGAAGGCCAAGAACTGGGATTCGATCGTCGTGCGCGGCAGCGAAACGTTCCGCCGCAACGCGTGGATCGAAGCGTCCCTCGCGGGTGTGGATGTAAAGGGCTTCAAGCCGGCCGAAAGCGATGAGGCATTACTCGAGGCCGCGAAGCGTGAACGTGCGGCGCTAACGACCAAGGCCGGAACGTCGCCCGCGCCGGATGTCGCGCAGAAGACGAACCCGGCGAAGGAGAATCCATCGGGCGCGCCGTCAAACCCAAAACCGGAAGCGGCGGCCAGCGCAGCGCGTTTCTCGCCTGCAGAGGACATGGCGGCACCGCCCACGCCTGAAGCACCCAAAACCGTCGCGCAGTTGCGCGAAGTCCTTGAAAAGTCGCTTGAGCGGGCCCCCACGCGCATGCGTGCCGAGGTGATTCGCCGGTTCGATGCCCGCATGCAGGCGGGCACGGAGATCGAGGCCCGGATTGCACGCGGCGAACTGGGTCGTGACGCCGGCCCGGCCGAGATCGACAGGCGCGCGGCCGAGCTGCATGCGGCGTGGACGGCACCGAAGGCTGCGCCTGCACAGGGCCCGTCAAACATCCCGCTGCCCCCGCAAGCGCAGACAGGCCGACTGGCGCCGAAGGTGATGTAAGTGGCGGCACTCCAACTATTGATGAGGATTTCGAAATGAGTATGGCTATCGTGAACTGCTCAGGCAACGTCGGCAAGACTACCGTGACCCGCGAACTGCTCGCGCCAAGGCTGCCGTCAATGTCGGTACGCCAGATTGAGTCAATCAATACGGATGACTCGGCCGGCCCGAAGGTCGAGGTGATGATTGCCGCGCGCTTTGACGAACTGCATGACGAGCTGATGCGCGGACGTGATCTGCTGGTCGATATCGGTGCATCGAACGTCGAGGAGTATCTCAACCGCCTCGATGGTGCCGAAGGGGCACAGGAGGATTACGCATGCTTCATTGTGCCGGTCGAACCGGAGAGCAAGCAGATGAAGGACTCCATGAAGACGATCAACATGCTCGCGGATCTCGGCGTCGAGCCTGGGCGCATCCGTGTGCTTCTGAACAAGGTCGATCTGGTCAGGAGCGAGGACCGCGAGGTAACGCTGCGCCGGCACTTCGGGGAACTGTTCGAACTGCATGAGAGGGAGCGGACTTTCGAACTGAATCAGGATGCGCTGATCCCAAAGAACGACGTGTTTACGCTTGCGGCGGCCGCCGGCCGTACGATCCACGATATTGCGACAGACGGGGTGGACTACAAGGTGCAGCTGATCGACGCTGCGAGTGCCTCGGAGAAGGACCGTCTTGTGAGGCTGGTTGGCCTCAAACGCAAGGCGCTGTCGATCGAGCCGTTGCTGGATCGGGCGTTTACCGCACTGATGGCAGGGGTCGATGCATGAACGAGCCGACGCCGCAGCCGGATCACGCCGGGCGAGCGTCTGAGCGCCTGGGCCAGGTGATCGCCACGATGCCGGCGTCGAACGAGCTGGCCGTGCTCGCGGAGATCCTGATCGAGCAGATGAAGGTCGTGGATGCACAACACCATGTTGTCGCGCTGATGGAGTCCACCGACCAGAAACTGACCGCGACGGTGCAGGCGCTGCGCGAGGAGAACACGCAACTGACGAAGCTGCTCACGCAATCGCGCCAGGCATTCATCGGCGAGGTGGCCGCGAAGGCGGCTGACCAGGCGCGACGTGCGGCAACAGCGGATGTCGTGGACGAACTGGCGCGGCTGCGGGCTGCCGTTGAATCGCGTGGTCGCGTCGTACCCACGAATCCGGCAGTTGCAGCAACCGGTTCGCTCGTCGCCTTCATGGGCATTGCGTTCTGCGCGGGCGCCGCGCTCATCTGGGTCGTTGCCCGTCTGGCACACACGCTCACCTAGCCGAAAACCACCGCATCTCCTCGAGGGGAACGTTAGATCATGAACGCAATGAAAAGACGGGCGATTGCGGCCGCGCTGTGCAGCGCGGCACTGGCCTGTGCGCTCGCCACGCCGTCGTCGCACGCCGCTGATAACCAGGATGCGTGTGGCGCGGTGCTCTGTCTTGCCGGCTTGATCATGGGTGGCAATGGCGGCAAGACATGCGCCGAATACGAGACGGGCTACTTTTCCATCGTCCGCTTTCACCACGGTCACTTCGATGAGGGCGGCACGGCCAACGCGCGAGGCGATTTCCTGAACCAGTGCCAGTCGGCCGGGAGTGACGTGAAGGGGCCTGTCAATTCGCAATACGGGCGAACCCAGTACGGTCCCTGACTCTTGCACGCCGGTGGCGGCAGTTCGCCGCCCGTTGTCTCTCTGGTAACGGAAAACATGCGATGAGCGCAGACGATCTCAATGTTGTGGCGCAAGCCAGGCGCCGTGGTCGAAAAAAAGCGCAGAAGGCCCTTGGCAGGCCGGTGAGCACGCGGCTCACCGACGACCAGTGGCAGATCTTCAATGAAAAGGTCGAACGTTCCGGCATGAGTCCGTCTGTTTTTTTGCGCGAATGCATCCTGACGAACCGCACGCAGATCGTCGCGCGCCCACCCGCGTCCGTTGAGCGACAACGGATCATGTACGTGATCAACAAGACCGGCAACAACCTCAACCAGCTGGTCCACGTGGCGAATACGGCGCGCGTGGCCGGCCAGCTATCCGAATCCACGTTCGTCGCCCTGGTCGACGAACTGGAGTTGATCACGCAACTGCTGAAGGCCCATCTTCATCGTGTTGATTAGAGTGGACGGCCGTCACGACGGCGTGAAGCAGTACCTCGAGGAAGGCCGCAAGGTTGGCCGCGACCTGGATCGTGATGACCTTGATGAGCGCGTGGTGCTCGCCGGTGATCTCGACCTGACCGACGCAGTGATCCAGTCGATCAACGCCGCACCCGGTGTCGAACGTTACCTGTCCATCACGCTCTCCTTCAAGGAGGATCACGTCGCCCGGGAAACGCTGTTTCAGATCGTCCGGGAGTTCGAGGCGTTCGCGCTGCACGCCTACCGCCCGGACGAATACAGCTTCTATGCCGAGGCACACCTGCCCCGGATCAAGAGCTATGTGGACCAGCGGACTGGCGAACTGGTTGAGCGCAAGCCGCACATCCACATCGTCATTCCGCGCTGGAACCTGCTGGCTGAAAGGCACCTGGAACCGCTCGGCTACGTGCGCGCCAACCTGAGTTTCATCGACGCGTTCCAGGAGCATGTCAACGCGCAGTATGGCCTTGCGAGTCCGAAGGACAACCGGCGCACGCTGCTGACCGACGCATCGGAAATGATCAGCCGCTACCGTGGCGACCTGTTCCGTTCGAACAGTCGCGAGCTGAAGGAACGGATTCTCGACGCGGTGCTGGATCGCCAGATCGAGACCCATGCGGATTTCATGGCGCTGCTGCACGGGCACGGTGCCGTGCGCATGCGCAATACCGGTCTCGACAACGCCTACCCGAATGTGAAGCCGGCTGGCGCCGACAAGGGCGTGAACCTCAAGGAATACGTATTCACGCCTGAATTCATCGCACTGCCGACCGCAGAGAAGCTGCAGGCGCTGTCGGCAGATGCGGCCGACCGTTATGAAGCGGGTGTTGCGCCCAGACGCACACCGGCGCACATAGCGGCCGTGCTGGATGAGTGGTACGCGACCCGCGCGCGCGAAGTGAAGTATCTCAACAGCGGTAGCCGTCAGTACCAGCGTTATCAGGAATCCTCTCCCCACGACCGCGAGCTGATGCTTGCGGATCTCGAACGCGGCTTTTACGCACAACATCTGAAGGCACATCATGAACGAGCAGACGACCCCCTTCCAGCCCTCGCAGAACATCTTCACAGAAGCGGACGCGCATTTGAATTCGGCGCCCAGCCGCCCGACGCAGTCGACGGGAGAGGCGCGCGCGAATCAGAACTCGACGCGCCCGAACCCTTCGATGATGGATACGGCGGCCTCGATGCCGAGTTTGACCTTATCCCAGGTGGGGCGCACGCGGCGCCCGAACCCTTCGACGCTGTGCGAAACGTGCCCGGCCGCCCTGTGGACGGCATCGGACATCGATCTGCAGTGCTATTGCCGCATCATGCGTTTCACCAGCTGGAGCCAGACGGCGCCGTATCCGCGCACGGCCTGCGACGGGCTGCAGATCGCGATGGAAAGCCTGCAGCGCAACGAGTAGGGCACGCAGCCCCCTCAGTCAGCGGGCTGGACGCGTACAACCGTGTGCTTGAGAGGCACTATGCGTTCGGCGATCCGTTCGACAGCCTGCCAATGATGCAGCCGCATCCGGCACGGACACCATCCGGCATGTCGCCGCCAGGCTGGTTTTCCGGCAACCGGCGAGACGCGTTTCCAGGCCGGTTCGACTCGATCGACGCGTCGTTCGAGTTCGAGGCAAGCGGGCCAATCCTGCGGACGCCGCACGCATTCGCGGTTGATGCTCCACCGTACCGGTCGCGCCGCTCTCGCACCGACGACGCCACGTATGCCACACCGCGGCACACTGGCCGCGTCTCGGACAGTGTGGTCTCGCAACTCGCGCGCGAGCTTCGGCAGCGTGATGAGTCAGGTAGTCAGCACACCGAGTTTCGTGAGATTCGCCAGGGTCTTGACGCCCGTCGCCTGCTTGCCGAACTGTCGCACACGCACGGCGTGCGGCCCGCGAAATATGCGGTCACGACGGGCCGCGACGGCGCCGATCGCATCCGCGCGGGCTCGCGCAACCTCAACGTGTCGGACTTCCTGACTAAAGAACTGAATCTGTCGTGGAGCGAAGCCGCACCATTGCTACGCGCGGTGTATGAGCGACAGCAGGCCGGTGAGCCGGTCCCGGCTCCGCGCGAGCTGCCACGCGCGGCGCTCTGGCGTGAATACTCGGTCGCGCGCGAAGTGCATGTCGCGGCCCGTAGCGACGCGTGGCTCACACAGCGCGCAAATGAACAGTGGCGCCGCGCTGAGATCCGCGCCGCGTTCGACACCAGGCGCGCGGAAATCCGGCGGGATGTGCGACTCACACCGGCTGGCCGACGCGCGGCGACGTCACTCGCACGCGCCGGGCAGCTGGGCCGCGACGACGCGCTGCGGGAGTCGATCGCACGCGAGCGGGCCGCACTCAAGGAAAAATTTGGAGCGGCAGGCGGCCCGAGCTTTTCCGGCTGGCTGCGCACGCGCGCGGAGCAGGGCGATGAGCGCGCGCTCGAGGAGTTGCGACGCACTGCCGGCCCGGAGCGTGTATCGGGGGCGGTCAAAGTTGATGCCGAGATCGGCGGCGAAGCCTTCAATGTGATCCGGCCGAACACTCCACGGCAGCACGCGCAGGACGAATACAATGCGATCATTTTCCGCTCGCCTGCTCTGTCCTGGTCGGTCAACGAGAGTGGCCACGTCACCTATCGGTTTGATGGCCGCGACATTGTTCGTGATCGTGGCACCAGTGTTCAGGTGCTGCAGGCGGAGCGGTCCGCCATCGAAACCGGGCTTCGGCTCGCGCAGAGCAAGTTCGGTCGCACGCTCGAACTGACTGGCGACGACGCGCACCAGTTGGCGGCCGCGAGGGTGGCCGTGGACGCCGGGCTGCGCGTGCAGTTCAGCGACGAGCGACTGAACCGGGCGATGGATCAGTATCGCCACGCGCGCGTCGACCAGCAGGTGCAGGACGCGCTCGGCACGTCTGGTGCCTGTCCGCCCGCCGATCCACTGCCGCAGGCGCAATCCGATCGACCGGCACAGGATTGGCCGAAACCCTCCGAGGACGGTAAGCCGACCCTCTGATGCTCGATCGGCCCGGCACTCTTGCGCCTATCCTGGCGTTGATGGCGTCCGGGGCTGTTCGGTGGCGCCCGATCGGCCCCCGGCAGAGTCTGCGAGACCCGCTTGTAGCCGCGGCTCAGCGGGATATCCCAATCTGTGGCAAAATGCCTTCATTGTTTGGGCATTTTGCTCGGAGAGACCATGGCCACTGTTGAATACCGACCCACTGGGCGCGTCAACCCGCGCCATACCGAATTCTCACTGCTGGGCGATCTGCTCCAGGCCCACATCCGGTCCGGGAGCGATCTTGCCGCGCTGGCGACCGAGCGCGTCGGCGTGGACGTGATCGACCGTCTCGGCGAGCATGGACTCAAGGCCGACGAGCTGCTCTTCATCATTCCTCGCCGGACGCTCTCGCATCGTCGTCAGAATGGCGAGCGGCTCTCGACCGACGAGTCGGACAAGGCCATCCGCCTCGCCAGGATCGTTGCACAGGCGGAGACGGTGTTTGGAAACCCGGAAAAGGCCATGAACTGGCTTCGAGGAAAGAAGGAGCGATTCGCCGGGAAAACGCCGCTCGAGATGGCATCGACTGAGCACGGTGCACGGCTTGTTGAGGATACCCTGGTTCAGATCGACGAGGGATACTTCGCCTGATGGAGTTCTGGAGGATAAGCAACTACGCGGACCTTCGGGGAATCGGCGGATTGAGGGCGCCCGGCCGGTGGCATCATCGGGGGCAGCCGGTCGTCTATCTGGCGGAAAACCCCGCGCTCGCGCTGCTTGAGACGATGGTGCACCACGAATTCGGGTCTCCGCAGGCGTTGCCAGATAACTATCAACTGCTGCGCGTGGAGATTACCGGGGACGTTGCGATGGCAGAACTCACGGCGAACGTCATCCCCGACGACTGGCGCGAGAACGCGGACTGGACACAGGCCGCCGGCAGCGAATGGCTGGCGGGAGGGCAGGAGCTGCTCCTCAAGGTTCCGAGTGCAATACTTCCCCGTTCGTACAACTATCTTTTCAATCCTCTTCATCCCGGCGCTGCCTCAGCGACTATCGCGGAGGCACTGAGAGTGCCATACGATCCGAGGATCCGGGCTATCCTGGGCGACAGGTAATCTCGCTCATCTGACGCGAGTGACCCCCGTCCCGGCTATCCCGGCGCAGGACGCATCGTAACCGGACGGACGGCGCAAATGCTCAGTGTGGCTTCTTCGTCCGGCAGTTGCGTGACTGCGTGCATGCGGTCGAAGTTTCCAGGGATGAAGAAAATGTCTGCGCACTGCGCAGAGAATTGAACCGGACACATCTGCAGATGGCGGTCTTCATCGAAGACGCGCTTATGCACGAGGGCGCCACCTGGAGGGTAGTCTGCCTCGCAGCTTTGGAGCGGATTCGATCGTCCCGCTTTCTACGCGTCCTTGAGCCAGGGCATTTCCACGGGTGACACCACCAGTTGCCGGGACTCGCGCTTCAGTTCGAAGATAAACCCGACCAGGATCATTGAGTCGGCATAAGGAATCGGGAATACGTGGGGATTCTCTGCGGCGCGTAGCGGGCGCGAGGGCGTGTCCGCCGTCGATGCGGCGTTCTCGCGGACGCTTTCCAGTTCGTCAGCCATAGCCTGCCCACTTACTTTCAGGACACGGCTACGCAGGTCGGTGAAGGGTTCGATGCGCGCCCCGTCTTCGTTGTATTCGGGCACTTCGTAGATGAACCAGGACATTTAACTCCCCTGAAAAAGGCAGCCATTCTAGCAGTCGGCATAATCGTGACCTGCCTGATTTCCGCGGATGACTTCAAACCTTGGGGGCAGGCCGGCGCCCGTGGAGATCTGGCCGGACTAACGACGCTGAACAAAGCGACGAACGTTGCGTGGTGCGAGGCCGATCGCGCGCGGATGCTCACTACAATCCGGAGATCCTGCCTGAGTGGCGCGGCGGCCGTCAGGGTCTGTTGCGTCGACTGGATGCCCGGCGTCGCTTCACGACCTGAAAGCCTGCGTTCGACGGCGGGGGGGGGGGGTGCGCTCTCAGGCCGCCCCAACGCTCTCCGCACTGACCGTTGCCAGTCTGGTGCCGGCAAACGGGTCATTGCGCCAGTCGGCGCCGGTGCGTTTGCCCGGGTCGCGATTCGACGCGCCGTCAATTGCGAAATGCTCAAGAGATTGGCCGGCACTGATTGCCTGAGCCACCCATTGTGGCGGAACGCCTTTGCCGTCCCATGTGTTGCCCGAAGCGTCGCGGAAACGCACTGCCTGCAAACGCGCCTGATCGGCTGCAATTGAAGTAGCGATGTCTTCCGGTTCGATTCCAAATTCGGCCATCCGTCGTCGCAGATAGGCCACGATGCTTTCGCGTTTTCTCTCATCCATCTGGTGTATTCTCCGCGCAACAATCTGTCGTTGGGCAGGTGATTGCAAATCGCGTGCCGCCAGGACACCACGCGACCCAACGCTGCCCATGCCGAGGCAGCGAAGAGGGCGGAGCATGGTTAAATCATATTTTGCTGGGAGCGGCGCACGGGAGGCGCCGCGGCTGGCGACCGCTATGAAAGCAGTATAAAACAACCTATGCGCGACACCAGGTTTGCTTGCGCACGTTGAATCTGCTTTTGTTGCGCTCGCGATTTATCGTGCGCAATGAGCAGGCGCATCGCTGACTCAAGACCCATACCTCCCCGACCAACGATACCGGGTACATGTCTGGATAATAGAGAGATGGCCATTTTGCGGCGCAATAGCATTCAAATAAAGAAAGGCAGCGTTGCGGGACGTACAGGCAACATCGGGCGTGCACCGATTCCTGAACTCCAGTGACATTCAAACCGTTGCGCGCTGTGCTTTCAATTTGCACGAGCGTACTGATAAAGTCATAATCACGACCGCGACGATCGCGTCAATTCTGACGGGCAGACCGAACTTCGAAGTGCCTGGCAAACAAGCCAGGGAAGTTCCAGGATCGCATGAACGGTAAACCCCACAGCGAGGAATAGACATGGTTACCCTGGACGCAATCAACTCGAAAATTGCCAAACTGCAGAAGCAGGCGGCAACGATTGCCGAAAAGCAGTCGTCTGTGGGCCTGACGAAAATCCGTGACCTGATGCAAAAGCACGGCCTGACTGTCGCCGACATCGAAGGCTTTGTTGCAAAGCGACGCGGTCGGAAACCTGGGACCACGCTGGCGAAGGCGGCAGCAAAAGCCCCGGGCGCGGTCGTGCATCACGTTGCGCCGAAATACGCGGATCCGAAAACGGGTGCGACGTGGTCGGGCCGGGGTCTGGCGCCGCTCTGGATTCGCGACGTCAAGAATCGCTCGAAATTCCTGATTGAAGCGGGTGCAACGGCGAAGACTGCCGACGCAAAGGCAGCGCCTGCAAAGAAGGGTGCTGCGAAAAAGGTAGCTGCGAAGAAGGCAGGCGCAAAGCGTGTTGTGGCTAAAAAGGCGGTGAAGACGGCAGTCGCCACGAAAAAGGCTGGCCGCGCAGCGGCGGCTCCGGCAAAGGGCGCACGCGGACGCAAGGCCGCAGCACCCGCGAAAAAGGCTTCTGCGCCGCGCAAGGCTGCAGCCAGAAAGACCACGGCCGCAGCTGATGCTGCTGCCGCGCCTGAAGTCGCAGCAGCGTAACGGGTACAAGGTAACGGGGGTAACGGGCGATCCAGTCGTAGCTGGCGGGGTGACATGCTGGCCACGCCGCATTCGCGGCCCGCTACGACTGATTACTCAGGTCCCTTCGTGCGTCGCCTCACGTGAGAGCGGCGCGATGTTTGTACATCAGGAAGTGCGGACACAGTGCCGCGTGCCGTCAAGCCAATGGCTTACCGTTTTGAACTTGTATCTCTCGCATTGCCAGTTGCATGTCCTCCCGAGTCGGTTCCACCGGCGGTTGGTCGACTGATTTCGCACGCGTGGCCGGGGATGAGTCGCGCGCAACTCGTGGACCGTGCCCGTCGGCTCGACATGCGTGCATCGCTGCGGGTGCAGCCCGGTATCGGAGCGGATGGGCTGACGCAGTTCAGGCTCACGCTCAGTTTTGCGAACGGAAGCTTCGAGCTGATCGCCCACGTACGCCGTGTCATTCGCCGACGCGTGGGCGTGCGACGCCAGAAACCGTCATTGCCTCCGGCACGCGATATCAGGCAACAGAGCCTCTTCTGAGTTTTGCTGAGGCTGGGCAACAACGTCTGTCGACACCCGGATATCAACGATCAAAAGAAGCCCGCTAGAGAATCCTCAGATTGCGAATCTTTCCGATTGTTGGTGAGCGTTCGACGATCAGGTTTGCGATGAACTCCGGCAACAGGGCGCGCGGCACGTTCGCTGGAATATCGATCACGAGCTGCGAAGGCACCTGAACGATGAATTCCTCAGGCGCAGTGGCGAGACTGTGTTCGTAAGCGACGCGAATTTCCATGTTCTATTCGTCCGGGGAGGTGGTTGCCGGCAGCGTTACCGCGCGCAGGGTTGTGGGACGCCGGGTCGCGAGTGGCGCGTGTGACTCCGTTTCGTTGAGCGTTGCCAGAAATCGCTATGCGCCCGCGTGCCTCTGCCGACAGTCACAGGCTACACGGCTCCCAGTTTCATTTCCATGTACTGCACGTTCGGAGGTATGGTCTCCGTCTATGGGGAGCGGTTACCCTCACGTGCCAGAATATCCGTCTGACGTTTGTGTGAGCCTCTCTCACGTCCGCACGTCCTCATTCAACGGCCGCCCTTATCCACCTCGTTGACTGAGGTGCGATTCGGGCACAGGAAGCGCGCTGCAGTTATTGTGCAACCCGGAGGCGACTGTCGTTGGCGCGGGTGTCACGCGTGACCATACCGACCAGCTTTCCGAGGTAATCACTCGCCCTCAAAACGATCTCCATGCGGGTGAAGCAGAGCTGGCGATCGTACTCATTCACTACGGCGGTGAGGCCGTCAATCAGCCATTCGGGCACATTCCAGGCACTGGTGCGATCGGCCTCATTGAGTACCTCTGCGAGGCCACGCTCAACGCGTTCAATCTCCCCGATCTCCAGTTTCCCGTGACCCGCCCGGGTGATGAAGCTCGTGATGATGTTGACCTGCGAGAGGAGATTGACCAGCGAGCGGTCCGCTTCTCCACTGCGCAGACGCTCAAGCGCAATCCGTGCACGCAGCGCGAGATCCGAGGATTCCTTGCGAGGCATGGGCAGAAAGAGCGACTTTGCATGCGCGCTGGCAGACGGGCGACGCGAGGACCGATAGCTTTTGTTGGACATGTTCGACGCTGGCGGATAGATGTCGAGCAGGAATATTGGGATGTCACGTTACAAGGCAAGAGCGACCTTCAAAATAATTTCAGTATCGCGGTTGCCCTGCTGGTTGTCGTGCCGCGACTGTTTTTAGAAAAAGCGACTAACGGTCAACGCTCGATGTCCCCGCCACCGCCTCGCGGCGAGCAGTGCGAAGAGACGCCGCCCATATACCCAATTTTTATTCTGTGCTTTCAGGTGTCTCACAGGAGCCGGGAGCGACAAGTTCCAGAGTCCCGCGGGTGTGCTTGCCCGCAGTAACATGCAGTACGATTGCCGCTGGATAAACAGGAAAAAGCATGACGCAACCTCACAGCATTGACGTGTCCTCACTGGGAGATACCGTGTGGGTGACCGCACACGACGGCTCGTGTGTGGGACGATTCAGCAAACGCTTCGGGATCGACGTGCATCGAACCGTGACCGAGCAGCTGGCCGGTGCGGATCAGTGCCTGCACTGCACGCATGAGCGAGCTGGAGAAGGCGAATGGCAGGTATTTCGCAACGCTGTGCTTCAACACCACGGGATCGATGTCCCGTTCGATACGATCAGGTTCTGAGGAAGGAAAAGCAGGATGTCTACGTTGCTGGAGTGTTTGCGGTCGTTGCCAGGGGACCTGGTGATGCGTGATCTTGCGGCTGTGCGTGATCAGGACGCATCCGTCGAAGCGCATATCGGCCGCCTGAGGCGCGATGAGGATGGATACGAGGTTCGGCATGAGCCTCGCAACTATGGTTGCGGTACGACAGTAGCAGTCGGCGTGATCGGTGGCCCGGCGATATACCGGCAGATGTGACCGTCAACCGGAGAGGTCACGAAATGGAAGTCTCCCGAACTGACGTACCTGAGGACGGCGAATACAGGGCGATCTGCAAGGAAAACAATTCCCTCTCTGCTGCCGCAAATGGGCACAGCGAGGTATTTCCCACAGCGCAGGTTACCGTCAAGGACGGCTGGGCAACCTTCTACCGCGACGGGCAGGAGGTCTGGAACTGCAACGCACGATACGCGGCCGCGAATTTCGTGCTCCAGAAGGCATAGGAATGGCACCATGCTTGAACTACGCTATCGACCCGGTCGTGACCCCGAAGTTGCGGCGCGCGCAATCGTGCGCGCGCGCTATCTCGCGGCAACATCTCGATACTGCGAAGATGGAGCGATGGTATACGACGTCATGACGGCAAAGGCGCACGGTACGGTTACGTCCGGTGACTGTGCGGTCGAGATGGCGTGGCAGGACGCCACCGGCCGTGCCGCTCTCGCCTGAAAAGCGAAGCTAATTGTGGAACGATGTCGCGCAGGCGCGGCACGAAGGATCGCTGGAGTTGAAGCAATGGATGATGAACTAAGAGCAAAGATCGGTGTTGTCGCGGGCAAGCTCGTGCAGGAAGCGATGGCGACCGGACTGACCTGGGAAGAGATCGTCGCCGCGTTTGGCCTGGCCGCAAAAGCGACCGCGCAGGCCGCAGCGAGTGCAGGCGACGCGCCGACGTCCGAATGTGTTGCACGTGCGCGCAGCTGTTTCGAAGATGCCTTTGCGCAGGACGTCCACGTTGTCATTGCCGATGGCAGTGCGCAAGAGCGCGACGCCGAAGCCGACGATAATCCGCTTCTGGCAACTGCCCGCCGTCGTCACACGTCCAAACTCCATTGAGCCGCAGGCGATCTCCGCACTGCGGATTGCCTGGCACACCCTGATCAGTATTCCCAGGAAAACCCGGGAGAAAAATCCGGCCTCCGGGAGCCTCCCACACCATCTTCCAGATGATTCCCTCAACGGTCAGCCTGGCAATGCAGGTCGATGGCGAGTCGACCTGACAGGGCACAGCTTTTGTGCGTACCGGAACCGGGCCCCCATGATGCGCCTTATGCATCATGGCGCGAAGGGCCTGGCACGCTACTACAGGCTCACAACAGGATCGCCTGCTGCAGCAGTTCCAGCGCTTTCAGTTCGTCGAGGCGACCCGTGCGTGCCTTGCCTGCCAGCGTCTTGAGCAATGCTTCCGCTATCGGCTCGATACCGTGAAGATTGTCCAGGCTCGTCACGGAAGCGAAGTGGAGGGCTGCCGGGTTTCGCTGCTGTACTGCGGACGCGGCGAACGACTCTGGGGTTGCCGGTGTAGCTGCCGGGGCCCCGTCATTACTTTCTTCAGGCCGGTGACCGGTAACGTCGGCGGGAAAACCATTGACAGGATCTTGCGCGCTGGCAACGATCGCCTCCTGCTCGCCCGCCACATCCGTCGAAACCGGTGAGGGGTTTTGTGGATCGCCCGCCCGCGTGCGCCGTCCACGCGCCTTCGCACCGGAGGCCTTTGCCGGCACGTCATCCTTCGTTGCGGCCGCAAGCGATTCGTTTTGTTGAGCCGATACGCGTCCGCGCGCGGCAGGGGCAAGCATACGCGACACCGACGCAGGTATATCGGCTTCAGAGCGCGGGATGTCCAGCCAGCCAGCTGGTAAACCAAGCCGCTCCGTGAACCGGTTTGCTTCGACAGCGTCCAGGCGCTTCTTGCCATGCAGCCGGTGGGCCATGTTGGACCCACTCAGGTCCATGACCACGCCAAGCCTTGCTTTCGATCCGTTGCGACTCGTGAGAACGTGGAGGTTGGCGCGTCGGATGTTCTCTACGTCGGCGCCATCGTTCAGAGCCAGCGATTGCTGCCGGGTCGTTTCAGGAGACGTTCTGTCTTTTGCA